>CAXTZL010000074.1:0-13186 GCA_964248555.1 uncultured Bryocella sp.
ACGTGCTCGTTCATGAAATAGAACCACGTCCAGCCGCGTACGTTGCCGTCTGTGGGCAAGGGAATCTGCCAGTGGCCCCAGGGACCGGCGCCGGCGTTGCGGACGAAGACGAAGGGAGCCGGATGGCCCTGGGTGGGGTTCGCGAATCCGGCGAGAAGGTGCCAGGGCGCGGCCAGTGCGAGGAAGACCAGCAGCGAACTCCACGGATGCAGGGCCCGCAGGCGTGCAAGGGCGCGGCGTGGACCGCGCGTGAGCAGAAGGAAAGAAATCGTGATGCCGAGCGGGAAGACGATCCCGATCAGCCCCTTGCTGAGCACGTTGAGGGCGCAGCTGGCAGCAAAGCCCCAGCAAAACAGCCTCAGAAACTGCGGCGAGACAATTTGCGGCCCTGGGTGGTCCAGTTCTTCGGTGCGCCAAAAGCACCATAGCGAAAGGGTGATCCAGAGGCAAACGAGGCCGTCCGGCAGGGTGATGCGGGTGAAGATGAAGACGCCGAAGCCCGAGAGCAGCACCAGGGCGGCGTAGAGGCCGGCTCGCGCCGAGACAAAGATGCGCCGCGCGAGTGCTTCGCAGCAGAGTGCGAGCGCCAACACGCCGAAGGCGAGTGGAAGGCGCGCGACGGCGGCCAGGTTGGCAGGATCGTGTACGCCGAAGAAGGTGGCCAGACGCATGCAGAGGGCCATGGACCAATAAAGCAGCGGGGCCTTTTCAAGGTAGCGGATGCCGTTGGCGTAGAGCGTGACGAAGTCGTGGCGGAGCAGCATTTCGCGGGCAACTTCGACGTGAACGCTGTCCGCGTCGTCGAGCAGGGCGGGCCGCCAGAGCGTAAAGCTGGCGTAAAAGGCCAGCCAAAGAAGAAATACGGTGGCAAGGGTGGCGCGGGGCCGGGCCGGGATCTGAATGCCGGGCGCTGCGAGGTGCGTCATCGCCTTCCAGTGTACGAGCGTCCGCGGGTGAGGTTCTGGCGGGCAATGGTGATCGCCGTTGGCGCGAAGCCGAAGCGCAGTTGAGCTTTTACTTGGTCAAGGGCGTTGGCGGCAGCACAGGGGAGTCAGGGACTGCGGCTTCAGAGATCGCTGATTGTGCTTGCCAGAAGTTGGAGCTTGCGGACAACTGACGTTTCAAACGCAGGGGGAGGAATTTTTCCCTTCGTCCCAACTGATAGGCAAACCACTTGGATCCGGTGCGCAGCAGCGCCGCCGGAATGTCGAGTTTGGCTGTCTTCCGCAGATAGCGCAACTCAGAGAGCACAAAGCGCTTACCTTCTCCGCCGGCACTGCCGAACTCCTGCAGCAGCCACGCCTCGCGGCAATGGTGAACACCCGTATCGAAATAGCGGGTGAACTCTTTGGAAAAGCTCATGGCATGGGAATGAATGACGGCGGCCTGCGCGACATAGGCAAGCTGCCAGCCGGCACGGAGCAAGCGGGCCGCGGCGATGGAATCCTCCGCGAGAATGACATCGCAGGGAAAGCCGCCGATGGCTTCCAGCGCCGACCTGCGATAGGCAGCGAAGCTGTTGGAAAGAAAGGCGGCTTTGAGGCCGAGGGTCTCGCGATGCGCCAGCGTCCGCAGTTCGGAAACGGCAGGGTAGTTGAAGAGCCTGGCATGCCGTTCGATCGGGTCGGCTTCGGGCCGGGGCAGCTGCCGGCCGTAGGCAGCACCGACCGTCGAGCGTTCAAAGGCCTGGCAGAGGCTCGCAAAGGCGCAGGCCGTAGCCGGAATCGCGTCCTGCGTCAGGAACAGGAGCACCTGCGCCTGCGGGAAGTAGGAGCAGGCAATCTGGCGGGTACCGCCGTGATTGAACTCCCGTTGCGCGATCTGAACCACTTTGTAACCTGCCTGGAGAGCCAGGAAAACGGTGCGGTCGGCGGACCCGGAGTCGATCACCAGAATCTGGTCTGTTGTGAGACCCTGACGCGCGAGTGCGGATTGGAGCTGACTCCAGTGAAGCTCGGCGTCAAACGTGGGAATGATCACCCCAACATGACTCAGCAGGGAGGACGTTTGTGCCTTACGGACTGCAATGTCTTCAGCGAGCAGCATATTTATCTGGAGCAGCCCATCCAACGCATTTCTGGGTTAATGCCCGGTCTATTTGTACGCCAGCGGTGAAGAAGATCACCTGGTAACTCTGATCCCTGACGCCCGTCGCCTTCCAGTTGTTCTTCTCGATGTAGTGCAAGTGCCTGGGGTCCATCTCCCATCGCCAGCTTATCCGCAGTATCAGATGATCGATCTTAAACCGACTTTGCCGGCTTTTGGAACTGCTCCCTCGGCCGGGGAGCGTTTCTTTACGTGCACCGAAGGCGGAAGAACCAGTTTTGCTGGCAGCCCGGGAAACAGTTGCCCTGGAGCGCGTGCAAGCTCTTGCCAGAACCGGGGGGGGACACACGCCCTCCACCCTTCCCGCTCATTCACCCTTACCTGCCGCGGCAGGCATCCGCTCAACCTCCACGTGCCGACGGTGCGCACCGGAGGGACGCCCCCTGGGTGACCCTGCCACGCCCTATCTGCCACGCCCTATCTGCCACGCCCTATCTGCCACGCCCTATCTGCCACGCCCCCTGCCACGCCCTCTCTGCCACAAGAAAAACCCGGCCGCACTGAGAGAGTCGCGGCATCGTTCAGAAACATCTTTGCCGAATCAAGCCCTGCTGGCTCCGGTAGACTTGAAAGATGGCGCATATGCGGCCAATTCGGGCTTCCGGGGGCGCGGATCTGGTTCAACTGGCGGGCGCGGATGGCCTCCAAAAGCCGGGCCCTCCAGCGGAACTGATCTTTGGAGACTGGTATCCGGCGATGCGTGCCGGCCGGCTGCGGTCGAAGGGCACTGCCCTGACGAGCCTGCTCGGTATCCCCATGCTGCTGGGGCGAAAGACGGACGGAACGCTGTTTGCTCTGCGCGACCTTTGCCCTCACCGCGGTATCCCGCTCAGCGCGGGCTGGTTCGACGGCGAAACCGTGATGTGCAAGTACCACGGCTGGCGCTTTGAGCCGTGCAGCGGCCGATGCGAGGAGATTCCATCGCTGACCTCGCACGATGACCTGCAACCCAACCGAATTTACGCGAATGCATTTCCGGTGCGCGAAAGTGACGGCTATGCGTGGGTCTATGTGCCGGCCGCGGGGACCGGACGCATCGCCGATGAGATGGCACTGCCGCCGCCGCCGGTGCTGCCCAGGTTTTCGGAGCGCTTCCGGACGGCGCACCTGGCCGCCGACCTGCCCTGCAACGTCGACCACAGCATCATCGGGCTGATGGACCCGGCGCACGGGCCGTTTGTGCACCAGGCGTGGTGGTGGCGCTCGGCGGCCAGCATTCACGAGAAAACCAAGGAGTTTGAGCCGCTGCTGGATGAAGAACACGGTGGCCGCAACGCCGGATTCCGGATGAGCGCGCATACGCCCAGTGCGAACTCCGCACCGTATCGCCTGCTGGGAAAGCCGGTGACAACCATCGATTTCGAATTGCCGAACCGGCGTACGGAGACCATCGTGGCGACCAATGACCGGGGCCGGCGGCGGTGGTTTTCCTCGCTCACCACGGTGACGCCGGTGACGCCTTCGACGTGCCGGATTGACGTCGTAGCGGCATGGGATATCGCCTACCCGGTGCCCTTTGTGACGGCGCTGGTACGGTATTTCGGAGCCCGGTTCGTGGCGCAGGACCAGGAAACGATGGTGGAGCAGGCGCGTGGACTGCGGTCTAATCCGGGTCTCATGTTGATCGATGATGCGGACAAGCCGGCGAAATGGTATTTCGCCTTGAAGCAGCGCCGCTTGACGGGCAGAGGAGATCACCCGCTTGCCGGTGGACCGGTGACCCTCCATTGGCGCAGCTGACGCGCGAAAAGCTGGCGTTTGGAAACAGACCACCATAATCCTTTGTAGAGGAACTGGCGTTTGCTTTTACAGAGGAAGGCTGTTTACAAATTTAAGCTACGGACGGCGTCGGAAACAGCCCCGGCGGCCTTGCCCGCGGCATCCTTCACGGCCCCGGCAGCCTGATCGAATGTGCCTTCGTTGCTGAGCTTCTGGTCCCCGAGCAGGTCGCCGGCTCCCTGTTCCACTTTGCCCGCCAGTTGTCCGCCTGTGCCGCTGACGCGCTGCTTTGTGCCCCAGCCGCCGATGCTGCTCGCCGTATCTTCAATGTTGTCCGAGGTTGCAATCGGTCCGAGCTGCTGATTCATAACGACATAAATGGCAGCCACCAAGGTAGCCCCACCGACGATCCAAAGAAATTTGCCCATCGTTTCGTACTCCTACGGCATGGGATGCGGCGGAGCGGTCCCGCGTGGGCTGGAGCCGGTGCGGGCCGACAATCCGCATCACCGCTGCCTCGCGGGAGTATTTCTGGAGCTCAGCAGGCCGGAGTCGGGTTAGGCTGTTGCGATGCGCCCCGTCGTTCTTCAGTGGTTCGGCTTCGGCCTTTCTTTGTGTCTGTTGACGCCCAGCCTCATCGCCAGAGGGCAGGGCGTGCGGGCCGCTCCCGCAGCGGAGAGGAGCGCTGCAAAAGGCCCCGCTGCCTCCGCTTCTCCGGTTGTCTCAGCTCCTGCCGCCGCCGCACCTTTGGTGCGTGAGATCGATCCGGCGCTCTGGCGAGTGATCGAAGGGACCCCGGCGATCGACAATCATGCGCACCCGGTGTTGTCGCCGCCGGCGATGGCGACAGATCGCGGCTTCGACGCGCTGCCGGTCGATAACATGGCGCCGCAAACCGATCCGTTGGCCTGGCGACCTGACTTTCCGCCGCTCGCCGATGCCTGGGTGACGCTGTTTGGTTTTCGTGGTGTGCCGCCGCTCGATGGCACCGCGCAGGCGGCGCTGGAAGCGGCACGGAACCGGGTTCGGCAGCGCGAAGGGACGCATTATGGCGCCTGGGTTCTGGATCAGGCGGGCCTTGGGACGATGTTGGCCAACCGGGTGACCATGGGAACGGGTGTGCAGCCGCCGCGCTTTCTTTGGGTGCCGTATGACGATGCGCTGCTGTTTCCGCTGTCCGATGCAGGGGTTGCGGCGGTGTCGCCAGACCGGGCGCAATTTTTTGCCCTCGAGGACAGCCTGCGCGCTCGCTATCTGACCGCTGCCGGCCTGAAAGCCATGCCGCCAACGCTGGAGGGGTACATGAGTCAGGTGGTGCTGCCGACGTTGGCGGGACAGAAGGCGGGCGGCGCGGTGGCGGTCAAGTTTGAGGTGGCCTACCTGCGCGGGCTCGACGTCGGCAACCCGCCCAGGGAGCGGGCAGCGGCGGTCTATGCGCAGTTTGTCGGCGGCGGAACCCCGGATGAAGCAGGGTACAAGGACCTGCAGGATTTTTTGTTTCGCGCGATCGCCAGGGAAGCCGGGCGGCTCGGAATGGCTGTCCATCTGCACGGCATGGCCGGTGGGGGGCGCTACTTCTCGATTGCCGGCGTGAATCCGCTGCTGCTGGAGCCGGTGCTGAATGACCCGCGGCTGGCCGGGACGAATTTCGTGCTGCTGCACGGGGGCTGGCCCTATGTGCGGGAAGCCGGTGCGATGCTGCAGAAACCGAACTTCTACCTCGATATGTCACAGCAGGCGCTGCTGTTTCCAGCGCACACGCTGGCCGGGTGGCTGCGGGAGTGGCTGGAAACCTATCCCGAAAAGGTGCTGTTTGGAACGGATGCGTATCCATACTCGCCGGCGATGGGATGGGAGGAAAGCGCCTGGGTGGCGGCCCGGAATGAGCGGCTGGCGCTGGGGCTGGCGTTGACGGGCATGGAGGCCGATGGGGAGATCGGGCCCGCGCGGGCGGCAGAGCTGGCGCGCATGGTGCTGCGCGGGAATGCGGAGGCGCTGTATAAGCTTCCGGTTGCCTCTGCGAGAGCCGCGGGGAGCAAATGATAGTGCAAAGGTTGTATCACTTCGCCGTTTTGCTGTAATCCGGCCCGGGAGACGCCTCGTCCTACGCCATATGCAGACAGCGATCACGTTGGATATGCTTGGGATCGAGAAGCGGGAGCGCGCCATCACGGAGCTGGATGACATCGAGGCTCTGGTTAGTGCTCATCGTGCCCGCCTGCTCCGGTTTGTCACCTTTTCGGTGGGAGACGACGATGTGGCGGCTTCGATCGTGCAGGATTGCTTCATGAAGGCCTATGCCGGCCGGGAAAAGTTCCGTGGCGACTGCAGTGTTCACACCTGGCTGACCTCGATTGCGCTGAACCTGGTTCGTGATCACCAGCGGACGCGCAAGCTGCAGTTCTGGCGCAAAGCGGCGAAAACGGCGACCGATGTCATGGAGATGGCGTCTACCCTGCCCGGCAAGGAGAGTTCACCGGAGCGCCAGTTGCTTGCTCGCGAAAAGGCAAAAGCGGTGGCCGGCGTGGTGGAGACGCTTTCCGCCAATCAACGCGCGGTATTCTTAATGCGGTTTTCCGATGAGATGGAGTTGGCCGAAATTGCCCGGGCCATGAGCATGCCTGTGAACACCGTAAAGACGCATCTTCACCGCGCCGTGCGGACTGTGCGCGACCGAATGGGAGGGGGGCGATGAACGACTCGCATTCTTTCGAACAGGGAAGTTCCCAACCCTCGCAACAGGGGTTGGCAGGTGAGATTCCGGCTCACCTGACGGACGATCAGTTTGCCGAACTGTTGGCGGGCACTTCACCGGATGTCCGGGTGGAGTTCCATCTGCGCCGCTGTGAGCCCTGCCGGGAAGAACTCGCCGCGGTTCTTGGCTTCGTGGCAGAGTTCAACACGACAAGTCTGGAATGGGCAAAGCGAGAGGCACCGCGCCGCGTGCCCATGCCGTCGCGCTGGGCCGTGCGGCTGGGGTGGCGACCGGCCTGGAGTGCAGGCCTTGTGGCCGCGGCGGCAGCTGCGGTGTTTGCGATCGGGATGTATGTGCCGCAGCACGCTGCAGACGCTCGGCTTTCTGCGGTCTCCTCGACCGGCGGTGCATTGCGGAGGGGCGATGCGTCCGATGCGCCGACCCGCGCGGATCTGGCCACGGACAATCGCCTGCTGGCGTCCATTGACCAGGAGCTGAATGCGGTTCCGCAGCCTGCGATCCCGGTAGCGGTGCTGAAGGACTCCCCCAGTCACGCGGCCGTACAGGGATGGGAAGCAGTCGAGAACTGATGAGTTCCCTCCCTCAACTCGCCCGCTGGGGCCGTCTGGCGTTGATTGCCGGCACCCTGTGTGGTGCCGGTCAGTCCGCACGGGCGCAGCACGGTGGCGGCGGCGGTGGCATGGGGGGTGGCCGCGGCGGGTCTCCGATGGGCGGTATGCCCGGGGAAAATCCCGGCTTTGGGAGAAAGCATGACGGTCCACCGCCGGCAAACTCGCCGGACGCGGCGGCGACCACGAGCACGATGCGCGGTGGGCTGCAGTTGGGGCCTCCGGGCCGTTGGTGGGACGACAAACATTTTGCCAAAAGTCTGCAACTACGCCCGGAGCAGCAGCGGCAGATGGACGCCGCCTTTGAGGCAAACCGGGGGCCTCTGCTGAAGCGCTACCAGGATTTGCAAGGCGAACAGAGTCGTATGGAGGGTCTGGTTCACGCAAAAAGCCTGGATGAGGGTGCCCTGTTCGCCCAAATCGACCGCGTGGAGCAGGCGCGTGCGGACCTTGAAAAGGCCATGACCCACCTCCTTTTGCAAATCCGGGGCGAGATGGACGCCGATCAGATCTCGCGTCTGGAACAGCACCAGTAGCCGAAGACCCAATCCTGGCGCGTTGGACCGCTCCAAAGCAGATTCCGGTGCTCGGTGGCAGTCCCTCCATCGTTGTACGCCCCCTGGGACATCTCTGCCCTCCGTGGCGGCAAGCGGCACATCGTCCGGAGTTCTCGTGCATCTCAACTGCAGGCACCTTCCCTCGCCTGCCCATTCGGAGTTCCGCACGTGATGAACATAATGTCTGCAGTGGAGCATCACGGGTACCTCGCCACCGCAGTCATCCTGTTTTTTTCGTGCTGTGGGCTGCCGCTACCCATTTCCGTGGCGTTGCTGGTGGCGGGAGCGACGGCGCACGGGGGTGGACTCAACCTCGGCCTGGTGATCCTTTGCGGCGCCGGAGCAGCCCTGGTGGGCGACACATTGATGTTTCTGGGCGGGCGGCTTACCGGGTGGTGGCTGCTGGCGGGGCTTTGCCGGGTGAGCATGAACCCGGAAACCTGCATCTTCGGTTCGGCAAACCGGTTCTACCGGCGGGGGTCACGGACGCTGCTGTTTTCCAAGTTCGTTCCCGGGCTGGCCACGGTGGCGGCCCCGCTTTCCGGCAGCCTGAATATGCCGGCGGTCCGGTTTATCTCACTCGATGGCCTGGGGGTTCTACTGTACAGCGCCGCCTGGAGTTCGGCGGGCTTTCTGTTTGCCCCGTTTCTACGCGATATTCTGCGCTGGCTCGGGCGCCTGGGACATGTGACGGCGGCTACCGTGACGACCGTTGTAATCCTGTACGCACTTTGGCTGGTGATGAGCTACCTGCGCGACACGCGCTTCAGTGCCGTGGAGCGGATCGCTGCCAGCGACCTGCACGCCAGCCTGAAGGAGGGTGGAGGGGACCGCGTGGTGGTAATCGCGGATGTTCGCTCCCATGGGTACTACGACCCGGGTATGCAGCGGATCAAAAACTCGATCCGGGTAGAGCCGAACCGGCTTCGGGAGGAGCTGGCGGCGTTGCGCGAGTTTATGGCGCCCGAGTGCGACATCTATCTTTACTGCTCCTGCGCCCGGGATGCGACCAGTGTGCGCGTGGCCAAAATGCTGGAAAAGGAAGACTGCCAGACAAAGGTGATCCAGGGCGGTTTGCGGGCATGGGTCAAGGCGGGGGGACCGTTGGAACCGGTGCCGGAGGGTGATCTGGAGCGGCTGCCGCAGTTTCAGTAAGCGTCGGTTCAGGATCGGTGCTCGCCTGATTCGCTAGCCGATTCGAAGGAGCCTGTCGACCCAAAGCAGGACCAGGGCTGCACGGGCGGTCCAGGCAGCTGCGCGGATCCAATTGGTTAAAACGAGTCTCCGGATCGCGTCCGCGTTGTAGCCTGCCTGCAACTGGTTGTGAAGCGGGACCTGGACAAAGGCCGTGGACGCCCATAAGAGGCCCACCAGAGCCAGTCCCACCCAGGCTTCCGCACCCCGGGTGCAGGGCGGCCGCAGCAACGGAGCCAGAAGCAGGAGCGAGCTAAGCAGTTCGGCGACCATGAGTGGCCCTGCGATGTATCCCATGCGATGGGCATAGGCGGCCTCATAGCGAGGAAAGGACGATGGCACAATCTCCAAAAACATGGGGTAATGGGCGATCTGTACGAACCAGATCACGCCGAACATGCCCAGGGTGGAGAGCAGCTGTGCCGAGAAGATCAGGCGCGTGGCGGGGTGAGTCATGGCAATCCGGCAGCTCCTGCAGAGCGGAGCAGTTAGGCGACCCGGCGTGCCAGGCTGGTAAGCAGCGGCGTGGTTGGCAGGCCATCGGCGTAGGTTTTCAGAACGAGTTGCCGCAGCAGGGGCGTTCGCATGACCTTGAAGCCGCGCTCGGGTTCGCGGTAGAAGGAGCGGGCGGCGCGGTGAGAGAAGGCGAGCGTCTTCTGCAGGGGTTGCAGGTGGCGCGTATAGGCTTCCGCGAGGGAGTCGCCGAGGCTTTCGCTGGCAAGCATCTCCGATAGCTCCAAAACGGCCGCGGCCGCGGCCTGGCCGCTCACGATGGCCGAGTGAATGCCCTCGCCGGTAAGTGGATCCACAAAGCCGGCGGCGTCCCCGGTGAGCAGGATGCGCCCGGCGGGGGTGTAGGCGTGGCCGCCGAGGCCAAGGTGCTGGCCTGTGACGTGCGCGCCGGGCAGCGCGGACAGTTGCACGCCGAGCTTGGCCTGCGTATAGCTTTCAAGCAGAGCGCGGGTAACGGACTCATAGACCATGCCGCCGGCTTGGCTATCTGATCTGGTTTGCGGGACGAAACCGCCTACGCCAATGTTGATGTGGTCGCCCTTGGGAAAAAGCCAGCCGTAGCCTCCGGCGATCGGGGCAAAGTCGAAGACCAGATCGAGCGGTTCGTCGCCGGCGGGAAGCTTCGCCGGAAGGGCGGTGTAGGGCACAACGGCCTCAAGGGCGAAACCGCGGGCGTACCAGGCGGGTTCCGGTGGAAGCTGGGACGCTGACGCAAGTCCTGCGCTATCGAGGCAGCTAAGCCGGCGGGTCTGGCCGTTGGAGCCGTCGGCGCCGAGGAGTACGGGAGCGCGGAGCGTCTCGGTGGAGCCGCCGGGCAGAACGACGTCCAGCTCAATGCCTCCTGGAAGCTGGCGAAGGGCGAAAATACCCTCGATCTTCCGCAGTTCGGGGCCTCTGCCGGGCTGGCCCTGCGCGAGTGTTTCGTTCAGGCAAAAGCTGTCGAAGCGTTCGCGGACGGCCATGGCGCAGAACGGGTTGCGCAGCCGCACGCGCACCTCGCAGGCCTTGTCGGCGGTGCGGCGGCCGGTCAGGAAGGCCAGGCCGGCCTCCTGCAGCACGACGTCGCGGCATTGCCGCTCGATTACCGGGTCGACCGTGTAGCGAAGTGCTTTGAGGGTCTTGCGCGTGAGCCCGCAGGCGCAGGCCTTGTGACGCGGAAAGGTGCGTTTTTCCAGCAGCAGCACACGGCGGCCGGCGCGGGCAAGGTCATAGGCCGCGGCGCAGCCGGCCGGACCGGCTCCGGCGATCAAGGCGTCAAAGGGAGGCAACATGGCTGCTCCAGTGTAGCGGGTGAGGACAAAGGAACGACGTGAGACCCTGCGGCGGTGTGAGGGAGGGCGGCGGCTGCCACCTTGTCAAAGCTCCTGCTTCCGTTGCGGCCTTTCGCTCATCGAATCGGCATGAGTGAGCCTGGTTCCACGCTGCGCCTTTCGGTTCTTGATCAGTCCCCTGTGCCTGCGGGCCACAGCCCGGCGGAGGCTTTGGCAAACTCCTTGGAGCTGGCGCAACATGCCGACCAGCTGGGGTACACGCGGCTTTGGTACTCCGAGCATCACGCCATGGAAATGCTGGCCTGCACGGCACCGGAGATCCTGATCACGCGGGCAGCCGCCGCGACAAAACGCATCCGTGTGGGTTCCGGCGGCGTCATGCTGCCGCACTATTCCGCGTTCAAGGTGGCGGAGATTTTTCGTACGCTGCATGCGATGTTTCCCGGGCGGATCGATCTGGGCATTGGCCGTGCGCCGGGTGGCGGGCAGCGCGAAAGCTACGCCCTGCGACGCGTGCGGCAGGGGCCGCAGCCGGATGATTTTCCGCAACAGTTGGCGGAGTTGCAGGCTTATCTGCATCCGGAGCGGTTTGCGGCTTCGCCGGATCATCCCTTTCGGGAGGTGCTGGTAGCGCCCAGCGAGCCGGGAGCGCCGGACGTCTGGCTCCTTGGGTCGTCGATGTGGTCAGCTGTGACGGCAGCACAGGGAGGCTTGCCCTATGCGTTCGCCCATTTCTTTTCCGCACAGGGCACGCGACAGGCGATCGAGTACTACCAACGCAACTTTCAGCCCTCGCCTTTCGAGGACGATGGGATGGGCCGCACTGAGCCCGAGGCGACCCTGGCCATTGGCGTGATCTGTGCGCCTACGCAGGAAGAGGCGGAGTATCTGTATTCGTCGGTGACGCTCCTGCAGCGGCGCATCCGCATGGGGGATCGTCGGCCCATTGAAACGCCGGAAGAGGCGCTGCGGCAGCTGCGGGCGATGCAGCCCCAGGCCCCGAATCCGTTTGCGTCCTTCACAGCGGGCAGCTTCGATGAACCGGACGAAGAGTGGCCGCGCTACGTGGTCGGCACACCGGAGCAGGTGGCCGGACGCCTGCGTGCGCTGGCCCGGGAACTGAATCTCCGCGAGTTGATCGTGAATACGATTACGCATTCGCACCAGGCTCGGCTGCGGAGCTACCGTCTGCTTGCAGAAGTGATGGGGCTCTCCGCCGCCGGGATGACCACACACGAGAAAAGCATGCAGGCGGCGTAAATGGCCGCATAAGGGTAATGGTTCAGAAGCGGCCGTCAGTGAAGATTTGAAGTGGAAAGCTTGGGGAGACCGCATGAGCTATCCCACAAAACTCCACACGCCTTGTCGATGGAGTCTTGTGGTTGTGCCTACGCCTAATAGCGGCGACAACGTCGGTAAGGATGATGGCGCCAACCGGGCCCCCATCCACCTCGCCAGCCAGGATGGAAAGATACGAACTCAAAATCTAGAAGCCCTCGAACTTCATCGCTTTGTCCAAATTTGGTGGCTCGTTACGCCGGAACCTCTTGAACATTGCTGGGCATCTCAGCTGTCTTGCCGTTATCGGCGAGACGCCGGTCTGCCAGCGCCTTGTAAGCGACCATGCGCGCACGATTGATCCCGCCTAAGGGCCGATGCGCAACGAGCCCATGTGCCGGAGAAAACTTCATATCTTCAAAGTACCCGTCCTTTGCCGGATCCCACGCCGTCTGTACCGGAATCACGAGCCGGGCAACGGTCTGGTATGGCGATTCGGTCTCCGGCCACTCCGCCTGCGCATCCTCGATGGGCATGTCGTCCAACCCCGTGTTGAGCTGAACCCGCAGCTCAAATTCGGCTGGATTGGCTTTAAAGAAAGTATTCATCGCTTCGCGTAAGGCATCCGGCGTTTCGGGATCGAACGGCCCTTCCTTAAGGGCCTTCAGACCAGGCGAGGACGGAAACAAACCCAACTTCGCCACGTAGTCGCCATAACGGTATGGAACCTGCGAGTAGTACTCTTCACTCGCGGGATGGACCACGGGATGGCCGTAGAAAGCCAACTTCTCGGAGTTTGCACCCATCGCATTCAGAACAGTATTCGTTGCCCGGGCTACCGTCGAAACTGCTCCTTTTGCACCTTCTGAAAGCTTCGGTGCGATCTCCGCATTCGGTTTGAATGCCTGCAGGAACTCCTTCATACCGCTCGCAAGAAATTGCTTTCCGACGTCAAACACCCAATCCTGCGTCTCCGCGGTATGCCCTTCGAGCTTGGGCCCTTTCACACCAAGAACTTTCACTGACATACCACGATCGGTGGAAACCTTAGAATCGTCCAGCAGCTCGCCCGGCTGCTGCGCCATCCGCACCAAAACCTCGTATCTGCCAGGCTGCGCAAAAAGGCCCTGCGCCAGTTGCAAGGGCAAAGCACCCTCAACAATCAACTCACCCTTCAGGAGGGCGTGCGCCTTGGCGTGGGAGATGCGTACCGAGCGGCCATAC
>CAXTZL010000075.1:0-13049 GCA_964248555.1 uncultured Bryocella sp.
AGAGGGCGTTGTTAGTTACATCATCGACCGCAACATCAATTACACGAACTTTTGCACGGAGTATTGCACCTTTTGCGCGTTCTATCGGCCGTTGAAAGGCAAGCTCGCTGCCGAAGGGTATCTGCTTGATTTCGATACAATTTACGAGAAGATTCGCGAAACGGTCGAGATGGGTGGCACAGGCGTACTCATGCAGGGTGGCATTCACCCTGAACTAAAAATCGATTGGTTCGAAGCACTTTTTACAGGAATTAAGCAGCGTTTCCCGCAGATCTGGCTTCACTGCCTCTCTGCCTCTGAGATTTTGGCAATTGCTGAATATTCAGAAATCAGCCTTCGCGATACGATGATGCGTCTTCGGGATGCAGGTCTGGATTCCATTCCAGGCGGCGGCGCAGAGATTCTCGATGATGAAGTGCGCTACAAGATTGCTCGCCTGAAGTGCCGCACCGAAGATTGGGTTTCGGTGCATCGCACGGCACATCAGCTTGGAATGCGCACCACCGCGACCATGATGTTTGGTGTGGGAGAAAACTTTGAGCATCGTGTGAATCACTTCCAGGTTGTTCGGCAGTTGCAGGAGGAGACCGGCGGCTTCACTGCTTTTATTCCCTGGAGTTTTCAGCCCAACAATACGGCGCTGGGTGGCCGTGGTTGGGAGGAAGCGACCTCCGTGGAATACCTCAAGACGCTCGCGATCAGCCGTATGTATCTGGACAACATAGAAAATGTGCAAAGTTCGTGGGTCACGCAGGGCTTGAAAGTTTTGCAGATGGGACTGCGCTTCGGCGGAAATGACGTTGGCTCTGTCATGCTGGAGGAGAATGTCGTCAGGGCGGCCGGCACGGCGAACAGCACTACGGAGGAAGAACTCCGCCGCATCATCCGTGATGCGGGTTTCAAGCCAGTGCAGCGGGACACCTTATACCGAACGATGTTTCTGAATTAAGCTCGGGTTCAAAGCCCACAGAAGAACGCGGATTCATCTTCGCTTTTGCGACTGTTCCCTGCAACGCCAAAAAGGGTTGCCGTAACACGAAAACGAATTCGCGCGGCTGCTCCACGGACGCTCTACGTCTTTCCCTCTTTTGCCTGCGACAACCCGCGGCCATTTTGCCGCTTCTAAGTACGTGGCACTTACACTTTAGCCATTCTATTGCGCAGCATTCTTCTGCTGCACTTACATGTGTTGCGTGGGCCGCATGTCCGATCCGCGCCACGTCGCGCCAAAAACGACAGTCGGAGTGTCTTTGCATCTCACGTCACGGATTGAAGAAGCTTACGAGCAAAAATTCAGGCACCCCGCTTTGCTGGTGTTCTCTCACCTGCGTTGGCACTTCGTTAAGCAGCGTCCCCAGCATCTGCTTACCCGTGCCGCCGCCACAAGAAAGATTCTTTTCTGGGAAGAACCGATCTGGCATGACCCGGCGGCCGCGACAGTTCCGGCGGGCGGCTCTCTTGAAGTCTTGAAGGTCATGGGGTATCCCAATTTGATCGTGCTTCGGCCGCACATGTTGTGGAACGAGAGCCTAGAGGCGATCCAGCGTCGACTGTTGGATGAGTGTCTGTTTGAGCAGCAGATCGCCCGATTCGATGCGTGGTTTTATACACCCATGGCGCTCGAATTTGCCGCCCATCTAGTGCCTGAGGTGACGGTGTTTGACGCAATGGATGAGCTTTCCGCCTTTGCGGGAGCGCCTGCCCAGCTTTTGCAAAATGAGCTCGAACTTTTCAGGCGGGCCGACGTGGTGTTTACGGGGGGACGATCCCTCTATGAACGCAAATCCACGCAGCATGGCAATGTGTTCGCCTTTCCAAGCTCTATTGAGCAGGAGCACTTCCGCAGAGCTTTGCTGCCGCAGGCTGACTTGCCGGATCAGGCTACGATCCCTCACCCTCGCGTCGGGTTCTACGGTGTGCTCGACGAGCGCTTCGATCTTGACCTCATGCGCGATGTTGCGGCCCTGCGACCTGACATTCACTTTGTTTTTTTAGGGCCCGTTGTGAAGCTGGATCCAGCGCAGTTGCCGAAGGCTCCCAATCTGCACTATCTGGGCCCTAAGCAGTACGAGGAACTGCCATCGTACCTGGCCGGCTGGGATGCGGCGATGCTGCCTTTTGCTATGAACGATGCGACTCGCTATATCTCACCTACGAAAACGCCGGAGTATCTGGCGGCGGGGAAACGGGTAGTTTCCACGCCGATTCACGATGTGGTGCATGATTATGGCGCTTCAGGCCTCGTCGAGATCGCAGCTACCGCGCAGGAGTTTGCGGCTGCTTTGGACCGGTCGCTCGGGGGCGAAGTGGATGCTGTGTGGCAGGCCGCCGTCGGACGAAAGCTGGCTACATCATCCTGGGATTCGACCTGGGCTGCGATGCAGGATCAAATGGAGCGCTGCCGTCCGGCCCAAGCAGCTTCCTACAAAGTGCCGGCAGGAGCTGAAGTGATGGCCTATCGAGTAGTAAAGCCGGTTATGGACCGTTATGACTTTTTGATTGTGGGCGCAGGGTTTGCGGGCGCGGTTCTGGCGGAGCGGCTTGCCGCTGGCATGGGGAATCGGGTACTGGTTGTCGACAAAAGGCCGCACATCGGGGGCAACGCCTACGATGAATATAACGAGGACGGCATCCTCGTGCATCCGTATGGACCGCACATCTTTCACACCGCTTCTGAGAAGGTGTTTGAGTATCTGTCTCTCTTTACCGAGTGGCGTCCGTATGAGCATCGTGTTCTTGCCTCTGTAGATGGCAAGCTATTGCCTATCCCGATCAATCTGGACACGATCAATGGTCTATACGGGCTCGAACTTGACGCAGAGGGTATGGAGAAGTTTCTAGCGGACCGTGCGGAAGTTCGAAAAGAGATTCGTACCTCGGAGGACATCGTTGTATCCAAGGTAGGCCGGGAGCTCTACGAGAAGTTCTTTCGAAATTACACGCGCAAGCAGTGGGGTGTTGATCCCTCTGAACTTGACAGCAGCGTGGCTGGACGTATTCCCGTGCGTTTCAATCAAGACGACCGTTATTTCTCAGACACTTTCCAAGCGATGCCGCTCGAAGGGTACACTGCAATGTTTGAGCGTATGCTCTCGCATCCGAAGATTACAGTGATGACGGGAACCGATTACCGGGAAGTTGCGGACGAGTACGATTTTCGCAAGATGATTTATACCGGACCGATAGACGAGTTTTTTAGTTTCCGCTTCGGAAAGTTGCCTTACCGATCTCTACGTTTTCAGCATGAGACACATGACGTGGAACAAGTCCAGCCGGTAGGCGTCGTGAATCACCCAAATGAACACCCCTATACGCGGATCACGGAATTCAAACACCTCACCGGTCAGGAGCATCCGAGGACGAGTGTTGTTTATGAGTACCCCATGGCAGACGGGGACCCATACTACCCCGTACCGCGCCCCGAAAATGCCAAGCTCTACGAGCTTTACCGTGAGCTTGCCGACGCTACGCCAGACACTTACTTTTGCGGGCGGCTCGCAAACTACCGTTACTTCAACATGGATCAGGTAGTCGCCCAGGCACTGCGCTTATACCGCGATATTTCTGAAGAAGAGATGCGATCGAAAGCCATGACGCTAGACCTGAAGCGATCCTCCAAGCTTTCATCTGCAGGTCGGATTGCGACGGTGATGCCTGGCAATCTGGCCGAGGTGCAAGGTCCCGCGGCGGAGTAATTTAAGACACCGAGGCGGGATCTGGAGGCGAACTCACGTTTTGACAATGAATTTAGTTGTCTGTAGCAAGATTTCGGTCGCAAGGGCGGCCCGTAAATGCCTGCAGGCCCAAGTGCTATCGAGCTGTATCAGCCCGCAGGGACAGTGGCGCTGGTCGTCCCAACCGGGATAGTCCATCACCGGATACAAGCAGACTCCCTGAAGATCGACCCCGGATGCCAAGGCCTGTTGAGCCTCTGCACAGATCATTCCCAACCATCCGAAGGCGGCTTCCGCCTCCGCACTTGTTTCGCTGAGAACCATGGGTCTTTGGTATCGCGTTTGGATGATCTTCAGTAAAAGGTGCAAGGGGGTGTGCTGTGGATGTCCAAGGGGCGTTGGCTCCTTGCGATCAATCCATTGGTTATTCCAGTAGTAATTGCAGCCGAGGATATCGAGACAATCTTCGCCGCCGCCAAGTTCCGGGGCAAGTCTGCCTGCAAGCATATCCCAGGCCTCGAACTGACCCTCATGATGAGCGGCTACCGCAGCCGCGTTTTGGGGCTTTTCGCGGTCAGCCGAGATTTGGATGATGGGTTCGCAGTGTAGGAACCTGGCGTGCGGAAGCACGGAGCGAACGGCGCGCACGGAAGCAATTGTGGCGGCCGCAAGCTGGCGCTTGAGAGCATTGCCGCGACCCTCCGCATAAGGAAAGAACACGCCGCGGTCGCCGCCTACCCAGCTCCAGAAGCTGATCTCATTTACAGGACAAAAGATGGGGACCGAGTCCGAGTGTTGGCCAATCATCTCGGCCGCTGCACGGGAGAAGGCTGCAAATCGATCCACAAACGCCGGTTCGAAGGGATTAAGCCCCTCGGGTACTCCCCAATGGCAAAGATCCCAAATGACCTGGGTGCCGGCGGCGGCGGCGGCGTCCAGCATGGGCAGCCAACTAGACCAGTTATAGACCCCGGGCTGCTGTTCAATCAGGTGCCACCGAAGACCGTCGCGCACGGTGTGTATGCCTGCGCGTTGCAAGAGCCGGTAGTCTGCTTCAGCTTGTAGGTCATGGCCCGTGCTGTGTAATACGTCGACTTGAGCGATGTGGGGTCTGCGGTGTGTAGCGCATTCGAAACCGCCCATAAAGAAGCTTTGGAACAAAGACTGCATGCTGACCTAAGATGCGCCCATATCGGACCGTCTTGTCCCTGACAACTCGCATCTGAGTTTTCTGTGAGAGTTGTCGTTGTATCACCGCATCGGGATGACGCTTCCTTTTCCCTTGGTCTCAGCATGGAGCACTGGCTACGCAGCCAACACCGCGTTGACGTGTTGAACTGCTTCACGAAAAGTGTCTACGCTCCCTTTTCTGATGCGGAAAACATGCACAGCAATGATCGCCTTAGCTTCGTTTCGGCTTTACGCAAACGTGAAGACCACGCTTGGAACAAGCTTCTCGGCGGATCGCTCGGCGTGACCGACCTGGACCTACTTGATGCTCCCTTGCGGCTGGCCTGCGGTGTCGATGAGGTGTTGACCATGGAGTTGCGCCCCGGCGATCGAGCCCTGGCACGAGTGGAAGGCGCACTGCGCAAGATCGTAACAAAGAGCCAGGCAGGTCAGGTCGCTCTCGTGGTGCCGCTTGCGATTGGGGGGCACATCGATCACCGGATTACCCACAACGCCGCCCTTGCGACCCTGTCTGCCGCGAACCTGCCCCTGGCTTTTTACGAGGATCTACCGTATGCGGCACGGCTTGAGCACGTTGGACAAATTGCAGATCTGGCGGCGGGTACGGGTCAGCACTTAGAGCCATGCTTTACGCAAGAGGCCGTTGAAGATCTCCCCAGTGCTATTCGAAGAAAGTTCAGGATGGCGGAATGTTACGACTCACAGGTCGACAACGACACCGCTCACCAGATCGCCGAGTTTTCGCGATACTATGCGGGCAGAGAGCGAGTATGGGGCAATGAGGCCTGGTGCCGGTCTTTGCTGCGTGTGGATCCCGTTGCTGCGTCGAATGCAGGAGCGATCCAGGTGTCTTTCCGATGACTTACCATCCGGCACCCGCGCTCATCGTAGGCGTAGCGCCTACGGGATGTTCCGCTTGTGTGGTTGTGCCCGCACGCGATGAAGAAGGCTTGCTTGATTCCTGTCTGGACGCGCTGCTGCATCAGGAGACGTTGCAGGGAGCACCGTTATCGCACCGTACGTACGAAGTGCTTCTGCTCCTGAATAATTGTGCGGATCAGTCGGCTTCTTTTGCGCTGCGCTGGCAGCTGCGGCATCCGTCCTTTGCGCTGCATGTGGTGGAACGAACCTTCTCGAAGGAACAGGCGCATGCCGGTACGGCACGTAAGCTCCTGCTTGATACCGCTTTCCAGAGACTAGGTGGCTTGCGGCTGGCGCCGGTAGCGATGCTTTGCACAGATGCCGATTCGACTGTTGCGCCTGACTGGCTTGCGCAGAATCTCGCAGCACTGGGTCGTGGAGCCGATGCGGTAGGCGGGCTGATCGAGCTTGACGCCGGGAACTTGCAATCGCTTCCGGACAAGGTACGTCGTTGTTATGAGCGGGACTGCCGCTATGGTCAACTGGTCGCGCATCTAGAAGCTCTGCTGGATCCGCAGCCGGGCGATCCATGGCCTCGCCATCAGCACCACTTCGGCTCCTCTCTTGCGTGCACTCCGCAAGCCTATGCGCTCGCTGGTGGTATGCCCGCTGCACCAGTTTTGGAAGATGAGGCATTTGTTCATCAGCTTCGCCGCGCTGGTTTGCGATTGCGTCATGAGCCTGCTGTGCGTATCGCAACTTCTGCGCGTCTTGACGGGCGCGCGGAGGTGGGGTTAGCTGGACAGCTTCGTCATTGGAATGAGTTATCGAACGAAAAGGCTCACCAGGTGCAGTCGGCACCGTTTCTTGCGCATCGTTTTTCTATGCTGTCCTGCCTACGCGCTGCGTTTCGCAACCGGTCCTTGCAAGGTCTCCACTTTCCTACCGAGGACTGGCATCATTGGGCCTCGGCGTGCCTTCGTGAACAGGGAAGTGTTCCGGACTTTCTCGCGGCCCTTGATGCGGATGGCCTGATCGATGCTACATTCGAGGGTCAGCGCCAGCAGAAAATTGGTGATGCGATTGCGGCCCTGCAGGCAGGCATTGCGGCATTTTCGTCCTAGACTCTCTCGAGCACGGAAAGCCTGTACTTCTCACGCTGGAGATCCTTCAATACCTTCCATTCGGACCTGGCCAGCCACGCCTCGTGTACCTGGTCGCCCGTTTGCGGATAGTCATACACCGCGGGTGTCCAATGCACCAGCAAAAGGTGCCCGGAAACGCGGTGATGCGCTGCGAGCACGTCCATCGCACGCTGCAAATCTTCAGGCGTCCAGTAGTACGCCACCTCCGAGACAACCATCAGGTCGAACATCTGATCAGGCTGCTCTTCCGGGATTCGCATGCATCGAAGTTCAACCTGAGGGAGGCCTTCACAGCGTTGTCGTGCCTGGGAGAGCGCCGCTTCGGACACATCTACACTCAGCAGGTGATTGCAGTGGGACGCCAGTTGGTATGTAAGCACACCAATGGAACAACCCACCTCAAAGCCATCCTGGTAGTGCGATGCGGGCAGGTTTGACAGAGTGTCCAAATATTTGCCCCGTTCGTATTCACTTGAGGCAAAGCTCCAGGGATCGCTGTTGGCAGCGTAGACCTGATCAAAATAGTCAGGGGACAGAGAGGTGCCGCTTTTTTGATTTTGCATCAGATCTCCCTGTCGCACGACCATGGGCTGGCCCCGAAGATTGACGCCGTATTCTCGGAGAGGGCGTGGCGGGCTACATCGGTGAGAGCACCATCCGGATTCGGCTGGCGAAGGTACATGGTCAGGTCCCGCAGCACGCGTCCGAAGCGAGCCGGACGCAATAGGCCATGAGCGCCGACGCCGGCGATGACGCGGGGCATCGTTGCGGTTGCTAGCCGTTCTAGTGCTAATCGAGCCATGTTAGCTGTTTGAATCATCTCCCGCGATAGCGGTTCCGTTACTGTGGGCCACAAGGCCCTTTCCGCGATGGCAGCAGCATGTTCAATCCACAGAACTGCCTCCTGTGCAGCCAGCGTTACCTCTCCGAGTCGCGACAGTTGATGTGGATTCTCGCCCCGTCCGTGCTCGCGCAGCCATCGGGAAAACAGGGAAGCGAGACGCAGCATAGCGCCCGCCTGTACCGCGGCAAAGCGTATGGCCCCACCGCGAAACAGAGGGTCCCGGTAGAAGTCCCCAGGCTTGCCAATGAGGTCCGAAGCTTCGAGCGGAGCACCGGTGAAATCTATGGTGAAGCTTTCGGAGCGCTCCATGCCAAGTGGCTGCCAGGAGGTGCGATCGATCTGTAGCGCCGTTTTCACCGCGGACGTTTCCATGCGGGGTAGCGTCATCTGCCAACCCGCGCGTTCGGCTGTCACGATAGGCCGTTCCACAAAGGCTGCCCCCGTTGCGAAGCTCTTGCATCCGCCGAGCTGCAATCGGCCGTTATCGCCGAGCAGCTGCATCGGCGTTCGATCTCCCGTGTTCCAGACCCCGAAGAGTCGACCCGCGCATGCGTCCTCGGCAGCACTCTTAACCTGCTCCTCTGTACCATAGCTGCTTATAAGGATCAGGCCGTTTACATGTCCTTCATAGAGTCTGCCCAGGGCAAGATCAGCACCACCCACCGCAGCCAATACCCGCAGGAGAGGCAGGTGCCCCCCTGCTTCTGTTCCAAGCCCGAGCCCACCGAACCGCAGGGGCAACGGAGCCGTGAGCAGACCTAAAATTCCAAGTTGCTGTAGCTCAACCTTGGGCGCTTTGTCGCTCCCCGTGTCGGGACCCTGCGCCAGGGTATTTGCAAACTGTTCTGCGGACTCGACGATATCTCTGCGTTGCGCGTCGAGTGACGCCCCTGTTGTGGTCAAGACCTTCTCCTGCATAACACCAGTGTACGGTGGCCGTGGCGTTCGGCTAAGGGCTGGACTCGCATCGCTGTTTCGCATACAGCAGAATCGACACGTCTGCAAAAAGCAATTGTAAAGAAAGGCAGGCGGAGGATTAGTCGAGCTTCGCGAAGAGTTTGTTCAGAGATTCTCCAAAAGTCGGATGTGCGAAAATCGCATTCTCCAACACGGTATAGGGTAGCTTTCCTAGCATCGCAATCTGTAGCATGGACATGATTTCCCCGCCCTCGGCCCCAAGGATGAACGCACCCAGAATCTGAGATGTTTCGCTGTCAACAAGAACCTTCATGAATCCTCGACTCTGTCCCGTCTCAAAGGCTCGTGCGACGGACGTCATCGGCAGCCGCCCGACCTTGAAGGATCGTCCGGCTTCACGGGCCGACTTCTCGGAGAAGCCCACGCGTCCCAGCTGCGGGTCAATATAGACACAGTAGGGAACCTGGCGCCCCGTTGTGACGCGTTCTCCACCATCCAGCAGGTTGGTCTTTAACACGCGAAAATCATCGTAGGCAATATGTGTGAACTGTGGCCCACCGGTGACATCGCCGGTTGCATAGACACCGGGTACGTTGGTCTGCAATCGCTCATCTACGTGAATGTAGCCGTGCCCATTCACCTGGATACCGGCAGCCGCCAAATTAAGGCACTCCGTGTTGGGGCGACGTCCCGCGGCAATCAGGAGATGGGAGCCTTCGAACGATCTTGCTTGTCCGCTGGCAACGGCTGTCAGGCATATCTCAGTTCCACTCCCGCTGACGGACTCCACCTTTGCATCCAGAACGATCTGGATATCATCCTCACGCAGAAGGTCCGCTACCGCCTCAGCAACATCCGGATCCTCTTCTGTAAGCAGCTGCGACCCATGCTGCAGGATGCTTACTCTGGAACCGAATCGACGAAACATCTGTGCGAATTCCACACCGATGTATCCACCGCCCAAAATCAGCAGGTGCTCGGGAACGGCGTCAAGCTCCATGATCGAAACATTATCGAGGTGAGGCACTGCGGCGATGCCGTCAATGTCCGGAAGGGTAGGAGAAAGACCCGTGTCGATCACGATCACATTGGCTGTGAGGGCAAGCGAGCCGCCCGCATTCAGCTGCACCAGCAGTTGTCGGGGACCCGTAAAAGAAGCTTCGCCGCGCAGAAGATCAACGCTTTCCCTTAGGTGTGTCTCATTGTTTTTACGTGAGGTCTCGACGATCCCGCGTTTCCGTGCGACGACCTCCTGCATACTCACAGAGACCTCACCGACACGCACGCCAAACTCAGGGGCACGCCGCGCCAGCGCTGCAACCTCCGCAGAGGCCACCATCGTCTTGGTCGGAGTACATCCGTAATTCACACAGGTGCCGCCAACCAGACTGCGTTCCACCAGGGCCACGCGTTTGTTCTTTGCTGCAAAGGCGGCAGCAAGGGGATTTCCGGCTTGTCCTGAGCCGATCAGAATCAAGTCGTAAGAGGAGGAAGAAACTGCACCTGGCATGGCCGATCCTATCGAGATTGCACTTTGAATTTAGAGGCACGGAAGTTCGGCGCTCGTGTCTTCTGAGGAACGAAGCTCGCGATGGCCGGGCCGTTCCTAAGTTCTGGACTCCCGAGTTCTTCGCCTTCCCTTGGATGCCGGTCGCTGCGGAAACGTCGGTCAGGATCGCTCTTCTGAAAGTCTCGCAGCCTTACACGAGAAGGTCTTTGTGGTGGCGCATCGACAACACGAGCATTCGCCGAATCTGCACCGCCAGGAGCGGGGCAACCACCATGGCAAGAACTGCCCAGATTACAAGTGCGTGCCACTCCCATTCCCACAACAGGTGAATCAACTGCAAAGGGTGCCGGTGACTCAAGTGGAGAATGGCCCGACGCGAAAGGGGCAGAGGATGTGAACCAAACAGGAGGATACCGGCGTGTACAAAGGGCAAAAACAGAAGCCACTGCAAAGGAGACACGAGGTGAATCCCAATCTGCGTGGCAACCTGATTCAGCCGGAAGACCCACGCCAATAACAGCATACAAACCGTCGTTAAACCGAGCAGGGGATTTACGCCGATCACCAGAGCAATGGCAAGGCTCCAGCCTAGCCGCTTAGGACTGATTCCACCTTTCAACAGGCGCAACAGGGGCCGGATCATGCGGCATCGCACGTAATTGCGGACTCGTTGTGCGGGCGTCCTCATCGGCTGTTGTCGCGCATTCGGTGTCGCCGTCTACTTTTGCAGGTAGGGCATCGATGTCCCAGGGATAGCATGGGCCGCTCGGGGCGCCGATCCAACACGCTTCTGTACCGTGGGCGCGCCGAGGCGGCGAGAGACTTGGGCCGAAGGCCGATGGAAGCGAAGCGAATGTGATCTCTCAGACAAAGCCCCTACACGGTATTCGACCGGCTTGCATGGCAGAAACGCTTCAGTCTCAAGATCGATGGTCGGGGCGAGAGGATTCGAACCTCCGACCCCCTGCTCCCGAAGCAGGTGCGCTACCAGGCTGCGCTACGCCCCGAAATCCGTGCACGGTAAAATGCAGGTACTCGGGTGAAAGCCGACCGCAGATCCGGATCTCTCCGGGCGCAGCCGGGCAATCGCCGACAGGCTAAGTCTAGCAGAAAGCAGCCCTGGCGTCCGCGTCGTCGTCGCCTCCCGGCGAAAGCCGCGACGATTTTCGCCGCCACACATCTCACCCTCTGAGCATTGCCATGGCGCGATTTGCTCCTGGAGGTCTTTCTGGCGACACTGAACGCAACGCCCGATTTGGTCACGGCCGTCCACCGCGACCGGCTGAACCACTTGCAGGCGCTTGAAGCCGAAAGCATCTACATCCTTCGGGAAGCGGTTGCCGAGTTCGCCCGGCCGGTTATGCTTTATTCGATTGGCAAGGACTCCAGCGTGATGTTGCGCCTGGCGCAGAAGGCGTTTTTTCCAGGAAAGATTCCGTTTCCGCTTTTGCACGTGGATACCGGGTACAAGTTTCCCGAAATGATTGCCTTTCGCGACAGCTACACACGACAGATTGGGGCTGAACTGCTCATCCATCGCAACGAGGAAGCGATTGCGGGCGGCATGAGCCCTTGGGGCATGGGCACCCAGAACTGCTGCGGCGCGCTGAAGACCCGGTCTTTGTTGGACGGCCTGGAAGAGGGCGGTTTCGATGCAGCTTTCGGCGGTGCCCGTCGCGATGAGGAGAAGAGCCGCGCCAAGGAACGCGTTTACAGCTTCCGCGACACAGCCGGGCAATGGGATCCCAAAAACCAGCGGCCTGAGCTCTGGAGCCTCTATAATTCGCGACTGCGCAGGGGGGAATCGATCCGCGTATTTCCGCTGTCCAACTGGACCGAGCTTGACATCTGGCTCTATTTGTATGCCGAGCAGATTCCCATTGTACCGCTGTACTTCGCGAGGGAGCGAGAGGTCGTAGTGCGCGGGAGCACGCTGCAGATCGTCCACCCGATGATCCACCTGCTGCCCCACGAAAAGCCGGTCACAATGCAGGTCCGGATGCGTTCGCTGGGCTGCCTTCCGTGTACCGGGGCCATCCGTTCCGAAGCCGACAGCCTTCCCGGCATTATCGAGGAACTGATCACCTTCCGCCGCTCCGAACGCGAAAACCGCGCCATCGACCACGACGAAGAGGGCTCCATGGAGATGAAAAAGCGGGAGGGATATTTTTAATGCCGGAGATCCAGGACAGGCATCTCGACCAGCTTGGGACGGCAGCCCACGAAGTTCGCTTGCGAACGTTTCTGGACGCACATCTCGACCAGGAACTGCTACGCTTCACCACCGCAGGCTCCGTGGATGATGGCAAGAGCACACTGATAGGCCGGCTTCTGCATGACACAAAGAGTGTCTACGAGGATCAACTTGCCTCCATTCGTGCCAGCCGTGTCAATCGTGCCGGAGAGGGCCGGGTTGACCTCAGCCTCCTCACCGATGGGCTCCGTGCGGAACGCGAACAGGGCATCACCATCGATGTCGCCTATCGCTATTTCTCCACGTCAAGGCGCAAATTCATCATCGCCGACACACCCGGCCATGAGCAATACACTCGCAATATGGCGACGGGCGCGTCTACGGCCGATGTTGCGGTGGTTCTAATCGATGCCAAGGCTTTCGTGAAGGCTGGCAGCCTGCTTCCACAGTCCCGCCGCCACACCTATATTGCCAGTCTTCTGCGGATTCCGCACGTCGTCGCTGCGGTCAATAAGATGGATCTGGTCGAGTATGACCAAGGCATTTTCGAAGCCATTCGGAAGCAATTTTTGGAGCTGGCAGTGAGACTCGAGCTCCGGTCCGTGGATCTGATTCCCGTGAGTGCGCTGGTCGGTGATAATGTTGTCGAGCCCAGCGTCGCCATGCCCTGGTACACCGGTCCCACGCTGCTCCACTACCTTGAAACCGTGCC
>CAXTZL010000076.1:0-12856 GCA_964248555.1 uncultured Bryocella sp.
GCGCGGAGGCGCGGGCGATGGCGATGAGGGAGTAGACGCTGATGTCATGGGCGAGCGCGAAGTCAGCGCGCTGGGTTTCGAGGACGGGGTTTTTGATGTTGGGCGCGAAGCCGATCGAGTGCACAACGGTGTGCAGGACGGCAAAGGCGGCCCTGATCTCGGCAAAGGCGGCGTCGATCTGCTCGTCGGAGGTGACATCGCACTGGATGAGGCGGCCCCTTTCACTTTGGCCGAGCTCCGCAAGCAGCGCTTCGGAATCTTTGCGCAGACGGTCACTCTGGTAGCAAAGAACGAGGGTGGCACCCGCGTTGGCGAGCGATTCGGCGATGCTGTAGGCGATGCTGCGTTTGTTGGCGACGCCGAAGACGACGGCGACCTGGCCCTTCATATCAATCATCAGGTTTCCTGTGCTCCGAGCTTTCCGCACTGCAAGCGGCAACGCTGGCTAGGATAGCAGGGTGGTTGCCCTCGTGAAGGGGCCAGCAAATTTCAGGCAGGGGGACCTGGGGCATAGTTCACTGGAATGCAGGGAAGAGATCGAAGTCCTTTGTGACGGTCGAGTTGAGCTGGTTGAGGGTTGCGGCGTCGGTGAGGCGAAGGCCAAGTTCACGATTTTCAGTGAGCGAAGCCTTTGAGAAATTGATCGAACCGAGGTAGCCAGCCTGGGTCCGGGTGCCCAGGTCGACGACCACCGTTTTGGCGTGAATGTAAAGGGTGGTGGCGTTGTTGGCGCCGATGTGAACGAGGCAACCTGCCTGCTCCAGGGCCAGATAGTTGGCGTGGTAGGCGGCGCTTGTGTCCGTCATGGCGATACGGACGGCCACCCCACGTTTGCAGGCGGCCTCGAACGCCTCCACGATGGCGGCGTCGCCCATCTCTTCGTTTTCCACCACCAGCGTCTTCTTGGCGCTGTGGATGATGCGGAGCAGCGCGGCCTGCGCAGACGTCGGACTCCAGATCAGGTCCTTTCCGTCTCCGGGCTGGTAGCTGAAATCCGTGCTGGAGTCGTAGTCGGTATTGAAGGTCGCCTCGATGGCGGCGATGTCGCTGGCATCGCCTTCCACCAGTGCAAAGTCGCGTGTTGTGGCGTAATAGCGGCTGGTGAGATTGGCAGTCAGGATCACGGCGGTGGCGGCATCGATCACCAGCGATTTTTCGTGGGTGGCCTGGAACTGGGGATTAGACCACGCCGCTGCGCAGTTTGCGCCGGCGCCGTTCAGCTGGCTGTAGGCCGGCGTATTGCGGGATCGTTCGAGACCTCCGTCCAGAATCACGCGTACCCGCACGCCCCGCCCGCAAGCGGCCAGCAGATCGCTGGTCGCGGTTGGGTCCACGAGTTCATACATGGTCATGTCGATGCTCTGGTGAGCGCCTTCGACCAAGGTGTAAAGCCAGGAGAAACCGGCGTCCGGCTCGACGTGAAGGATGCGTGTGGCCGGCGTGGCCGCGGCTCGCGGGCTTGTGACTGAAGGGGAAGGGGAGGTGGCCGGCGACCGCTGCGGGAGCGAAGGTGCGGTGCGCCGGCAACCGATCGTAAACAGGAGCGGCAGAGCCAGCAGCCCCGCGTATCGAGTTGCCTTTGCGTTCACGGTGCCTCGTTTCAGATGGTCGGCTAGCTGGCCTGTGTGTCGACGATCAGCTCGAGAGCATCCCAGTCCTCTTCCGGAATATTCAACTTTGCCGAAGCGACGTTTTCTTCGAGGTGGTCGATGCTGCTGGTGCCCGGGATGGGTAGCATGACGGAGCTGCTTCCCAAAAGCCAGGCGAGAGCGATCTGTGTGACAGAGGCTCCGTAGCGGGTGGCAAACTCCGCGACAGGGTGGTTTCCTTCTGCGTTTGAGCCGGCTCGCGCCGCCAGCTTGCCGGCATTGACCGGGTACCAGGGCAGGAAGCCGATGCCGTGCCCCTCGCAGTAGCGCAACGTGGGCTCGCTCTTGCGCTCGGCCAAGTTGAACCGGTTCTGGACGCTGACAATGGGTACGATCTGGCTGGCCTGCTCGATCTGCTCGGGGGTTACCTCGGAAAGGCCGATGTGACGGATTTTACCCTGCGTCTGCGCCTCTTTGAGCGCGCCGAGGGTGTCCTCAAGCGGCACCGTGGGATCGATGCGATGCAGTTGATAGAGGTCGATGCGTTCGACGCGCAGGCGCCGCAGACTCATCTCGAGCTGCTGCTGCAGATAGTCGGGACGGCCGCAGGGTTTGGCCTTAGCAGGGCCCTGGCGCGTGAGTCCGCCCTTGGTGGCGATGACGACATCGGCCGGGTAGGGATAGAGCGCTTCGGCGACGAGTTCCTCGGCGATTTCCGGGCCGTATGCGTCGGCGGTGTCGAAGAGGGTAATGCCGAGCTCCACCGCGCGGCGCAGCACATTGCGTGCCTCTTCGCGATCCGGCGGCTCACCCCAGGCGCCCTCGCCGACCAGGCGCATGGTGCCGTAGCCCATGCGGCGTACCCCGAGGTCGCCTCCCAGGCTGAAGATTCCGGAGTCGATCGCGTTTGGGGGTTTCGCCGCTGTGTTCCCGTTGGCACTCATATGTGTTTTGGATGCCGCGAGGGACCCTAGCCGTGCAGCAGCCAGTCGAGCTGTTCGTCAGAGAGGGGAACGACGGACAACCGGAACTGGCGAAACAGGATCGAGCCCGCGAAGACGCCGGCCTCGCGAATTTCGGCAAGGGGTTTTTCGCGCTTCAGGCGCTTGCCGGCCTTTAGGGTGACCAGCGGCGTTTTTCCGTCGTCGTCAACTTTGACGGCAGCGACTTTCGCGGTTCCGATCGCGGCCTTGCCTACGTTGGAGTGGTAGATGACGCAGGTTTCGCCGGGCTTCATACCGCGGAGTGTCATCAGGGCCTGGGGATTCTTGATGCCGTCCCAGACGGTTTCGCCATCGCGCAGCAGGTCGTCGTAGGAATACTTGTCGGGTTCGGATTTCAGGAGGTAGGGCATGGGGTTTTGGGGGGTTGGTCGTTCTGAGTTCTACGTTTTAAGTTCCACGATGTACGTTGCCGGGGTTTGGTCATCAACCTCCGGCAGCGGAGGCAGGGCCTGGAGAGAGCACGCCCGCGGTTCAGCCGCCAAGGTCAAGTAGTTCCACGTTCGGGATCTCGCGACCGAGGAACTGACTGCCGAGGCGGGCAAATTTTTCAACTGAATCTGTGGCGAAGCACTCAAAGGTAGCCTCCGTGTTCCCGGTCGTGGCGGAAAGCGTCGGAGTTGTTCCGGGGGAAGCGGCGAGAGTGGCACGAACCTCCTCTGCCGTGGCCTCGGCTGAATCTACCACGGCAGCTTCTGAACCGAGCGCCTGCAAGGCCTTGGCAATCGCCGGAGCGAGGAGCGGATAATGCGTGCAGCCGAGCAGAACCGCCGCGGGATTGCCGGCAGCGGCCAGGGCCTCGGTCAAGTAGAGGCGCAGGACCTCGCGCGTGACGGGGTGATCGGTCCAGCCCTCCTCCACCAGCGGCACCAGCAGGGGGCACGGCATTTCCGTGGCTTTGAGGCCGAGCCGGGCACAGGTGTCGCGGTAGGCGTGCGATTGCACGGTTGCGGCGGTCGCGAGGACGAGCACGCTCGGAACTGGCACTGCGGGATCGGCAGTCGCGGCGGCCTGGGCGGCGTGTGCACCGGGTTCGATTACCCCGATAACCGTCACCGGGACGGCGGCGCGCAGCTCTGGCAAGGCGAGGGCGGTGGCCGTGTTGCAGGCGATCACAATCAGGTCCGCGCCGCGATCCACGAGGAAATGTGCGGCCTCCACGGCAAAGCGCGCGACCGTGGCCTGTGATTTGGCCCCGTACGGCAGGCGCGCGGTATCGCCGAGGTAGAGAAAATGTGCCCCCGGCAGCTTCCGCAGCAGAGCGCGCAGGACGGTGAGGCCGCCGAAGCCGGAATCGAAAACGCCGATCACCGGGCCTCGGGATCGGCCGCCGTCTCTGGGTGGCGTGCTCACTGGGGCGTGGCCGTGGGGGTGGCGGTGTCGCGCACGGGGTAGGTGCGCAGCAGGTCGGCGTGGCCGGCGAGGGTTTCTCGCGGCTGGCCGTCGACGAGGAACCGCACCTGCTCGATCTGCGGCAGGTTGGTATGCAGGGTGCCGAGGATGGAGGCAATGGTGAGCGATTCTACCTCGACCCCGGAAGGATGGCTGTTGACAAAGGTGCCGCGCAGGTCGATCACGGCCAGCTGTCCCCCGGGCGCGGCCGGCTGCAGCGCCTTGGGATCGTCGGGCGCTACCGGCGTGGTTTGCACACGGCCGTCGCTCGCCGCCGGGGCGTGGGTATCGATCTCGTGCCCCACGATGGGCAGCGGCAACAGGAAGATTTCGTTGACCATCGTGCCCGGCGGGAGCGGGTGCGTTGAGCCGGGCAGGGCATATTCGCTCACCAGGTGATCCAGCAGGGCACGGGCGCGGGCGTTGGCTTCGGTGGGCAGGGCGATGTGACGCTCGGTGGGAAGGATGGCGCCGGTATTATCGTCGGCAAGATCCAGCGTAACCGGCTCGGCGTCGGTGTAGGGAGCGTCGAGCGGGGCCTGATCGACGATGTCACGGACCTTGTCCCGTTGGCGCTGGCGCTCCACGAAGAGCAGAACGCCCATGGCCAGAATCGAGGCCACGAGACACCAGAGGAGGATGCGCATGCGGCGCGGGGTCATGGCTGCGTCTCCGGGGTTGCGGGTGCCGCGCGCTTTTCGGCATCTTCCTCCGCGTGTACCCGGCTGTGAACCCGGACGGGAGCCGGAAGCCTTGGCGGGGCCTGCACAGCTTTGGCCCAGAAGACGAGCGAGTTGGCCAGGGCCGCGGCGACCCTTTCCTGGTAGCCGGCCTCGTTGATGCTGGCCATGTCGGAGCTTGCGGGTGCAAGTTCGAGGACGAGCGCCGGGCAGGCGAGGGAATCGACCGGCCGCACAGAGGCGGCGCTGCCGAGCACCGGGATGTGCGACCGGCCCAGGGCCGTGCTGAGCTGTGCCTCCAGGGCGTGGCTGGCGGGTACCCAGGCAGCCTGACCGGTCAACCAGGGAACCAGCGCGGGCTCCGCGGGAGCCGGCTCCATCTCCGTGCTGTAAAGGTGCAGGCCGGTGCCGCGGCCGGTGGCATGCAGCAACAGGCAGGCCACCGCCCGGGCGTGATTGGCGATGCCCGCGCGATCGTCGAGGGTCAGGGGGGCGGGAGCGGCGGTAGGGGAGGTCTGAAACGTTGCCGCATCGCTGTCGCGGGTCAGCACCACGGTAAAGCCGCGGGCCAGCAGGAGCGAGCGCAGGCGAAAGGCCAGGGCCAGGGTGACATTTTTTTCAAGGATGGTATCCCCGATGCGCGCGCCGGAGTCCGTGCCGCCGTGGCCGGGGTCGATGACGACGGTGTCACGGTTCAGCCCGTTCGCGGAGGGTTTGTGCTCCACCGTGGCGGTGGGGGTGGCATGCGTCTGCGCCGTGGCGAGCGAATCTGCCGGGCTGGCTTCGCGGTGCGTCACGGTCGCCGGCACGGAGCCGGACGGCGTTGCGTTGCGTTGCGGCGCTGGGTGGCTGGCTGCGGCGGCCGCAGGCGTCGTGGTCTCCGGGTGGGGAACGGGCCGGGGCCGGTGAAGGGCCGGCGCGGTTGTGGAGCCGGTGGCACCCGGCACCGCCGTCTCGCGCGTGGCGGGAGTGGCCTGCGGCGCGCGAGGGGCTCGAACGATGCGTGCAGGAGGTTGGGTTGTCCCCTCTTGAGCCTGCGCCCGCAGCAGCCCCGGCGCGGCGAGGGCGGCCAACAACACGAACAGCGTGCGGGGGACGAAGCGAAAGACGGTGGTCGAAGACAAGGACAAGGTTCGGGTTCTCGAGCGACCGCATGCCGGAGACCGGCGCGTGGTCCCACCGATTGTAACGGCTGTGTTCCCCGGATCTGGACGCGGAGTTGGGCCCGGGGCGCTACACTAGGTCTCCATGCGCGTTTTTGGCATCGACTGCGGCACCGAATTGACCGGCTACGGGGTCGTCGAGGTAGACTCCGGGGCGCGTACCCCTCGCCTTCGTCACCTGTGCGCCGGTGCGGTACGGCTGAACCGAAAAGACGGTACCGCGCTCCGCCTGGCCCAGATTTATGCCGAACTGACGGCGCTGATTACCCTGTGGGAGCCGGAGTGCGTGGCAATTGAGGACGTTTTTTTCGCAAATAACGCAAGAAGCGCCCTCAAGCTGGGGCAGGTACGCGGCGTCGCTTTGCTGGCCGCGGCCAATTGCGGCCGGCCTGTTGCGGAATATGCGCCTTTGTCTGTGAAAAGCGCCGTGGTGGGCTATGGCCTGGCGGCCAAGGACCAGGTCGGCTTCATGGTGGCGCGGCTGCTGGAGCTTGACGAGGCGCCCAAACCGGCCGATGCCGCCGATGCCCTGGCCATCGCCATCTGTCATATCCACCATGCCCAGACGGCGGAGGCCTGCAAGCGTTGAAGTCTTGGATTTTCGTTTTGGCTTTGTGGGGAGCGACACCGCAGCTGCCGGCGCAGACGGCGCCCGGCAGCACGCTCCGCTTCACGCTCGACCGGGCGGGTGCGGCAAGTACGCATTATGCGGTGGAGCTGGATGCCGCAACCCGGCAGGGAACTTATTCCATCTCAGGCGGACCGGCCGCACCTTCGGCCACTGCCCCGGGCGAGGCTGCCGCCGACCGGCCCATTCAGGTCTCGGAGGACCTTCTGAAGAAGCTTTTTGCGGTGGCCCCCCTGGTTCGATCCGACCGCTGCGCTTCGCATCGCAAGGGGATTGCGCAGACAGGAATCAAGACCCTGCGGCTCACGCAGCAGGGCACCACATTCACCTGCACCTACGACTATTCCGAGGAGGACCGCGTGCATACGGCGACGGCGGCCTTTGAAGGCATTGCCGAGACCATGCGATTCGGTGACCGGCTGACGGCAGAACTGCGCTTCGACCGTTTGGGACTAGACGCGGAGATGGAAAGCCTGCAAAGTGCTCTGAAGGATGGCCGGGCGCTGGAGGTGGGCAATATCGGCGCGGTCCTGGTTTCGGTGCAGAACGACGAGCGAGTGATGGAGCGCGTGCGCCGCAAGGCCGCCCATTTGCTGGAGAGTGCGAGCCTGCCCTCGGCGCCCCAAACGCTGGGCGGAAGCGATCCTCTGCTTCAGGATAGGCGGAGCAGCGCGCGGTAAAGCTGCGCCAGGGTCTCGAGACCGACGGCCTCGGAACGGACTTGCAGCGGCAGACCCTCGGGCCATGCGGCAGCCAGTTGGCCGGCGCTGTAGCCGGCGTTGTGCAGGTTGTTGGCCAGCGTTTTGCGTTTCTGCGCGAAGGTGGAGCGCAGGAACGGGTTGAAGGACTCAAACGCGATCCCCAGCGCCTCGAATCGCGGAGCGAAATCGAGCCGAATGACCGTGGAGAACACATCCGGCGGCGGCGAAAAAGCCGCGGGTGGCAGGGTAAACAGCTCCGAAACGGATGCATGAAGTTGCGTCAGGGCGGAAAGTGGGCCGTAGTCACTGGCCCCGGCCGGGGCGGCCACACGAACGGCGACCTCACGCTGGACCATGAGCACCGCCCGCCGCAGGGAGCGGTCCCGGGCAAAGCCAAAGAGGTGCAGCAGAATGTCCGAGGTGATGTAGTAGGGCAGGTTGCCGACCACATCGAGGGTCCGGCTCTCCCCTCCGACGCCGTTATCGGTTGGGTCTGGAGGTAATTCGTCGAAGCCGGGCAGGAAATCCCGGAGATCTGTTTTCAGCACGTCGGCATGGTGGACGGTCACGTGCGGCGCGTTGCGGAAGCGAAAGGCGAGTTCACGGGCGAGCGCGGGGTCGAACTCGATGCAGTGCAGGCGGCCGCAGCGGGCCGCCAGGTGCTCGGTGATGGCACCGTGACCGGGACCGATCTCGACTATCGTGCGGCCCGCCATCTCCGCGGCGCTGCCCAAGGCGTTCGCGATGCGCAGACAGGCTGCCTCGTCGACCAGGAAGTTCTGGCCCAGCCTGGTTCCACTCGTCTTCACGTTTCCTGTCCTTTGTCGTGTCACAATTTGGCGAGCGGCTCGCGCCTCTAGCGCTGGCTCTTTCCAGCTTAGACGGAACCCGGACGCACGGCTGCGTCGAAGCCAGAGCCGGATTTTGTATTCCAGCGAGGATACATTCTGGTTGGCGGAACATCGGCACGGTTAGCATCAGACTACGGCTAAAGCCCGGGAGGAGTGATTCTCTCCGTGTTTTGCTGATCTGTTAAGGATGGGTGGGAGAACGGCATGGAATGGCAGCCAGGTGGCCTGAGCAGCGACATCGAAGACCGGCGGGATGACAGCGGCGGGGGAGGTGGCGGCGGTTTTGGCTTTGGCGGTGGAGGCCTGGGCATCATCGGATTTGTGGTGTTGCTGGTGATCAGCCTGGTCACGGGGCATAACTTTCTCGGCAGCTTTTTCGGCAACGGGTCAGCCGCCCCGACGCAGCAGGTCCAGACGGCATCACCCGGAGCGGCGCAGCCGCACGCGACGGGGGAAGATCGCGATGCCCAGTTAATTTCTTTTGTGAACACGGACGTGCAGAAGTTCTGGCGCCAAACGCTTACCGCCAGGGGTGTTCCGTATCGCGAGGCCCATGTGGTGCTCTATCGCGGTGAGACGCAGGCGGGTTGTGGTGGCGAAGCGCAGGCTTCCACGGGGCCGTTCTACTGCCCGGAGGACATGAAGGTCTATATTGACCTGAGTTTCTGGGATGAGTTGAAGCGTTTCGGCGGTTCAACGGCAGATTTCGCGCAGGCCTACGTGCTCGCTCACGAACTCGGGCACCACGTCCAGAATCTACTGGGGACGGAGGCCAAGGTGCAACGGCTGGAGCGTTCCGAACCAGATCAGCAAAACCACCTTTCGGTGGACACCGAGCTGCAGGCCGACTGCTACGGCGGCGTCTGGGCACACCACGCACAGGAAGAGCACATCCTGGATCCAGGAGACGTGCAGGCCGCTCTGAGTGCCGTCGCCGCAGTGGGGGACGATCACCTGGAAAAGATGAGCGGACGTGCGGTGAGCCCGGAGAGCTGGACGCATGGATCGTCACAGCAGCGGGAGAGCTGGTTCGAGCGCGGTTTCCAGTCCGGAAATATGAATGCCTGCAGCACCTTTGGAGGCAGCGCCGGACAGTAAATTGTCTGCCGGCGGACTCCCGACAGTGTCATGACTCGACCCGCCCGGGGGATAGCCCAGGACCTTTGAGCCCGTGACACTGCAAAGGGAGATTAGCCGTCGCCGAGTAACCGGTGACCTTCCTGGGGTAAGCCGATACGTGGTTACAGCGGGGAGTGCAGCCTGTGGATCGCAGCGGCTCGGGGGCGAAGATTGAAAGGGAAAGCTCCCCACAGATGGCGGCTGCGAGCACTTGCACTGCTCGCTCTGATGTTCTGGCAGAGCACGGCTGCCTGGGCTGTACAGGCCACCCTGGCAGCCGATACGCATGTTTCCTCCGCGCAGCCCTCTGTGAATGCTGGGTCACTGAGCAATTTGAACGTGGGGAATGGCTACACCGCCCTGATTCGGTTTGATCTGGGCTCTCTGCCGTCCGGCACGACGGCAGCCGGGATTGCGCGTGCCACGCTGACGGTCTTCTGCAATCGTGCTGACACGGCAGGCAGCGTTTCCTTGCAGGCAGTCAATGGGACGTGGACGGAGAATGGGGTCACCTATGCCACCGAGCCGCTATTAGGTTCGGTGACGAGCACCGCCACGGTGAGCCAGGCAGGAAGCTTTGTGACCTTCGACGTGACCTCAGCCGTGCAGGCCTGGATAAGCAGTCCGGGTTCCAACTTCGGCGTGGCGCTTACCTCGTCAACGGCCGTGGTGCAGTTCGACAGCAAGGAGAATGACGAGACCGCCCATCCACCGCAGCTTGAGATTGCGTTGGCCGCAGGAACGGGATCCGGTGGAAGCGGCTTGACCGGGGCCACTGGAGCCACCGGCGCCGCGGGCAGTGTGGGACCTCAAGGCGCGACAGGAGCTGCGGGCGTTGTTGGAGCGCGCGGGGCTACGGGCTCCACAGGTTCGGCAGGAGCAACCGGGATCCAGGGACCAGCCGGTGCGGGCCTGGTGAACTACCTTGGCGCGTACAGTTCGACCAGTAACTATGCCAACGGCGATGTGGTCACCTTTGCGGGTTCCACCTATATTTCGCAAACCTCGTCGAACCACGGCAATACGCCGGGGCTTGGCGGCGGATGGGGCCTCTTGGCGTCGGTTGGCGCCACAGGGTCCACCGGTGCTCTCGGCGCCACCGGCGTCACGGGACAGCAGGGGCCGCCCGGTTACGGCATTCAAGGCGCCACCGGCGCCACCGGCATCGCCGGCACAACGGGCGCAACAGGAACGCCGGGGCTGGTGTACCAGGGCGCTTACAGCTCCGTGAACAACTATGCCCTGGGTGACGTGGTTCTTTGGAATGGATCGAGTTACGCTTCGCTGATTTCCTCGAATCATGGCAACACCCCAGGTCTGGTGCCGGGCACGTGGGGGCAGCTGACCGCACAGGGACCGACCGGATTCACGGGTGCGACGGGGATTGCCGGCCCCGCGGGCGCGACGGGGTCGCTCGGCCCGACCGGTCCGCCGGGCGAACGAGGTGAGCAGGGTGCGCAGGGAATCGCAGGGCAGGCTGGGGCGCAGGGTATTCCGGGCAGCACCGGCGTTACCGGGCTGCAGGGTCCGATAGGCACAACCGGTCCGGCCGGCCCCACAGGTCTCAGCTTCCAGGGGGCGTACAGCTCCGCGGCGAATTACGGCCTTGGGCAGGGTGTTCTGTGGCAAGGGGCAGGCTGGGTTTCGCTGATCAACAGCAACCACGGCAACACTCCGGACAGCAATCCTGGCGCCTGGACGATGTTTGCGGCGCAGGGCGGCATCGGCCCCGCGGGCGCCACCGGCGTAGGTGTTGCCGGGGCCACCGGGGCAGCGGGTCCCGCCGGAGCCACTGGAGGTATCGGTCTTACCGGTGCAACGGGTTCGACCGGAGCTGCCGGCGTGAACTTCATCGGCAACTACAACGCTTCCACCAGCTACAACACCGGCGACGCTGTTAGCTATGGCGGCTCCAGCTATGTTTCGCTTGTCGCGAGCAATCACGGGCAGACTCCCGGACAGAGTGCGGCTGCCTGGTCCGTGCTCGCCGCGCAGGGTGTCGCTGGACCTTCTGGCCCCAGCGGGGCAACGGGTGCCACCGGTTCACAAGGTCCAGCAGGAACACAAGGCGTAACCGGTGCAGCAGGACCGACTGGAGCTACCGGAGCCGTCGGCGCGCAGGGACTTACCTTTATCGGCGCGTGGTCGCAGGCGCAGCACTATTCGGTGAACCAGGCGGTCAGTTTTGCCGGCAGCAGCTACCTTGCAACGGTCGGGAATACGAACCAGGAGCCGGATCAGTACCCACAGATATGGTCCGTACTGGCGCAGGCCGGCGGGGCCGGGCCCCAGGGCGCGCAGGGTGCTACCGGGAGCTCTGCCACGGTCGCCGTGGGGACGGTAACCACGCTCGCAGCAGGCGCCCAGGCCACAATCACCAACTCGGGAACGAGCACGGCTGCGGTCCTGAACTTTGGTATCCCCCAGGGAGCAACGGGAAGCGGCGGATCGGGCGGAACGGCGAGCAGCACGGCCAACCCCATGACTGCGGCGATCTACCATGCCGTCAGCTACGCCTACAGCTACTACGCCATTAATACAACCAACAGCAGCGCCTCGGAAGCGACGTCGGTGCTGGCCTGGATGCCACGCGCCTGCACCCTGGCGCGGCTTGACGTTTTCTCGCAGCAGTTCGGGAGCATCCGCGTCACCGTGCGAGTAGGCACCCCCGGCAACATGGCGGACACCGCCCTGAGCTGTATTCCCTCCAGCTCCACCGGAAGTTGTTCGGTGACCGCGGCCACATCTGTCGTAGCAGGCCAGTTTCTTGATTTGCGAGTGGACTACTCGTCTGGAACGCCGGCGGGCGTCTGGACTGCCGTAGAGTGCGATCTGACGCAATAAGGTCTGTGTAAGCTGGCAAGCTGCGCCCCAGACTGTGCAGTCCACTCCAGAGAACTTTGAATCTATCTGCGCAAGAGCCAGAGCCGAAAGCTAGAGCGTGAGCGCCTGCTCGAGCTGCGAAGTCAGCTCACCGAAGGTCACGGCGGAGATCTCTCCCTCGCTGTCGAGCAGCAATTCGAGCAGCTTGGCGACCTCACTGCCTTGAGAAAAACCGAACATTCCAAGGGAGCCCGCAAGTTTGTGTGCAATCTCGACTGCCTCGTGCCTTGCCGCAGTACCCAGGGGCGCGCTGCGGCTGCTTTCGGCGGCTTCGTGAAGGGCGAGCACCCGCTGTCGGACAAGAGGTAGATTTCTCTGCCAAACGGTGGCAAGGATACTTTGGGGATTTCCTCGCGGGAACGTTTGGAGTGAGGCTGCCATGCGCATAAGCGTAGCCTACCCACGCAGATTCGGCGATAATTCTTTTTGACTATTTTACAAGTGAGGTGTGTAGCAAAACGGGTCAGTTCCAACCCAGAGCTGTACACATCTGTTCGGCCAGCGTAAGCGGGTCAAAGGGTTTGAATAGAACACCGCAGACACCCAGGCCGGCAAACCGGCGTTGGTCCACGCCCTGCACCTTGGCTGTGAGCAAGAGCACCGGAATGTGCTCAATACCCGGCGTTCGCTGCATTTCGCGAAAGGTGGCCGGTCCATCCATGGCCGGCATCATCACATCCATCAGGATGGCGTCTGGCTGCTCGGAAACGGCTTTGCGAATGCCGTCACTTCCACTATGCGCCGTGCAGACGTTCCAGCCGGCTACGGTTTCCAGGGAGAGTGCTGCTACTTCCCGTATATCTTCCTCGTCGTCGATGATCAGGATGCGGCGCATGATTTCCGTTCTGT
>CAXTZL010000077.1:0-12691 GCA_964248555.1 uncultured Bryocella sp.
CGAACCATACAAGTCGACGGAATTCATACACAGAGCGCCAACCTGCAGAGCGACGATATTAATCATGTTTCAACAGCGTGGTACGCGCAGTGCGATGTGGAGCGTGGAGGGAACCGTCAACTCTGTGACGGAACGGCTGCTCCTTCGAAAGTAGCGAGCCCCTTCTATCACGTCCCGGGATTTACTGGAACGGGGTACTACAACAACAGCACTATCTCGAGCAGCGCCTTTACCCGGCCCTTCCCGCAATTTACAGCGGTCACCGAAAACAACCTCCCGCTAATTCATACCTGGTATAACTCCCTGCAGGTGGTCGCCTCGCACAACGTTGCGCAGAGCTTGACGCTCCACTTTGCTTACACGTGGTCCAAGAACATGCAGGCCGGTAACCTCATCGACACCGTCAATCGCGTATATGGACGCAATCTCGCGCAGATTGACATTCCGACCGACATCAGCATATCCGGCGTTTATTACCTCCCGTTTGGCCGAGGCAAAACCTTCTTCGGGCACACCAATCGGCTGATCAATGCTGCGATTGGCGGCTTTGAGGTTGCCCCCTTCTATGTGTATGCGCAGGGGGTGCCGTGGGTTCCGGGCAACAACTTCGAGATAAAGTCTTCCTTGCACGTGAATCGGCGCGATCTTCCATATGACGCAACGCACATTTACAAGCGTTTACAAGGGGTTAGCCCGTGCGTGGGCTATGAAGATTCGGATACTCCGGGACTCATCCATCCCGGGCCTACGTACACTGCAAGCGGCTGCACAAGCTATGCCATTGTTAGGCAGGAGGCGAATCCGAGCGCAAGTTTTGCATCGGATTATTCAGTACAGCAGAATATTGTGTATTCAGGAGTGCGCTTGCCGGCAACGCATCAATTCGATGCGAGCGTTTCGAAGAGGTTCGCATATAACGAGCGGGCGAATCTGCAACTCCGCGTTGACATCTTCAATGTGCTTAACCATCCTAATTTTAGTCAGGTCAACGGGACCGGTTTTTATGGCTATAACAATGATCCGACCAACTCTAACTGGGGAACAATCCAAAAGGGACCTTCGGGTCCCACCAACACCTCACGTGAGCTGCAGCTTTCTGGCAAAATCGTTTTCTAGGGGGCAGCTCTACACATACACTCACGTCCTCTCCTGGTTCAGACAAATCTGAAGCAGGGGAGGGGCGGTGAAACAGGGGAGTATGGCAGCGCCAACCGCGTCAGCTCATCAAATCACAAAGATTTGTGACGCGATCGCAGGATGTCGTTACAAGCCGATTGCGCCGCTCAAGCCGGCGGACTAGTTCCTTAGCGATAGGTACCGTCTGTGGGGTCGTCGTGAACCCGGCTTGAGAGCTGGGAATCGGTCAGCGTCACGGTGACATCATCTTCGGCAGCGATGACGGTCGCCAAGCTTGAGGGGTCTGCACAGAGCACATGTCGCTGACTTCCGAGGTCACACGCCTTTACGATTACTGCGCCCTGGCGGCAGATACGGACGCAACCTGCAATGTGCAGGGACCACACGAAAGCGGCCGACATCCCTTTGTTGGCTGCCCAGCCCTTCCACTTCGGAGCAAGATCGATCCATCTCTGAAAGGCATTTGTCTGTCCTGAAAGCCGACCCTCCGGCAATCTACTTGTCAGGCGACCTCCTCGCCCGTTAATAGCGTTCAGTAGCATTCCATCCCAGTGTCGGGTTTACCCTTGCGGTCAACCGTAAGCGTCTGTGCTGACCATGTGTACATGCGATTGATACGGACGAACGATGTTGTATCTCTGAAGAGTAATGATGACTTGGTGTACGACCCGCGTTCGATTGCACCTAAAGTGACGTTCGAAGCCAATCGTTTCGGCCTGTGATGCACAGCGTAAAGCCCCTTGAGAGCGAACGAGTAGTGCCGGCTTCGTAGAAACGCGAAAGGAGGGGCCGGCAAGCAGACTTGGGTTATATCGGTGGTCCTGGACAAGTTTCATTCATGGTGCCCCGCGGGGAGCCCGGCTAGCGAAGCCGGCGAGGCGGAAGAATATCCCATGCCGGCCAGCACGCCACGCATGTACGCGAAGCTGCTGATCACGCCGGGCATGGGGTCGTCGGGGTGGATCTCGTATTCCAGATCGACAAAACCCTCATACTTGAGAGCGATCAGCGCTTCAAATATCTTGTGCATCGGCATGATGCCATCCCCAACGGGTACCTGGCTTTCCTTGTCTGAAAAGCTGGTCAGGTCTTTGGCATGCAGGTTGAATAGGCGTGGTCCTACGGCGTGAATGGCCTCCACCACATCGGTTCCGGCGCGGACGCAATGACCGATGTCGATGCAGCAACCAAGCCGCGGGTCCATGTTTTTCACTGCTTGCAAGACATCCAGGGGCGAATGCCAGATCTTGTCTTCGGGGCCGTGATTATGAATGGCGAGGCGGATATCGTACTCTTTCACAAACCGCTCCAGTAAGGGGAGGCTTTCCGGTGCAGGGTCGCCAGCGACGATTACCTGCACGCCAGCGCGCCTGGCATAGTCAAACTTGGAGCGGATGTCCTGCTCGTCCATCTTGGGGAAGTAGACAGCACCGATCGCGTGCAGCTTTATGCCATTTGCGTTGTAGTCGGCGAGCGCGGCTGCCTCAAGGGCGGGATCGACTGGTAGATGATCTCTTACATCCTTGGCGTTCAGTTCGCCAACCTGTAGCTGCTTCATAAAGCCGATCATCTGGCTGCGCGTGAAGTTGCGGAAAGTATAGCTGGCCAGGCCGAGCTTGAGTGGCGGCATGCCTCTCGGCGCTGCTTGGGGTGCCGGCGCAGGAAGGCCGAAGGCCGGCAACGCCGAAACGCCGGCAGCGATCAGAGAGGTACGGACAAAGTGACGGCGTGAGGTCGAAATGAACATGGCAGCTTCCTTCAGGTGATATCGGTTCAAAAGTTTTATGAGGTCATGCTGCTATTCGGTCCACGCCAGCACGGCGACTTTTCGCATGTGGAGCGAAATCATAGCACCACAAAGCGACAGACCACCACTCTTTCCATCCCCGCCGGCCCCAGACCGTCGTGTACCCTTGGTGCGATGAGCGCAAAAAGTGCAGGCTCGAGACAACGAGGGAAAGGTCTCGCTTGTGGGGCACGCATCGTTTCGCTGATCTGCTTGCTGGACCTGGGCGGCAGATCGCAGGCACAGCATGGTGCGCAGGGGGGAGGGACTCTCCATGTCTCCACCCATTCCGCAATGGCGACGACCTTCACGCTCTCTCAGTACAACGACGAAGAGAACCGGGCTTCCGCCATCAGCGATGAGGTCTTCGACGAAATAGACCGTGTGGAGCAGTTGCTCTCCAACTACCGTGACTCCAGTGAACTTTCGCGCATTGATCGGGAGGCTGCCGCCGGCCCCGTGACCACCGATCCGGAGATGATGAGCTTCCTATCGCAGGCCGAGCATTGGAGCCGGGCGAGCGACGGAGCCTTCGACATCACGGTGGGCCGGCTCATGAAAGCCTGGGGATTCTACCGGCACCAGGGAACGGTGCCTTCGCCGCAGGAGTTGCTGCGGTTGCGTTCGGTGACCGGGTGGCAGGACGTGGTTCTCCACCCCGCAGACCGAACGGTCCGGTTCACGTCGCCCGGCGTGGAACTCGACCCTGGCGGCATCGGCAAAGGGTTTGCGGTGGATGCCGCGGTGCGAATCCTGCGGCAGGACGGCGTGCGGGCAGCGCTGCTTTCCGCAGGCAGCAGCACGCTTTACGCTCTGGGAGCACCGCCCGGACACAGCGGCTGGCGCATCGTTGTTCCCGGCCCCTTGCCATCAAAGCATATGCTGTCGGTTATTTCGCTGCGAGATCAATCGCTTTCCAGCGCGGATTGCAGCCAGAAAAACTTCACCGTAGCTGGGCATCTGTACTGCCACATTATGGACCCGCGCACGATGCGTCCGGTTGAAGGCAGAATTCAGGTGAGTGTGGTGCATCCGTCTGCTACGGCAAGCGACGCGCTCTCCAACGTTGTATTTGTGCAGACTCCGGAGCAAAGCCTGCGAACACTCGCAGCGTTTGCTCCGGAGGCGCGCGCACTTATCGTTTCAGGAACACCGGGACTGGCGCGCTGCACCGTCTTTCGCTGGGTCGCTGCGGTGAATGCAACGTCATGCGCTGTTTCTTCCAACTTCCGAAGCGGCGCCTCGAAGCAAAGGCAGATGCGGTAGGCTACATGAAGGGGCTCGGTATGACGATGAACCGTCGCGATTTTCTCCAGGCTGCATCAGCCTCCGCCGCATTGGCTTCTTCTCCCTTTGTGCGTGCAGCGGCTCCGGCAATCAAACCGGTTCGCCTGGGTGTGATCGGCGCTGGAAGTCGGGGCCAGGAAAATCTGAGGCAATTTCTGCATGTGCCCGGCGTCACACTCGCGGCGATTTGCGACGTCTATCCGCCTCGCTATGCCCAGGTGAACCGGCTGGCCGGAACAGAGATCCCCGCAACGGCAAGCTACACCGAACTGCTGGCACGAAACGATCTCGATGCCGTCCTGGTTGCCTCTCCGGTGAGTTTGCATGCCGAGCACGTGATTGCCGCAGCCCGGAGCGGAAGGCCTGTATTCGGCGAAAAAGCCCTCGGGTTCACGGTGGAAGATAACCAGAAAATCGTGGACGAAATCGTGCGTTCCAAGGTCGTGTTTCAGATCGGCCATGAGTATCGCTACGCTCCCTGGGTGAAGGAGTCTGTGCGTCGCGTGCACGCGGGAGACATCGGCAAGCCGACGCACGTCTACGCATACTGGAATCGAAATGGCAACTGGCGGCGCAGCGTGCCTTCACCCGATCCCGGACATCAGCTTGAACGGCTCATCAACTGGCGGCTCTACCGTGACACCTCAGGCGGGCTTGGAACAGAACTCGGTTCACACCACATCGACATTGCCAACTGGATCTTTGGCGAACAGCCGGAAAGTGTGCTCGGAACCAATAGCATCTGCGTGTACCACGATGGCCGCACAGTCGGCGACAACGTGCAGATGGTTTTCAACTACTCGCAGGGACGTCGATTGGTGTTCTCTTCCATCACGGATAACGCAAAGAGCGGAAACGAACTGTGGATCTACGGCACGGAGGGCAGCGTGCAGATTACGATAGAAGATGCGACCTTCTATTACGAGAAGAAGCGCTCAAACCAGCCCACAGCCGATAAACCGGTCAGCAAAACCATTGTGGAGCGTGGAGTGGTGACCGGAGCGTCCTACTCGACCGCGGGCGAGATGCCTTACCGCGGACCCGGCGAACGAGTGCAGGCCGGAACGGATACCGATCCGACGTTGAGCTCCGTCCGCTCCTTCGTGGAGGCCGTTCGCGGAGAGCACGCCGTGGAAGCGGATGTGCACGTAGGCTTCCGGTCTGGCGTGGCCTGTGCCGTGGCACATGATGCCGTCTTCGCGGAGCAGCGCATGGCCATTCCGAAGTATCACGGAGCAGACAGCGCGTAGTTCACCGTTCCGCGACGGAAACACTTCTATCGTGAATGCTTGGACGTTCAGCACCATCGAGGGACCGCATGCGGGCTCGATTGCGCGCCGGCAGAAACTGGTGAATCAGCACTTGGTACGCTCCACCGCCAACGACACCCCCCAGCAGCGGCCCGGCAATGGGAACCCACCAGTAATTTCCCGGAGAAGGAAAAGCGGACGCGCCCCAGCCGGCGAGATAGCAGAACAGACGTGGGCCGAGATCGCGCGCGGGATTGATGGCCCAGGCCTCCAGATAGCCCGTGGACGCGCCAATCGTAGCAACCAGAAAACCGATGATCAGCGCACCGGAGTTCGCGCCGGGCGCCTGCTCGTTGTACTGCTCGGTAATGGCGAAGATGCCGAAAACGAGAAATGCCGTGAGGATCACCTCGTCGAAAAAGGCATGCCGCGGTACAACAAAGTTACCCGGATGCGTGAAGAAAACGCCGGACGCTCCGCCGGCGGCGCGGGTGAGATGGTGAGCGGCATTGAATGCATCAATCACCGGCGAGAAAAGTGCGTACACGATTACCGCGCCAAAAAAGCCGCCGATGACCTGGGCCGCGCAATACGGAAGGACCTTGCGCCAAGAGAACCTGCGAAAACACGCCAGCGCCAGGGTCACCGCTGGGTTCGCGTGGCATCCGCTGACCGAAGCCGTGCTGTAGATCGCAATCGTCACCGCCAGCCCCCAGGCGATGCAAACGCCCCAGTAGGATTGGCCGTATGGACTCGGATTGTAAAGGCTGTACATGGACGCGACGGAGTCCCCAAGGCCGATGATGATGCACATCGCAACGGCTTCTGCAATGAGTTCTCCGATAAACTCCTTCTTCATGCCGCGTCCCTTTCCTGCAAAGACTCTCCTTCGCAGAGATGGAGAACTACTGATCTACCCAGTCGAAAGAACGGGTAACCGCTTTCTTCCATTGCCGGTAAAGACGGTCGCGCTCCTGCGGCTCGATCTCTGGGTACCACGTGTGATCGATGCACCAGTTCGAAACAAGGTCTGAGACGTCCTTGTAATACCCGCACGCCAGACCCGCGGCATACGCCGCGCCCAGGGCGGTAGTCTCTTTCATGGCGGGACGGATCACCTTTCGGCCGAGCAGGTCGGCCTGGAACTGCATGAGCAGATTGTTGTTGATCATACCGCCATCCGTTCGCAGCTGCTCCAGGACGATACCGGCGTCTGCCTCCATCGCCTCCACCACCTCACGTGTTTGAAAGGCCGTCGCCTCCAGTACGGCGCGAGCGATGTGGCCTTTGTTGGCATAGCGGGTCAGGCCGGTGATCACCCCGCGTGCGGTGTCCTTCCAGTACGGTGCGTACAGGCCGGAAAAAGCGGGCACAATGTACACACCGCCGTTGTCTTCCACGGAGCGGGCCAGGACTTCAATCTCTTCGCTGGTGCGAATCATGCCGAGGTTGTCCCGCACCCATTGCACCAGAGCCCCGGTGATCGCGATGCTGCCCTCCAGGGCATACACCGCCGGTTGATCACCGAACCGGTACGCAAGCGTTGTGAGCAGACCATGACGGGACATGATCTTTTGTCCGCCCGTGTTCATGACCAGGAAGCAACCGGTTCCATAGGTGTTTTTCAGTTGGCCGGGTTGAAAACAGGTTTGCCCCACCAGGGCCGCGTGCTGATCGCCAAGCATACTTCCGACCGAAATGCCTTTGAGGCAGGAAACACTCGCCTCCCCGAAGAAGCCGCTACTGGAGCGGACGTCCGGCATCATGCAGCGTGGGATGTCAAAAGCCTGCAACAACTCGTCGTCCCAGTCCAGCGTGTCGAGGTTCATCAACTGGGTGCGGCTGGCATTGGTGACATCGGTGCGGTGAACACCTCCCTGGACGCCGCCCGTGAGGTTCCAAAGCAGGAAGGCATCCATGTTGCCGAACAGAAGATCGCCACGCTCCGCGCGGGCACGTACGCCCTCCACCTGGTCGAGGATCCAACGAATCTTCAGCCCGCTGAAATAGGTGGCGAGTGGCAACCCGGTCTTCGCGCGAAAGCGATCCTGACCACCCTCACGCGCAAAAGCCGCAACATAGTCGCCCACGCGCGTGTCCTGCCAGACAAGCGCGTTGTAAACAGGTTCGCCAGTAAAGCGATCCCAGACCACGGTGGTCTCCCGTTGGTTGGCGATGCCGAGGCAGGCGAGCTCTTTACTTCCCAGCCCGGCCAGCTTGCAGGCACGGTCCATCACCTCGAGCGTGTTTTGCCATATCTCGCGAGGATCATGTTCGACCCAGCCCGGTTGCGGATAAATCTGTTCATGTTCCTTCTGGGCCTGCGCCACGATGATGCCGCCGCGGTCGAAGATCATGAAGCGTGTGCTTGTTGTTCCCTGGTCCAGTGCACCGAGCAGTTCCGCCACGACGTTACCTCACTTGCTCATGCCTTTGAGGGGTTGTTAAGACCTGATGATCATACACACAGGGCGCCTGTTCCGAAGGCGCAGGCAGAAGCTCAGGAGCATCAGGCAGAAAGCATCGAACGGAGCGCATGCAACGGCTGACCGAATCTGAATCGATCATGAATCGATCGCTGCACGGCATAAAGGGATTGACCCTGCGCCGCCTCCAGCAAGTCCGTGTGTGGAGGTAATGCCGACGCTCACCTGAGAACCCGTAAAAGCGATCTTGTTACGATCGGTTTACCCCCTGACACTTTCCTGTTGACACACCCTCTCCGCCATCGTTAGTGTTGCGGCGCGGTAGAGATCAAATAAAGCCGCCCACGGAAACGCGAACTCGCTGCGCATCCCGGGGCGGCTTTTGCTTTGTCCGGCAACGATCGGAGAAGTTCCATGTTGAGCGAAAAGAAGGCTCGGCGCATTTCCCTGGAAACGCCACACGAGCTAGCGGAAACAGCGACGCAAAACCGTGAAGTTTCCCGGCGTCACTTTGGGGGTGAACTCGCCGCGGTGGGCGTGCTCTCCAGCCAGACGAAAAAAGCTACGCCGCCATCGTGGGAGCGAACGAGCGGGTGAACTTCGCCGTCGTCGGTCTGAACAGTCAAGCGTGCGCGCACCTTTCCGCGCTGCAGGCCAACCGCAAAGGATGCGCGCTCCACGCATGTACGCGACGTGGATTCCGTGATCTGGCAAAGTTCGCCGCAAAGACAAAGGATGCCATGAACGAGCCGGCACAGGCCCATAAGGACTTCCGTCACGCGCTTACATCGCGAACGCAGCACTTGGCGCTCTGCACGCGGCGCAGCGAGCCAGGCATAGCCAACGATTTGCCACACTCACTCACCTTCCTTACCTCAGGAGAACGCATTCCCCATGACCTCAACTAGGATCTCAACCAAGATCCCGACCAAGAGCCTAACCAAGAGCCTACCCAAGATCGCAGCAAAACCGGCCGGACCACGCAGGTCCATCCCACTGGCCGCGCTCTTTCCCCTTCTGATCGCGCTCCTGTTTCCCGTTTCGCACCCCCTGGCGCAGGCTGTCAGCGGGACCATCGTCGGCACCGTAACGGACCCATCCGGTGCTTATGTTCCAAAGGCACAGGTCACCATCGTGCTTACGGGACAGGGAACCGTTCACACCTCGTCGACCAATGAAAGTGGAAACTACACCGAGCCTGATCTTCCTCCAGGCGTATACACCGTCACCATCACGGCCCCGGGCTTCAAAAAAGACGTCCGCGAAAACATCACACTTGAAACCAATCGAACAAGCCGGGTCGACGTCGCGCTTGCCGCGGGCAGCACAACAGACGAGATCACGGTTACAGATTCGCCACCGCAACTGCAGACAGACCGCGCGGATATTGCCACGACCCTCGGGCAGAAGCAAATTGCAAACCTGCCCCTGAGCAGTGGCAACAACTTTCAATCCTTGCTGAACACGGTACCGGGCATGGCTCCGGTGGTATTCAACAACTCACAGTTTTTCAATGCGAATAACGACCTCTCCGTCAACGCCAACGGCCAGTCCTCCTATGTGAACCTGTACCAGATTGAAGGCATCGACGACGACCAGCGCACGGGCATCCACATCATCCTGCTACCGCCCGCTGCCGCCATTCAAAACGTCGATATCACGACCAACAACTTCGCCGCCGAGTTTGGTCGCGCCGTCGGAACGGTTGTGAATGTAACGCTAAAATCGGGAACCAACAACTTCCACGGTTCCGCCTTTGAGAGCGCGGAAAATAACGGTGTGAATGCCCGAAATTATTTCGCCACGGCACCCAACGGACGCCTCGTGTACAACTACACCGGCGGTTCCATTGGCGGGCCGATTCTGAAAGACAAGCTCTTCTTCTTTGGAGACTTTCTCCGCACCTCCGACCATGAGTCCTCGACCGTCAACACCAATCTCCCGTTCTACAACGCGACAAGCGGCACACTGAATCTCAGCGGCTACGCCGGACAGGTGTACGACCCGAACACTGGCGTGACAGCCAGCTGCAATACGAACGCCGTTTCCACGCAGATTTGTGGCACGGGGCGCACGCCATTCAACGGGAACCTGATCCCGCTCAGCAATCCCGGGATCAGTACTGCAGGTTTGACGGTACTAAAAGATCTGGACATCCTGGCGCGGAATCCAGTCACCAATCTCGCGTCTGCTGCCTACATCGCTGGCAAGACGACCAACAACTTTTCGCAGAACCTCCCCTTTAACAAGGATTCCATTAGCTACGACATTAAGAGCGATTACACGATCACGGAAAAAGATCACCTGAGCGGTCGCTTCAGCCACCAGACCACCAACACCTTCCAGGCTCCCTTGTTCGGATCCTTCCTTGGCGGACCCGCGGGTGGCGGCGGGTTCGAAGCAGCCGGTGTCGCTTCCGCTTACAGCACGGGCTTCAACTACAACCATGTCTTCTCGCCCAAACTGTTTACCGAGGTTCGCGTTGGAGTCGCGCACCTGCGCAACTCCGCCCAGCAGACTGACTACGGCAGCAACGATGCAAAGACGCTCGGGGTCCCCGGCAATGGGCCGAACGGTACGGATAACACGCTCACCAGCAGCGGCCAGGTTGCATTTCAGGTGAGTAACTTCGCGGGCAACGGAGAAAACGGCACAGGGAATCCGTTGATCGGCTATTCGCCCTCCCTGCCCTGGCTGCGTGCCGAATCAAACATCGACTTTGCAAACAACTGGACCAGGATCCTCGGCAACCACACACTGCAGGCCGGTGCCGACGTCCGTCGCATCCGGGACGATCTTCTGCAGGGCAACAACAACGCAGCCGCGGGTACCTTCTACTTCAGCGAAAACCAGACCTCCGCTCCCGGTGCGACCTCCTTCAACGGTGCGATCACGGGCCAGGCGAACGACATAGCCAGCGTTCTCTTCGGAGTTCCATACCAGGTGGGCCAGGATACGAATAGTACCTTCCCGGCCTACCGGCAGACCTGGCTTTTCTTCTTCGCTTCGGACAAGTGGCAGGCGACTCCCAAGCTAACGCTCGATTACGGCCTGCGCTACGAACTGTATCCGCCGGCTACCCCGCGCAGGGCAGGTGGTTTCGTCAACTACAACCCGGCCAACAATCAACTGGTGCAGGCAGGGGTCGACGGCAATCCCTCGAATCTTGGCATGCAGACGGATTACAAGAACTTTGCCCCCCGCCTGGGCGCCTCCTACCGCGTCACGGAAAAGACCGTAGTGCGTGCTGGCTTGGGCGTGAGCTACGTGCCTTTCGTTGACAACACCTACGCCTACAATTACCCGATCAAGACCAGCACCTTTTACACAAACACCCCAACATACGGTTCAGCCTTGAATCCGGCCGGCGGCGTGGTCAATCTGGCCACGGGCATTCCTGCAACACCGACCGCGGCCTTCACCTCTGCGGGAACCCTGCAGGAAAGTGCCGCCAATGGAACCATCGGCCTGGCAAACTTATACATTCCGCTGAATTTTCGCAACGCCTACGTGACCTCCTGGAATGCCGTTGTGCAGCAGGCCCTTCCGGGAGACACGTCGTTGCAGATTGCGTATGTCGCCAATCATGGCACCCGCATCGACGTAGCGCAGAACATAAACGCTCCCGCCATCTATGGGCAGACCGCGGCATTTGATCCGCTCAATGTTGCCTTCGGAAAAACGGCCGCCGTCACCCAGTACTTTTTGGGGTTCTCAACGAACTACGAATCGTTGCAGGTAGAACTGAAGAAGCGCTTTGCAAAGAATCTCGGATTTTCTTCCGTCCTTACCTGGGGTAAAGCGCAGAACTACCAAACCGGCGCACAGGATGGCGGATTGCTGTTTTACAGCGGCAATCTGCGACGCAACTACAACGTCGCTGACTTCGACCGCCACCTCAACTATGAGCAGACCATCACCTACGAGTTACCCGCGGGCAAAGGCCAGAAGTACTTCAACTCTGGCGTAACCTCCTACGTGCTGGGCGGCTGGAAACTTTCCGCCGTGGTTTCCGCCCTGTCCGGGCTTCCGTTCAGCATTACGACCACCAGCGTCACGCCCGGCACAACGCAGACTGCCAATCAGGTGAGCCCATACCTTGTCTCTCATAACGTAGCCGGTGCGGCGAACACGACCTGGTTCAACACGACTGCCTTCGCGAACCCGGCTACCTGCGTGGCGTACACGACCGCAAACCCGCATGCCTGCGCCGTCGGCAACACACAGCGAAACCAGTTCCGTGGACCTGGCTACTTTTCGGACAATCTATCCCTGTTCAAAAGTTTTCCGCTGTTCCGCGAACGGGTTGCGATGGAAGCTCGTGTGGATGCTTTCAACCTGAGCAATACACCTGCCTTCGGCCTACCCGTGTCTGCGCTCACTTCCAGCTCCTTTGGAAGAATCACCTCGACACTGAGCAGCGGCGTGGGCAACGTCAACGGCGTCGGTGGTCCTCGCGTCCTGCAGGCGGGCGTGAAGTTCACCTTCTAGCGGCCGCAGTTTGGCCCCGGCGCCTCGTCGGAGACGCCGGGTCCCAAGCGCGAGCTGCCCGCGCCTGTCCGCGACGAGCTGCCTGGCGTTCAGGATCTACAAGGCCTTGTGGCAGGGTTCAAAGCGGAACTGGATCAGCGAAAGCCAGAGTCGAGGGACGATGCGTGAACTCGTGGGCAGCGCACGTTTGCTCGCTTGTCGGTATGAACAGCAACTCTTTCATCCTGCCCGTGGCTGCTCTATATCGATGGAACTTGCTCTAGGCGGTATCCACATATAGCTGAAGTCTGATCCAGGCACAGGCGAGTGCGGTG
>CAXTZL010000078.1:0-12620 GCA_964248555.1 uncultured Bryocella sp.
CTTTGAAACCGATGTATCCCCGCACGTCCAGCGAATTGCCATTGCTGCTGATGACAGATTTGTACGTCTTACCGCTTTCAGGGTCGTAGATCGTTCCGTCTCTACCGTGATCGGCGTCCGCTAACGTGAAGCCGCTGCCGATGTCCATTTTGCAAATCGGGCGTGTGCGCAATGCGGGATCAGGGTTGTGTCCATCGATCACGCCAGGAGCCTTTCTGGAGATGGTCACGACGGTGATGCACACGCCCGTTCCACAGCTGTGGATGTGCAGCACCGAGCCTGCATTCGTTGACCAATAACCCTCTACTCCGTTTGCCGATGGAGCAGAGGGAGCATACTGCGGATAAGCACTGATAGCCGACAGGCAAACAGCGACGAGCAAAGCAAGAACCTTCATCATTTCTCCAGTGGTACCACGCCGAGCGCACCGGGACTCCAGCGAGCAGGGTGACAGGGTCGTGTATTGCGGCCAAGGGTACCATTTTATTTCGAGGGCGTGCCGGATTCGGGAACTCTGGCGGAACGGATTCTCTGGTGTCTGCTGTTACTTCCGCTTGGCCGCCAGCAGCAGAACATAGCCGAGTTCTCCTTCCGCGATGGCTCTTCGAGCGGCAGCCAGGAATTGCTTGGCCTGCACGGGATCGAAACCCGGCAGATCGAGCTTGCGCAGCCCGGTCATCATTTCCGCAAGCAGCAGCCTGCCGCTTACCTGACGGACCATTTCCACGAGGCATTCACTCCGGTCAAGCTGCTCCGCGAGATGGAAATCTGCGGACCGAAGCCAGGCCTGGTAGCGTTCCGCGGGTTGCGCATCACCGATGCAGGCGATCCAGGCGAGCAGACCTTGCAGTTCTGCCCCCGCGCCCTCAGGCTTGGTCAGATCGGTGAGGCCGAGCCGTCCTCCAGGAGCGAGCACGCGATGGAATTCTCTTGCGGCCGCGGCTTTGTCCGGGAAGGTACAGAAGGCGCATTCGCAGACGATTGCAGAAAAGTCCGCGTCCGGAAGGGGCAGATGCTCCGCATCGCCCAGAGCGAAGGTGATGCGCGAGGATAGCCCACGCTCCATCACGGCGGCTCGCGCGAGGTCGATATTGTTCTCGCTGAGATCGACGCCTACGACCTCACAGCCGAAGGTCTCGGCGAGGTACAGCGCGCTGGTTCCGCGACCGGAGGCTACGTCCAGAAGGCGTGAGTGTGGACCAAGCCCGAGGCGTTCGCCCAGTTCGTGCGTCAGCTGTGTTCCGCCGGGATGAAAACTTTCTCCCAGCAGAAGTCGTGCGGCGTCGCTGCCGTAGAAGTTAGCGCAGCACTGCTTGACGGTAGCTTCAGGGAGCGCCGACTGCGATTCGACTTGAGATTGAGGCTCCATTATGCGGGCACGACTGGCTGAATCGAGTGCAGGGCAGCCATCGTATCCGTGCGCGTCCACTGCACGCCTTTCACGTCGAACACGACCGGCTGCGGTACGAAGGGTACGCCATCACGCCGCGCCTGGCGACGCGCAGGCTCCATGGCATCCAGCTGTGCCCGTGCCTGCTCACGGTAGCCGACGGTGTTGTAAGCGCAGAAGGGGATCTGCTTGCCGCCGGGGACCAGAAACTCCTTGCAACACTTCATCAGGTTTTTCTGGTTGAAGGTGTACGGATCCATGAAGTCCTGCAGCATGATCATGATCATGTTCTTGGCAAGGTCGCCGAGCGTTCCGTTGCCTGGGATGCCGCAGGCCTCGCAGGAGATCTGAAACTGCTCGGCGGACTTCTGCGAACCCGGTACCGACGAGGAGGACCACAGCCCTTCAAGCGCCTTGCGGATCTCCAGCGAGAAATCCGGCATGACGCGATTGGTGATGTAGTCCAGGTAGTCATAGACGTTGACGATGCGCGAGAGTGGCGTCACGGTGTCGCCCTCGATCAGCGCATAGGTCACCGAGTTGCACGTCGGGAAGCAGCAAGGGACGGGGATGAAATCCGACACCATGAACTGCTCTGCGGTCTGCGCTTCAATCAGCTTCAGAATGTCCGGAATCGTCATGCGGTTCATCGGGTCGTGTTCGATGTGGCGGCCGGCGTGAAAGGCAGGTTGAAAATTGATGCCACGCACCGCGGGATGCCGTATCGCAAACTCGATGATGCGACCGATCTCATGTTCATTTACGCCACGTTCGATAGCGGGAACCAGGGTGCAGTTGATGCCAATGGAGGCGAGCCGGTCCAGAGCTTTGAGCTTCTCAGGCAAAATGCCAGGTTCACCGCGAATGATGCGATAGGTTTCCTCTTCAAAGCCATCGAACTGGAAGTAGATAGAGGCGCGTACCTCGTTGAGCTCAGCCAGAAAGCGATCATCCACGGCGATGCGCTTGCCGTTGGTGTTGATCATCACGTGACGGATGCCGCGCGCATGGGCAGCACGGACGAAGTCCAGAATCTGCGGATGGATCGTTGGCTCGCCGCCAGAGAACTGGACGACCTCTGGATTGCCCTCTGTCGCAACCAAATGGTCCAGCATCTCTTCCACCTCCGGCAAAGTGAGCGAAAAGCCGGGGCTTGCATTGGCAAAGCAGAGGGGGCAGGCCATGTTGCAGGCGCTGTTCACCTCGATGATGCCGAGGCAGGCATGTTGCTGATGGTCAGGACAAAGGCCACAGTCGTGCGGACAGCCATCGACGATGCCGGTGGAGAACTGCAGGGGAATGGTTCCCGGCTTGTTGTACTTGCCAAAGGCGACATAGGCCTGCGCGTCCCCGTAGATGAGCCCTTCGAAGGGGCCGCAGGTGGGGCAGCGCTTGCTCATGTAGACCTTGTTGTCGCGCAGCAGGACCTTGGCGTCGATGACGGTGCGGCATTGCGGACAAATGCTGCGAGTGAGCTCGTAGAAAACGTAGTTTGCGTCTTTTTTCTGCGCCGGCGCTTGCACCGGCACAAAGGGCGACTCAAGGTGCAGTATCGACAAGGTGACCTCGTTTCGCCGGTGACGTTGGCCGTAGCGTTGCCGCGAGCGTACGCTGGAGTAGCCGACTCACCTATGCGACGAACCGATCATACTCCGCCGAACGTACGGTCTCGATGACCGCGTCTCGCGGATCGCTGGCTGGCACGCTGTCTGCGAATGGGCTGTTGCGGGTGTCAGGCAGCGCAAGCGGCACACTGGTGGGGCTTTACCTTGTGACTCTGCAAAACAGGCACATGGGATCCGCAGGGGCTGGTACGGCGGGCACGCTCGGAGCCGTGGCTTATGCGGCCGAGCTTCTGTTTTCGATCCCGCTGGGCATGCTGGCCGATGCGTGGAGACCACGCTCGGTGATGGTGGCCGGCGCCCTGCTGGGAGCGGCGGCGGTGCAACTCTTTGGGTTTACACACAACCTTTCGATCCTCTATCTCAGCCGCGGACTGGAAGGCGCCAGCGCGGCAGCCATCACGCCGCCGCTGCTGGCGTGGCTGACGGGTAGAACGCAAGGCCACCTGCGCGCCCGTGCACGCGCCATGAGCTTCTTCGAACTTTCCCTGCTGGCCGGTCTCGCGCTCGGGGGCGTGGCCGCCACCCAACTGTGGAGCCGTTTCCACGGCGCATCCTTCAGCCTGGTGGCGGGCGCGTACCTGTTGGCAGCGCTGCTGGTGGCGCTTTCCGCAACCGGGGAGGCAATAGCCCCGCAACGCAAAGCACTGGACGGCCTGCGGCTCGCGCTGCGGGATGACCACGTACGCCGCCTGGCGCCGGTGTGACTCTGCGTGAACGCGGTGACGGGGCTGTGGCTTGGACCGACCCTTGCCTTCCTGATGACCGCACGCCCGGTGCCGCATCGCTCGCAGTTCTTTGACGGTTTGTATGCGGCCGATCCAAGGCAGTTCGGCTGGGTACTGCTGGCCTATGCGCTGCTCTTCGCGACCGGTGTCACAGGCTGGAGCGTGGCACTGGCGCAGGTGGGAATTCACCGGGCCATGCTCGTGTCACTCGCGACCATGTTGCCGGTTTGCGTGGGCTTCTATCTCGTCAATCATGGCGGCGGGGCGAGCAGTGCGTACCGCTGGAGCGTAGGTGTGGCGACGGCGTTGTTGATCCTGGTGGAAACGGGCTTTACCCCGGCTGCCCTTTCCTGGTTGGCGGGCTCGCTGCATGGTGGGCTTGGCAAAGGCAGCGCCATGGGGATCTACTCCGTGCTGCTGAGTGTTGGCGCGATCGCCGGATCTCTGCTTGCCGGCTGGTTAGGCAGACTGTTCCGTTTCGATGGCCTGCTGCTGGGAACGGTTCTACTCGCAGTCGCCGGACTTTTCTTGATGGCACGCATTCCACAGGACGCTCGAGCCGAGGCAGGAGGTAGGACCAAGTGAAGTACGACTATGACTTTGCCATCGTCGGCGCGGGTGCCTCCGGCCTGATTGCCGCGGACTTTGCGCTCAAACTGGGTGCGCGTGTGGTGATGCTCGAGAAGGACCGCATCGGCGGCGACTGTACCTGGTCCGGCTGCGTGCCCAGCAAATCGCTGATCAAAGCCGCCTCTGTCGCGCATGCCGTGGGACAGGCCGCGCGCTTAGGTGTCGGCGCAGAGGCGCGGCCCACGGACATGCCGGCCGTGCGGGCGTGGCTGAATTCCACCATCGAACACATCTATGCGCCGACGATGCCGGAGGCGCTGCGGGCGAAGGGGATGGATGTCATGCTGGGGCAGGCGAACTTTGTCGACGCGCATACTGTTCAGGTCGGTGAAAGCAAGGTGAGCGCGCGGAAATTCCTGATTAATACAGGAGCCCAGCCGCGCATTCCGGACATTGCAGGGCTCGACCAAGTGCCATACAAGACATACAAGCAGATCTTTCAGAATGATCGCTTGCCGCAACGGCTGCTTGTGGTTGGAGGCGGGCCCGTCGGCTCCGAGATTGCGCAAAGCTATCGCAGGCTGGGCGCGCAGGTGACGCTGGTCGCGGACACGCTGCTGCCGAGCGAAGAGCCCGAAGCAAGTGCCGTACTCGAACTCGTCTTTGCGGAAGAAGGCATCGCGCGGGTGCATGGACGCGCGACAGCAGTGTCCCATGCAAGCGATGTCTTCACCCTCTCCACTTCGGCGGGCGAGGTCGAGGGGGACATGCTGCTGATCGCCACGGGCCGCACGCCGGTCGTGCAGGGTTTTGGGCTGGAGTGCGCCGGGGTGCGCTACACGGCAGAAGGGATTGCGGTGGATGCGCATTTGCGTACGTCGACGCGCAACATCTACGCCGCGGGTGACGTGTTGGGAGGCCCGCAGTACTCGCATCTTGCGGGCTGGCAGGGCTTTCAGGCAACGCGCAATGCGTTGCTGCCGGGCAAAGCTCCGGGAACGCCGCGCGCTATGCCGCGGGTTACTTTCACCTCCCCTGAAGTGGCCCGGGTTGGCTCCACCGAGCAGCAGGCGCGCAAACAATTTGGGGATCGCCTGCGGACCGGAACGCTTTCCCTCAGACGCGTCGACCGGGCAGTGAGCGAAGATGATACGCACGGTTTTTTAAAGCTGCTTTCGCTGCTGGACGGCCGGATTGTTGGAGGCACGGTTGTCGGCGAACGCGCCAGTGAAGCGATCGCGGAGATCGTGGTGGCGATGGATCGTGGCATCCGGCTGCAGCAGCTTGCGGGCGTGGTGCATCCCTACCCGACTTACGCGATCGGTTTGCAGTTTCTGGCTACCGACATGGCCATGCGGCACACCTTTGCCAGCAAAAGAGGGCGTCTCTTGCGTGCCGCATCCCGGCTCTATCGCTGAGCGTCTGTAAATGGCTTTCTACGATCTTCGGTCGTGCGTGCGGGGCCGCTCGTGAAACTATGCCTTATACCTAGACACTTCCAGGAGAAGACCGCTATGCGCAAGGAACTCTGTTCGGCCCTGGCCGCCGCTGCCTGCTGCCTCTCGCTTGCAGCCCAAACGACGACAACAACGCAGACGTTCAGTTCGTACGTGGCAAACGGCGATTCCATTACGTATGGGTATCCGTTAACGGCAAGCCGGTACCCGTCTCTCGTGGCAAGCCGGCTTGGCATCCAGTCAGTGAATGTGACCGCAAATGTCGGCGACCAGGCTTGTGATGTTTTCCCCCGGGCGCTCTATGTGGATGGCATCACGGTGCAGGGTTCGGCACAGCAGCTTTTTTCGCTGATGGTTGGAACCAACGATGTCGACAAGAAGGGCACGGGCCCGTATGAGTCCACTTACCGGCTGTGTCATACGGCCCTGCTTGCACTCACGGCCATTCCTTCGAGCAGCCTGCTGCAGGGTGGCAACGGCAACGTTTCCGGCGCCGGCGGATGGAGCGCGGGGGCCGATGCCGGCGACAAGTCGTTTACCTTTGGCGGCATGTATGCCACGGCCGGGGGCACGCTGACGTTTTCTCCCGGTGCCGTGTCGGTTCCCACGCCCACGTACATTTTTTATTCGCTGGATGACGCGGCACCGGCTTCGGCGGTGTTCAATGTGACCGATGAACGAGGCACCCTCCTGGGCTCGGCCAGCGCGATGCCGCCGGTCTCGATGGCGACGGCCAATGGTACGACGCGAAGCCTGGGTGTCCTGCGGGTGGTACGCGCCCCGGGGACGTCGCAGTTGATTGCCTCCACGCCCAGCGGCGGGGTATCGATCTACGGCGTGGGCAGCATTCCCAGACCCCTGGCCGCGGGAGCCCCGGTGACGTTGTCGGGGGATGTGCCGAACCAGTTGCAGGGGAACCCCGTCGCAACGGCTGCGCAGATTGCGGCCTACAACGCTGACATCGCGGCGGACGAGGGCGTGGTGCAGGGAGATGGCGCGGCAATCTCGCATGTTTACGACGATCTCTACATGCTGGGTACGGCTGCCGAGATGAACAACGGAGACCCATTGCACCTGAGCGCGGTGGGCGATGCGAACATGGCTTCGGCGTTTGTGGCGGCGGTCCCGCTGGTGACGTCCTCGGCCTCGGCCAGCATGCCGCTGACCGGGGGATCGCTGCAGGTGGCAACGAACGAGTACTCGCAGTTCTGCTCCGGATCGTGCACCGTGGGTGCGAACGTGTCCGAGATTGTCACCTTTGGAGATACGACGGTGCTGTTGCCGGCGCCCCCGGCGGGTTTTCCGACCCAGCGCATTACGGTCATCAGCTTCGCAGGCGGGACGGCGACCCTGGCTCTGCCGGCCGGATGGTCGTTCTATGGCGCAGCCGGTGGCTCCGTATCCGCACCGGCCGGGCACTCGGTCACGGTGCAGAGCTTCAATCAGGATGGACGTACACATGCGTGGTTCCAGACAGCCGCGTTTTAGGGCTGTGTCTGCGGGCTGCGTAACCGGGGTTCTGAGGGCAAGAGGGAACTGCTTTCGGCGAGGCAGGCGTATTGGATCGAGTGCGCCTGCCAGCCCTCTATACTGGAACTGTGAGCAAGAACTTCTACCTTGAGACCTTTGGCTGCCAGATGAATGCGCACGACTCCGAAAAGGTGGTCGGCACGCTCGAAAGCGAAGGCTACACGCAGGTCTCGGACGAGGCCGTGGCGGACCTGATCTTGTACAACACCTGCTCGATTCGCGATAAGGCGGAGCAGAAGGTGTTCCATCGGCTGAACGAGTACAAGCGGATGCAGGGCGAAGGCAAAAAATTTGCCGTGCTGGGCTGCGTGGCGCAACAGGAAGGCCACAAAATCTTCGAGAAGGCACCGTACGTGTCGATGGTGGCGGGGTCGTCCTCCTACCGCAATCTGCCGCAGATGCTGAAGCGGCTGGAGGCGGGCGAAAGTCGCATCACGGGGCTGGATGACCGGCAAACCGAGGAGACCTTCGACACGGAGTTCACGACGCGCTCCAATCCGCATCGCGGCTACATCACAATCATCGAGGGTTGCGATAAGTTCTGTGCCTATTGTGTGGTTCCGTACACGCGGGGCAAGGAGCGCTCGCGCACCTCTGCCTCGGTGCTGGCGGAGGCGCAGCGGATTGCGGCGCTGGGGTACAGCGAGATTCAGCTGTTGGGCCAGAATGTGAACAGCTACGTTGACCCGAGCGGAAAGCGAAGTTTTGCCGAACTGCTGGTGGCGGTCGGTGAGGTGGGGGGCATCGAGCGGGTGCGCTTCACGACCTCGCACCCGCGGCAATTCACCAAGGACATCGTGGAGGCCATTGATGCATATCCGCAGCTATGCAACCACGTTCACCTGCCGGTGCAGTCGGGTTCCAGCAAGACCCTGAGGGGAATGGCGCGGGAATACACCCGTGATTGGTACCTGGAGCGCATCGCCTGGATGCATGCGGCCAAGCGGAATATCTCCATCACCTCGGACATGATCGTCGGCTTTCCGGGAGAAACGGATCAGGATTTTGAAGAAACCATTACGTTGCTTGATGCGGTGCGCTACGACAGCATCTTCGGGTTTAAGTATTCGCCCCGGCCGAACACGCCCGCGATTCACATGGAAGATTCAATTGCGGAACAGGTCAAGGTCGAGCGCCTCGCGATCCTGAATGCGCGGCAGCGTGAGATTCAGCGCCTAGGTTATGAGCGGCATTTGCATGAGCGAATGACGGTGATGGTGGAGGGATTCAACACCGGACGCGGCCAGGTGATTGGGCGATCCACGCAGAACAAAACAGTAAATTTCACTGCGGACGATGCTCCCCGGGTGGGTAGTTTCGTGCAGGTACAGATCACGCAGATTTTCCCGAACTCGCTGGTGGGCGAGGCGGTGGGACAGGTTCTTGCACCCTCCGCGACGCTGCGGGCGCACCAGGCCCTGAGTGCCCGGTTTCCGCTGGCCGGATAGGGCGGCGGTATCACTCTAAAGGGTGAAAGCGCGAACCGAAAGCGGCTTGGCAGAGTGGGTCGCGGCCGTGCTTTCGCGTTAGACTAGAGATGTTGAGGCGCCATGCCGTTGCCCGGTTTTCAATCCGAAGTGCAGGACACAGCCGACGCTGAGATCGAGGTACGGATCCGCGGATTAATGCTGGACCCCTCCAACCGTTCACCGATCGTTGTTCTTAACGATCTGGCCGGTGAGGTGGTGTTGCCGATCTGGGTTGGGCTGTTTGAGGCCAATGCCATCATGCTGGAGATCGAAAAATCCTCCACGCCCCGCCCGCTTACACACGACCTGTTGCGGAACGTCATTGGGGGGCTGAATGGGCGTGTAACCCGCGTCGTGGTGGGTGCATTGCGAGGCGACACGTTTCACGCCACAATCTGGATGGAACAGGGTGGGGAACCGGTAGCCATTGATGCGCGTCCCTCCGACGCCATCGCTCTGGCTTTGCGCTCTGATTGCCCCATTTTCGTGAGCCGCGAGGTTTTCGAGCACGCACGTCAAGCCTCAAATGGGGGCAATCCGGTGACGCCGGAAGATATGCGGCGCTGGCTAGAAAATCTGGGGGATGACGAGATGGGCCGTTACAAGATGTGATGGCAAGCTCCTCCGTTCGCGATGCGTCAGGTTCTCCTCCACTGTCTCTTTCTCCTCCTCCGAGCTCTCCGTTCCCGAGGCAGACGCAGTCTCAAGCCGCTTACTCCGCGGCAGACGGTGCTGTATCTCCAGTTTGAAAAGCCGCTCGGCTGCTGTGTTCACGGAACTCCTCTGATTGAGGCGCTGCATCTTGCCGCGCCAGGTGTGCGGATCGTTGTGGCTACTGGTGGGACCGGAGCGGCAACGGTACGGCATCATCCTGGGGTCTTCTCCGTTCTGGAGATTGGGACTGATCCGGCCGGGTCGCTGGGGGCGATGTGGCGAACGGCCGTCAAGTTACGGCGCTCTCTCAAGATGCAGCAACTGCGACCGGATGTTATCGTCCAGGATGCCTCCTCGCGCCGACGCAGTTCGGCCCTCCTGGGAGCCGTGTTGCGATTGGCCCCTGTAGCGGGTTTTGCCGACGCCCCGTCTTTATACGATCGCTATCTGCCGTATAACCCAGCATTAAGTCTCATCGACAACACCCTGCGCTTGTCTACGGTCCTGGGACGGGATGCCGGGCACCTTGAGCCTGCGGTTTATTTCAGCCACAGCAACCTGCATCGCGCGCAAAAGCTGTTGAACAGCGTCACGTTGCAGGGCGAAAGGCAAATAGCCTTCGTGCTCCAAGGCAGCGGCGGCCAGCGCACCGGATGGCACGAGGACCGCTTCGCCCACGTGATTCGCATGGTGGAGCAGCAGGGTTTCGCGACGGTGTTTCTGGGAACGGCAGCGGATGCGGCCGGCATTGACAGGATGCGTTCGCTCGCCGGCTCCGCAGGTCCATCGCTTGCAGGGGAAACCAGCGTGCCTGAAGCTGCCGCGGTGCTTTGCTGCTGTGATCTGTTGATCTCCATAGACACAGGCACGATGCATCTTGGCCGGGCGGTGGGGATACCTATGGTCGTTCTTGGTCCGAGTTGGCAGCCTCCTCTGGAGTGGCTTCCATTGGGGCTCGATCATGTCCGGATACTCCGAGGTCCCGACCGGGAGAAGGTGCCTCCGGACTATCGTCTGGATGAGATCAGCGCAGAGGCGGTATTGGCAGCGACTGGGGAGCTGCTGCTCCGCTATCCCCCATCACCGGAGGCCCGCGCCAACCGGGTCCGCCTGCGTTTGTCGCCGGTGACTCGCGAGCGCCCCTTAGCGGATTGACAGATCTTCGAGCCGGTCGAAGAATTCTGGGAACGAGATGCTGGCGGCGTCTGCACCTACGATCTCGGTTTCGCCCTCGGCGCGGAGGGCAGCGATGGAGAAGGCCATGGCGATGCGGTGGTCGGCGCCGGAATCGATCGTGGCGCCGTGCAGCCGCTGCCCGCCTGGGATGTCCATGCCGTCCTCGTGCTCGGTGACCTCGGCTCCCATGGCGCGGAGATTGCGTACGACCAGCGCGATGCGGTCGGACTCCTTGACACGGAGCTCGCGGGCGTCGCGGATGCGCATGCCATTAGCGGTATAGGGCGCGATAGCGGCCAGCACGGGCAACTCGTCGATCAACTGCGCGGCGAGCGCGCCCTCAATGTCGATACCGGTCAGGGGACGTTTGCGCTGTAGCTGGATGGTGCCGGCCATCTCTCCATTTGTCTCAAGAACCTCGAGCATTTTAAGCTGGCCGCCCATGGCTGCCATGACGTCCAGCAGGGTGGCCCGAGTGGGGTTCAGGCCAATGCCGTCAAGGACGAGGTTGCTGTCTTCGAAAAGCAACGTTGCGGCGAGGAAAAAAGCTGCTGAGGACAGATCACCAGGAACGGTGAGATCGAGGGCCTTGAGTTGCTGGCCACCCGCAAGGCTAAGACGGCCATCGACTCGTTCCAGCGTCGCTCCGAAGGCGCGCAGGGCGTGCTCCGTGTGATCGCGGGTGCGAACCTTTTCGGCGAGCGACGTTGTGCCCTCGGCCTGCAGTCCGGCAAGCAGCACGGCGGTCTTTACCTGTGCGCTGGCGATGGGCGCTTCGAAATCGATCGCCTTCAGTGCGCCACCGTGCACGGTCATGGGAGCGTGGCCCTCGGTGAGGTCGATGTGGGCGCCCATGGCAGCTAGTGGCGTGCGAATGCGTTCCATGGGGCGCACCGTGAGCGATGGGTCACCGGTGAAGCGGAAGCTGCCTGCCTGCGCGGCGACAAGGCCGGCCAGCATACGCATCGTGGAGCCGGAGTTGCCGCAGTCCAGGTCGCCCGCAGACGCCCGGAGCCAGCCACCGGTCCCCCTAACAATGGCCGTACGCTCTTCAAGCGAGACCTCCGCACCCATGGCCTGCATGCAGGCCAGTGTGGAGTGCGGGTCGGCGCCGGTAGAGAAGTTGGCAACGCGTGAGGTGCCCTCGGCGAAGCCGGCCAGCATGGCGTAGCGGTGGGAGATGGATTTATCGCCAGGCAGCGCCAGGGATCCGCGGAAACCACGGGCAGGGCGGATGATGCGGGTCTGTGTGGTCTGCGACGGCGGGATGACGACGGACATGGGATTGATCTTAGCGACTCTGAACGAGTTTTGCTGGTGATGCGACCGGCTGGGCAGGCACAACCACCCGAGCAGGGTGTAGTGTCACGCCGCCTGCTTTGCCGTGAGAAAGGCAAGGGCAAGGTCGTCTCGAAGGTAGTTGTAGAGCAGGTCCCGGCCTGCGCCGTCTTGGGCACGCAGCACGGCGGAAGGATGCACGGTGGCCATCACTCGCTCGGCAAAAGCGGTTTCCCGGAGGGTGCCGCGCTCGCGCATGAGGGCAAAGGTGCTGCCGAGCAGCGATTTAGCGGCTGAGGCACCGAGGCAGAGGATGACCTTGGGCTTCAGTGCCTCGATCTCTGCCGCGAGCCACGGCTTGCAGGCCAGGATTTCGCTCATGCGCGGGTTCTGATGAAGCCGCACTTTGCCGCGCTGCACAAATTTGAAGTGCTTTACGGCGTTGGTCATGAAGACCTCCTCGGGGGCGATGCCGACCTCCTCAAGGGCCTTACGCAGCACGCCGCCGGCCGGACCGACGAAGGGCAGACCCTGACGGTCTTCCTGGTCGCCGGGCTGCTCGCCGACCAGCATGAGTGCGGCCGAGGCGTTGCCTGCGCCCGGCACCACTTGCGTGGCGTGCTGATACAGTTCACAGCCCTCGCAGGAGGGTAAGGCGGCACGCAGCACCGGCAAAGTATGGGAGCTGGGCACGAAGGGGGCGGCGGTGGGCTGCTGGCTTTGGCGGGTGACCATATTTGTGACTC
>CAXTZL010000079.1:0-12546 GCA_964248555.1 uncultured Bryocella sp.
TCAGTGCAACAAAGAAGGGCACCGCGGCAAAGACTATATGTGGATACCGCCTAGTGGGCGTGAGCGTGGCCATGATGATGAGGATGCCCGCCATGGCCGTGATGGTGGTGTGAGTGTCCGTCGATCACATTGGGTTTTGGTGGCATAGCACAACCATCCTTCGTGGCGCAGCCGGTGACCTCGAATTGCAGGGTGGTGTGGGCGATGCCGAAGTGGTGCTGCAATTGATGGTTTAGGCGGGCAAGCACCGCCTCACACTCGACCAACGGCATTTCGTTCACCTGCACGTGACTGGCGAGGGCGTGAGACTGGGCGGTAAGGCTCCAGATGTGGAGATCATGCACATCGACCACACCGTCAATGGCACGCATGGCGGTACGCAGTTCCCCCACGTCGATGGAGCGGGGGGTTCCTTCGAGCAGGATGTGCAGCGTGTCGCGCACGATCCCGTAGGAGCTCCAGAGGATCATGCCGGCGATGACGAGCGAAAGCAGGGGGTCGATCCACTGCTGATGGGTGATGGCGATCAGCAGGCCGCCGACGATGACGGCGGCGGTGGAAACCGTGTCGCCGAGCATGTGAACGAAGACGCTGCGAATATTGATGTCGCCGGCAAAGCGCCAGAGCAGTGCGGCGATGAGGCCATTCATGATGACACCGGCGGCAGCGACGATCGTCATCAGGCGGGGCTCGACCGAGACGGGATGCAGGAGGCGCAGAATCGCGTCGATCGCAATCCACAGAGCCAGCACCACAAGGCTGAGCGCGTTGACGAAACCGGCCAGAACGCCGACACGCTGGAAGCCGAAGGTACGCTGCGCCGTGGCGGGACGCGACTGCAGCCAGACGGCGACAAAGCTGAGACCAAGCGCGGCAAAGTCGGAGACGTTATGGCCGGCTTCGGAAATCAGCGCCAGGGAGTGCGCACGCAGGCCGAAAAAAAACGTGGCCAGAACGTACAGAAGGGTCATGGCGAGCGAGATCTTCAGGATGCGCTGGATCGCGGCGTTGGGCTCCGTGTGCGCCTGCATAGTACACCAGTGTAGCGCTTGCTGAACAGATGCGGGTGGCCGTAACGGGGTATGGAAGCACGGAGTGTGAAAACGGCGACGTGTAGGCTTAAAGCGGCGCCAGCTTTGCCGAGGCGCCAGCTTTGCCGAGGCGCCAGCTTCGCCGAGGCGGGTCGACGCCCCGGGAGAGCCTGCATCATTGAGAACCCACACTGATCCCCTTCGAACAAACGAGCCGCAGAATGCGGTTTACGCGGCCCTCGCGGTGTTCTTTCTGCTTTGCCTCACGGCGGTCCTGGCGTTTGGCATGCGGCGCCAGATGCCGGACGACGCTTACATCTACCTGCGTATTTCGCAGAACATCGTCGGTTTGCATCAGTGGGCGTTCAACCCGGGTGTGCCGGTCAATGCGGCCACCTCACCCCTTTATGCGGTGTTGTTGTCACTGATTGTGTTGCTTCACCTTCCCGGGCTGACAACGGCCCTGATTGTCGCCGCCGCCATCGGGCTTTTTGCCCTGGCCTGGGCGATTTTTGCCGGAACCCGCTTTATGGGGCTCCCGGCGGCACTGCTGATGGCCATGGTTGGGAGCACCTTCCCGACACTGCTACGTGCTGAGGGACTGGAGACACCGGTTTACCTAGCGTTGATCGCGCTCACGGCGCTGGCCGTCGAGGGAGGCAATGAATGGCTGATCGGCCTGGCCGCGGGCTTCACCATTCTGGGCCGGCCGGAGGGTGTGGCCATGGCGGGGCTGGCCGTGGGTACGCAGTGGATCCGTTCCGGCAGGCTGCCGTGGCGGGGAGCCTGCCTTGCGGTGTTGCCGCTGGGGATCTGGCTTGCTTACTGCCGCTATGCCTTTGGCACGATCGTGCCGCACACGATGAAGATCAAGGCGCTGCAGTCCGGGGTGAAGTTCTGGAGTGGATCCTGGTTTGCGGAGTTCCTGACGCAGCTGCCTGGGCACAAGGTGCTGTTTGTTCTGGCCCTTGTGGGTCTGGTTATGGCGGTACGGCAGTTTCGCCATCACCCTTTTCTGCTATTGATCCTCCTGTTCGGGATTGTGCAGACCGTGGGTTACACGGTGCTGAAGGCTCCCCCGGGGTACTTCTGGTATGACGCCCCGGGCGTGCTGGCCTATTATCTTTCGACCCTGCTGGGACTGCTGGCGGCTGTTCGATTTCTGCTGGGGCAAGTCGGTCAGGCTTCGCCGGGAAAACTGGCGGGGGCTACGGGCGTACTGATTGCCGGCTACCTCGCGCTGGCGTTTGTGTGGGAGCGGGGCCATTCGACGCCGTACCGTGCGTCCCCGGAGTACATCGCGGCGGCCACCTGGGTGCGGGATCATTCGAACCCGCAGGACTGGGTCGCCGCCGACGAGATTGGTTACATCGGGGTGTATTCACGACGCCCCGTCCGCGACATGCTGGGTCTGGCGGATCCGGGTTCGGTTTTTCCCCTTACACAGCACCGCTGGGACTTCTGGCTTACCGCCGGGCCCGAGCCCCGCTTCATCGTGGTGCATACGCCCCGCTGGCCGGGGGAGCCCGGCTTTACGGATACGCCCTTTTCCGACCGCGGGCTGCGGGTTGTTGCCGACCAGTACCACCCGGTTTTTCGCGATGGCGTGATTGAAGTCATGCAGCACGACTGAAGTCCTGGAGCACCGACACTGGAGCACGGATTTAAGAGCCGCCCGTGCCGAGACAGGGGCGGCTCCCAAGCTGTTGCCGGTGCAGGTTTCAACGGCAGGGTACGGCCGAGCGGTAGAGCGCACCGCTTGAATTCAGGCAGGCGAATCCGTTGCCGCTACCGGAAAGCCCGGTCAGGGTGATCCCGTTTGCCCTGGCGTTGGCCGGTGTCCAAAGCTCCTTGCCCAAGGTTCGACCGGAGGAGTAGTAGACCTCCAGCTGGCGGGTGTCCGAGTTGTTGCAGGTGGCTGCGGCGTTGAAGGTCATGGTGGGCAGCGAGGTGAAGTCGCCGCCCCCGTCCCAGCGGTGGGTCGCGGCGCAAACCATGCCGGAGGGCATGCCGGAGGAGCCGACTGCGGGAAAGCTGGCATTGGCACCCGTGGTGTAAAGCTGCGTCACGAAGGAGAACGCGCCACCGGGAACGACGTTGGTGGCCATATTGGTGTGGCCCTGTTGCAGGGTGAAGGCGGCGCCGAGGAGATCGGTGGTTCTGCCGGTAATGAGGTCGGGGACGGTTTGCCCGGTGCCGTCCGCGTATTGGCGACTACCATTGGCGTAGTCCGCAAACCAGGGAAACGCTTGCGGGTGACCAGCGGGCGCCGTCTGGCCGAAGAGCATGGAGGTGGTCACCGGAGCGTATTGCGAGGTGGCCCAGGCGGTGAAGCCGCTGCCGGAGACCGTGCCGTTGAAGAAGCCGATGGTTGGCGCCGCTCCCCCGATGGCCGGGTTGTCCTTCAGGTCACAGACCTGGCCGGTGCGGTTGCCCAGATCGCGCAGGATCACGCCCCCGTCATGGGCCTGATTGATGAAGCATGTGGAGCCCGTGAGGGGGTTGCGCACGCTGCCGGGCGGGTCCTCGATCACGGCCTGGGAGCCGGTGGTGTAAAGCAGTTGCAGAAATTCGGGCGCACTACCGCCAAGGCCGATGCTGACGTCACGAACGATATCGCCGCCTTCTCCGTTTGTGAACGCGAAAAGGTAGCCAAAGGTGGGCTTGTTGGGCGTTTTGCCGTCGGGGTTGAAGCCTTCGGCTTCAACATCCAGACCGTCGAGGATATTGCCTCCGAAACCGGTCTCGGCCGCAAGTTTGCCGATGCCCTGGGTTTCGCCGGCGCTGTCATCGATGGTGGTGGCGGTGATGGCGGGCTGCACGGCGCAGTGGGCCGCGGGGACAGTGACAGCGACCTCGGTCGAGTAGTTGGCTCCGGCCTTGGTGCCGTAGGCGCTCGTTACCTGGCCGCCCACGATGACGGCAAACCCCTGGGCTCCGGTTCCGGAGCCGACCTTGTCCGCGAACTGGAGCGGAGCGATGGCGAGGGTGGCGGTGCCGATACCGGCGTTCGAGGGTGGCGTACCGGGCGCGCCGGGTGCGTCCGTGATCGTTGCCGTGCAACCGGAGCCGGGCGAGGTGACGGTATAGCCCGTTGTAGAGAGATAGGGTGGCGGCTGCGGACCGATCAGCACCGGTATGTGGGCGCCGAACGAGGCGGAACTGCCGTAGAAGCGAAAACGGATGGCGTCGGGAAGCCAGATATTTTCGCGATCGTTGCGTTCAAAGCCGCCGCCGACAAAGGTGTTTTCAAGCGAGCGCTGCAGGCCCTTGCCGCCGATGAGACCGATGCCGTTGTGTGCACCCCACACGTTGGCGAAGTAGGAGTACTCCACCTCCTGCAGCTCGAGGCCATGCTTGCAACCGAAGAGATGGACGTTTGCCATGTAGACGTCGAGTGCGGTGTTCACAAGCAGGCAGTCGCCATTGCTGATTTTTGAGCCCGGTCCCTCGACGATCAAGTTTTCTACGCTGTCATAGGCGCGTCCGTAGAGATTGTTCGGGTAGGCGCCGGGCTGGCCTGGGATGTCCTGGTCGACGAACTGAAGGGCGTCGCCGGTGCCGGTGTTGACCAGGACCGCGTTGTTGCCGCGGATCTTCGTTCCGACGGGGACCGCAACGGGACTGGAAATGGCGCAGAGCTGACCGGCGGGAAACTCCAGCACACCCTGTGGCAGGTTGCCCGGGCCGCCTTCGATGCTCGTCCCGGTAAACGTCTTGGCGTAGTTGCCTGCGGCTGCCAGGGCCGTCTGCAGCTGGGCGTCGGAGGTCCTGCCCATGGCGGCATAACCCTGCACGTTGCTCACGAGCGACGTCGAGGTAAGCGAACCACTGCACACGATGCCTAGGCTGAGGACGGAGAGTACGCCGTTGGGGGTGAGAGCGGCCGCGGAGCTTGCCGGGGCGCTGCCGGCAGCCTGGGCCGGCGAATTTGGGGCGCTACGGCCGCCTTCGGGAGAGTTCCCGAACGCCGGGTACCCTCGCAGCGTGATCGAGACAAGAAGAAAAACAAGAGCGAGTCGAACAGAGAGACTATAGCGCATGGGCGCTCCTCCAAAGCTTTGAGTGGATCCGATGTGGACGGTTCCGGCGTGAAACGATCCGGTCCGCGGATCTGGCGACCCGGGGTGTGTCCGCGCAAAGGGCCTGGTGATGAAATTAGAAGGTTCGGCGCATTGTTTGTGTAATCGTTCCCGGAAAAGTCTGCCCGGCCTACGTTGCGGTGGCGGGCCTGCGTGCCGCGCTGTCCGGTTTGCATCCAAATCAGGCAGTTGGAGGGCCGAAACATGAAAGTCAGTGCTGTGGGATCCCACGGTCACCAATTAACGCGACTTGGATTGCTGAACTGCTACCTGGTTCGCGAGTCGGAGAGTTATACCCTGATTGATACAACGATTGCTGGCGCGGCGAAGGGTATTCTGCCGGTTGCACGCGGCCTGGGATCGGAGCCGATTGAGCGCATTTTGCTGACGCATGCGCATGGCGATCACGTCGGTTCCGTGGATGAACTGGCGGCAGCGCTGGGCAAAGTCGACGTGGCGATCACACGGCGCGGAGCCAAACTTATGACACGCCCGCCGGACAAAACGCTGGAGCCCGGCGAACCGCAGGGTAAGGTGAAGGGCGGTCTTCCGGGAATCAGGGCGACTCCGACCCATTTGATCGAGGACGGTGAGCTTTTTGGTTCGCTGCGGGTCCTGGATAGCCCCGGTCACATTCCTGGGCATACCTGCTTTTTCGATGAGCGGGATGGCACACTTTACACGGGCGATGCCCTGATTACGGTCGGTGGAGGCATGCACGTTTCAGGCTTTGGGCCTTGGTATTTCCCGCTGCCGACACTGGCTACGTGGAATAAGCCGCTTGCGATCAGCAGCGCCCAAAGCTTGCTGGACACCCTCGGAACCAACATTCGCCGCTACGCCAGTGGGCATGGGCGACTTGTCGAAGGAGGACCGGCGCTGCTGCGTGCGGCAATTGAAAGGGCACAAAAGAAGCTTCGGTAGGAGGTGTGTGCTTAGTGAGCGGCCTGCTCCGGGAGTTTTTGTCCGGCCGTGTTGCGTTCCCCGGTGGGGCAGATCTTTAGTAACGGACACTCCGCGCAACGAGGCTCCGAGAAGGTGCAAAGAGTTTGGCCGTGCAGCTTGACGAGCGAGTGATGCTCGTCAAGCATGGCCGCGTCCCAGGTTTCCGGAACCAGCCTCATGAGGCGCTCCTCGGTGACGGCGGCGTCCGCGCGCGGCACGATGCAGAGCCGCTGGATGACGCGCAGGTGATTGGCGTCGACCGAGAGAGCGCGGCGGCGCAGGGTGGAAAAGTTCACCACCGCCGCGGAAACCTGGGCGCCTACCCCTTCAAAGCCCTGCAACCATTCGCGAATTTTCTCTGTACGGTAGCGGGCCAGGAATTCGAGCGAGAGGGCCCCGGTGCGTTCGGAGATGCCGACGAGGGCGGCTTTGAGGCGCGGTGCTTTGACTTCTGGAAAGGTAACCACGGCGATTGCGCGCTCGATTTCGGCGAGTGGAGCATCGCGCACCGCCTCCCAGGCTCCGGGAGCGGCTCCGGGGAAGGCGCGTTCCAGATCGCGCATCACCTGGTGCGCTTCGCGGGTTTTGGTGCGGGCGCTGAGCAGTGAGTAGATGAACTGCGTGAGCGGATCCCAGAGCACCCGGGGCTCGGGTGCACCGTAGAAGCCGAGCAGCAGACGGTGCAGGCGCGGCAACCTGTCGGCCTGCTCCGGGGTAAGCGGGCGGCGCAGGGCCTGCAGATCAGCCGGATCTTGAAAGAGTGTGGACGACATCAGACAGGTATCTGATGCGCCGAAGTGCAAGTTTGACCGGTAAAGACGGAGGCCGGGGCGGATGGATGCGGAGGAATCACAGGAGTAAACACCCGCTCAAGTCCTACTTGAGGGTTGCCCTGCGGAGCCCGATGGACGCCGCCATGAGAATGCGCCTGCCTTGCGGTAGCAGCACTCACGTGGCAGCACTGAACGCGAAGAGCGCCCGCCGCATCCGAGACTGTGGAGGTGCTGAAGATGACAATCCGAAACCTGATGATCGGCACAGCAAACCTGATGGTCGGCACAGCATTGCTGTTTGGTGGATCGATGGCGCAGGGCCAGACGGCAGACAACCACAGCAGCCAGGCCCAGGCCCAGGCAGGAACTCAAAACCAGAGCAAGCCGCCAAAAAAACATGGCAAGAGCGCCGCCGGGGAATATGGAAGCGGAGTGGGCGACGCCGGTAAGGGTGCTGCTGGCGGAGCTGGCAATGCGGCCAAGGGCGCGGGCGACATTGTGACGCTGCATCCGGTGAAGGGAGCAAAGTCTGTCGGAAAGGGCGGCAAAGACGTGGGTGTCGGAGCGGCCAAGGGTACGGGCAAAGTGGTCAAGGGGACCGGCAAGGTTCTTACGCATCCCTTCTGAGCACTTCCTTATTCAAATCCTCCGGTGGGTGATCTCATGCATTGTCCGCCCTTTGACGGTTCATATGCCCGGTAGGCTGCAATTGGGGGTAAGCTCTAGTCATACTTTTGAGGGTACGATGACTCCAACACGAAGCATTGTTTTTGGCCTCTTGCCTTTCGCTATGACGCTGGGCGCCCTTTCAGCAGCTGCCCAAGGAATGGGAACGGCCCCTGTGGGACCTGCGGCCGAGGTGCAGCGGAGCTACAACGGCGTGAAGGCCAACATCCTGAAGTCTGCCGACAAGATGCCCGCCGAGAGCTACAGCTATAAGCCGGAACCCGACATTCGCACCTTCGCGCGGGTGCTGAACCATGTCGCGGAGGCGCAGCTGCACTCCTGCGGCGCGGCCAACGGGACGCCAGTGGCGTCGCTGCCCAAGGTGCCGGCAGAGACCGCCGACAAGGCTGCCATTGTGAGCGCGCTGCAAGCCTCATTCGCTGAGTGTGACAAGGCCTTTGCCGCACTGACCGACGCGAACCTGACGGAAAGTGTCAGCATGGGACCGATGAAGCGTTCGCGCATTGGGCTCATGTGGGGCACGGTGTCGCATGACAACGAGCAGTACGCGACGCTGGCACTGTACCTGCGGCTGAAAGACATCGCGCCGCCGAGCACGGAACACTAGACGGACGCCAGCCCACATTTCGGATGCGTGATTGCTGCTTTCGCGGGCCCAGAATGATCCTGCGCTGATCGGCAGTTCTTGCGAGCGGTATGACGTGCGGTGACAATGCGGGAGAAGCGAGGTTCTATTTGCAACGTACACCTGATTTCCAAGCCATTCGTTCCATCCGTACTTTGGCCGCACGCCTGCACGTGAAGTCCCTGCTACTCACCGGACTCACCGGACTGTTAGCGGCCAGCACGCTCACGGGATGCGTGGTGATGGGCACCTCAAGCCGCGGCGGCTTCTTTTTTTGGCCCGGGGGCCTGGGTCTGGTGGTGTTGGTTCTGCTGGTGCTGTTCGTCCTGCGCCGGCGTTGAAATTACAGATAAGGACCCTGCACGGCGCCTGACGCAGGGTCTCCGTATCGCAACGAGCGTCGTGAAGTTAGCGGAGCTCTACGGTGATGGGTGTGTGGTCAGAGGGTTTTTCCGCGGCGCGTGGGGTGCGATCGATGTTTACGTTGATCAACCTGCCAGCAAGGGGCGGCGACAGAAGCAGGTGATCGATGCGAATGCCGCGATTGGTCTCAAAGGCCTGGCGGAAGTAATCCCAGTAGGTGTACTGGCCGGTGGCTTCGGGGTGCAGGGTGCGGAAGGCGTCGATGTAGCCGAGGCCGAGTAAGGCGCGCCAGGCAGCGCGGGTTTCGGGCTGGAAGAGAGCGTCGCGGACCCAGGATGCGGGCTTGTAGCAGTCGATGTCTTCGGGAATCACGTTGTAGTCACCGGCTACGACAGTCGGCTCGTTGACCCAGCCGGCCATGGCCTGGCGTAGACGTTCCATCCAGCGGAGTTTGTACTCGAATTTGGGCGTGCCGATGGGGTTGCCGTTGGGGAGGTAAATATCCACGATGCGCAGATCCCCAATGCGAGCTTCGAGAAAGCGGGCGTGACTGTCTTCGTCGTCGCCAGGCAGCGTGGTGGAGAGCAGTTCGATCGGGTGACGTGAGAGGATCGCCACACCATTGTAGCTTTTCTGGCCAACGAAGACGCTGCCGTAGCCGATGGATTCGAAATGCTCCGTGGGGAACTCGACGCCTTTCAGCTCCTGTAACAGAAGCACGTCAGGCTGATTGGCTTGCAGCCACGAGGTAACAATGGGGAGCCTTGACTTGATCGAGTTGACGTTCCAGCTGGTGATTCTGATGGCGTACTCCGGTTCGGCTTCGCTTCCGTTCTGCTTCTGTTCCCCTTCGATGCGTTGAGGTGCGCTTTACGGTTTTGGGACGACCTTAATCTCGAAGATTGCCGGCCATTGTTTGCCGGTGACGAAAAGGCGGTCGTGCTGTGCGTCATAGGCGATGCCGTTGAGAACGGATTCTGCGTTGATGCGCTGATTGTCGGGCAGCAGACCGGTGCAATCGATCCAGGAGAGGACGTGGCCGTCCTTTGGCGAGATACGGGCGATGCGGTCGGAGTGCCAGACGTTGGAGTAGATCTCCCCTTTGATGAATTCGAGCTCGTTGAGTTGGTCGATGGGTTTGCCTTCGTCTGTGACGGTGATGTGGCGCTGTTCGGCGAAGGTTTCGGGGTTGCGAAAGCGCAGCGTGGCCGTACCGTCCGAGGTGATAATTTGCTTGGCTGTGCGGGTCATGCCCCAGCCTTCCCCGGTGTAGTGAAATTCGCGGAGCGTGCGCAGCGAGAACTGGTCAATGACGAAGCCGGTGTGCGACTGCCAGGTCCACTCCAGGAGGTTGGGACCGGAGTTGATGATGCCCTCGCCGAAGTATTGCGGCGGGATGTCGACGTGCTGCTGTAACTGGCCGGTCTGGGGGTCCGTGACGCGGATTTCGGAGTGGCCCGCGAGGCCTGTACCTTCATAGAAATTACCGTTCATGAAGAAAAAGCCTTCGGTGTAGCTTTGCGTCGAGTGCGGGTATTTTGCGACGACTTTGTAGGTGTAGACGGGGGTGGCAGCGGCGCAGAGCGTCGAGGTGAGCAGGCTGGCGAGCAACAGGCGTGGGAAAGCGGCGGGCATGTCATCACGTTAGCAAACGGTGAGAGGCAATGCTTACGGCGCGGGCTGCAAGGGTCGCCCGCGCGGCAGGAGCGGGCAGAAAACTCAGCGCAGGGCGGTTTTGGGCTGCGCGAGCACGAGGCCGCGTGGGGTGGGCAGCATGAGGACCGAAAGCAGGCCTTCGCGTTCGAGCCGAAGGGCGGCTTCACGCACGGTGTGGAGGTGGGAACTGGCGTCGTGAATGACGACCAAGCCCCAAGGGCTCATCTGCGGCAGGAAGCGGCGGACTTCGGCTTCGCGGAGATCGGGGTCGGAGTCGGAGAAAAGCAGGTCGATGGTGCCGTGCACGGGCATTTCGAGCGAGCTTTCGTTGCGCAGGTCCACATAGGCGGAGAGTGGGTTGCCGGGCGAGAAGCGCTGGCGGGCGCGGGCGAAGACGACGGGGTCGAACTCGCAGGAGATGATTTTGCCGGGCTTGGCGTTGGGTGTCTTGGTCGCGAAAGACTGCGCGTTGCGCTGGAGGCCGCGGGCGATCCACTCGGTCGAGACGCCGAGAAAGCTGCCGGTTTCGACGACGAGCTTTGGTTTCAGCGTGGTGACGAGGGTGGCGAGCAGTTCGAGGACTTCGAGCTCGGCGCTCATGGAGTCGAACATGGACCACTGCTCGGGGTGGGGGCACTCGGGGGTGGCGCGGTGGTACTCGGGCTGCAGTTGGCCGTGGGTGCGGTCGTGCTGCAGCATGACCTTGTGTTCCTGTTTCAGTTTTTTGCGGAAGAGCGGCATCTCGGGTCTCTTTGCAAGCATGTATGAGCGCCCGAGATGACGCAACCTCCGTTTGGTGCGGTGGGAAAGAAAAGCGGATATACAGTGGCGCACAGTTGCAATGAAGTTATACCGTGCGGACTGACGAGTTACGTCGCAACACACCCACGATGCCCAGCATACCGGTACCTAGAAGCAGCAGTGAGCCGGGCTCGGGTGTGACGGACGAGGGTCCGGGACCGGGCGTTACGGGCGTGGCCGGATTGAAGGACTCTTCCAGGGAAAAGTAAGTATTGCCACCATTGGCTGCCAGCGCCGTAATGAAAATGGCCGTACCCTTGGTGAAATCAGGAGAGATAGCCGTGAAGTACGTGTTTGGGCCGCCATATCCCGTTTCATCGAAAGCGTTGCCGGGAGCGCCGTAATCGTCGACACCGTCTCCGTCAAAGCCGAAGATGTCGACGCCGTTTCCGTCAAGCGTGATGCTGCTGAGTGGATTGGCCGTGTTGTTGATGATGCCGACGAGAGCATCGTCGCTGCCGTCGTAATTGGTTCCGTTTGCGGGGACGCCGGTCACGGTGAAACTGCCATCTGCGTTGACGGTGATGACCTCATTGCATCCGGGTGCGGCTCCATAAGCCGGGCAAACGCCGCTTGCGCGCGCTGCCGAAGAGATAGCAAGGGTCGAGGAGAGCATAAGTACCAGTTTGAGGGATTTCATAAGGCTCCTGGGAAGATCTATGGGCCCGAGTCGATGCACTCAATGCTTTGTCTGGTAGAAACTGCTTTCTTTGTCACGCGATGCGCGCCTCAAGGTCACCCTGATGCATTCGGCAGGAGATACAGAAAACAAGGCGGAAAGGGAGCAGAGCTCCGGAGTTCGCATCCAGATCTGTTCCGCAAAGAGTACGGCACATTCTTTCCTAGAATTGGCCTTGTCGTCCGAAACCGACATTTATTTGTGGCACGCTTTGTTGTCATCCTGGACGCAGTGAGGGACCTTGCCTAGTCCCGGAGCTTCGAGGCACCGGAGTCGAAACAGCAGATTCTTCGCTGCGCTCAGGATGACAGCATTCATTATCCCAGTTACGCCTTGCCGGCCAGCTGGCGGAGAACGTAGTGCAGGATGCCGCCGTGTTGGTAGTAAAGGATTTCCTGCGGGGTGTCGATGCGAATGGTTGCGGGGAAGTCGATGGTTTGGCCGTCGGGGGTGGTGGCGGTGACGGTGAGGTTTTTGCCGGTGGCAAAACCTAAGTCGAGCATGGAGCGAAGCTCGCCGGGCTGGCCCAGGGTGTAGGTTTCCTCGCCGGTGAGACCGTAGCTTTCGGCGCCTTCGCCGGGTTGGAACTGCAGCGGGAGGATGCCCATGCCCACGAGGTTGGAGCGGTGAATGCGCTCGTAGCTTTCGGCGACCACGAAGCGGATGCCGAGCAGCTTGGGACCCTTCGCGGCCCAGTCGCGGCTGGAGCCTGAGCCATATTCCTTGCCGGCGAGGATGCAGAGCGGGACGTTACGCTCGGCATAGGCTACGCTCGCGTCGTAGATGCTCATGGGTTCACCTTGCGGGAGCAGGCGGGTGACGCCGCCTTCGGTGCCGGGGGCTAGCTTATTGCGGAGGCGGACGTTGGCGAAGGTGCCGCGGACCATGACCTCGTGGTTGCCGC
>CAXTZL010000080.1:0-12336 GCA_964248555.1 uncultured Bryocella sp.
TTTCCTGATTGATGATGCCGCCCGTGGAACCGCGACCGAACTCCACACCCGCGGGACCTTCCAACACTTCGACCTGTTCCAGATTGAAGTCATCACGGTAGTAGCTGCCGAAGTCGCGGATGCCGTCGAGGTAAATATCGTTGCGTGCCGTGAAGCCGCGAATGGTGAGATTGTCGCCCTGGGCACCGCTTTCGCCGGCGGCGATGCTGATACCCGGAACGTTGCGCAACGCATCCGTCAGCGTGCGGTTCCCCTCGTCTGCGAGGATGGCCTGCGGCACGACGTTGACGGTTTGCGGTGTATCGAGCAGGGGTTCGGGCAGTCTTGCGAGCCCGGTGGAGTCGGGCAGACCTGCCGTGACATCGACCGTTGATGAGCTCTGTAAACCCACGGTCGCGCGGTCTAATGCCGTGAAGCGAAAGCTGATCCCGGTGTTTGCCAAGAGCTGCCGCAGGGCTTCTTCGGCCGTAAGGACTCCCTGTACACCGGCGCTGTCGAAGGTCGAGAGCCTGTTGTCTGCAAGATCCGAGGTGAGCATGACGCCGCTCTGCGTGCGGTATGCCTGCAGTGCCAGATTGAGCGGCCCCTGCACGATGTGGAAGCGGCGAACCGGTAGCGTCGCCGCCGCGGGAGAGAGTGCGATGCCCGAGGCTGACGACGGTGCCTGGGCCTCTGCCTGCAGGGTGCCGGCGCAGGCCGCCGCTACAGCCAGGTTTACCCAACGTGATCTTCGATCGGCCACCCGGCCGCGTGTTGCCTTGAGCTTGCTCACTTTGAACAGATCCTTTTTGTTGTGCGGCCGGCTCGCCCTCACGCGCCACCCGTCGCCCTCATTTGTGCGTGATGAAGCGCGCACGTTGCTTCTTGCCTTGCTGCCGCGAACTGCTGTTATTGCATTCTCCGTTGTAGACGACGATCTGCGGTCAACCGGCGGCGCCACATCAGAAAGCCACTGCAGTACAGCACTGCCGGCGTCAGCCCCGTGATGGACCACAGGAGCTTCACAGGCCAAGCACCGAACTCCGCCTGGTGCACACGGGGCAGCCACTCCAGAAAGCGCTGCCTTCGCGGCAAATCCTGCCAAAGGTTTACTTGCAAAACGCGGGCTCCGCCAACGATGGGCTGCACGGTCAGCGAGTTTGGCGCAGCGCGGTAGTTGTTGCCTCTCTCCGCGAAGAAAACAACGTAGGGTGCATGCTGCTTTTCCGGCAGGCGAACCATGGTGAGCCTTGACCCCGGTACGGCGGTCTGTGCGGCGACCTGCGCCGCAGCAAGCACCTCCGTGAGGCCGGGGCGATCTGGACCGAACACCCCGGACGGTGCGGGATGGATCTGGTCAGCTGCCAAAGGGGCACCGGTTTCGCTTCCAGGTGAGCTCCTGCCCTTACGCTCTGTGTGAGAGCGCGCGCCGGGCTCGTCCGATCCCGTGTGACGTTTCCCAAGCAGCATTTGGCCGGGGGGTGGGATGCGGAAGAGGTGCTGCACCGGCTGGCGCCAGACGAAGTACATGGCCGACACAGCGATCGCAAGCAAGGGCCACATCGTCCAGAACCCCAGCGCGTAGTGCAGGGGGCGCGCCGCCGCTTGCGGACGGAAACGGGAGGCGATCCAGTGATCAGGCCACCAGAGCCAGAGGCCGGAGAGCGCCATCAGCGTCGTGGCGACAGCGAGGACGCCGAGGATGTTGCGGCCCAAGGGGCCGAGCAGGAGATTGTGGTGCAGCTCCACCAGAAACTGCAAAGCGTCCCTGCGCTGGCCCCGGATTGCCAGCAGCGCGCCCGTGACGGGCGAGGTGTACACGGTGAGGCGCGGACCGCCCTTCGATGTGGCAGCCGATGCAGTCGAAGGATCTGCAGCCTTTTGCACCGTCCATTCGTCGGGGGCCGTGCCGGAGTTGGCCAGACGTACACTCCGGACCACGCTGCCGGGCACCGCGGCTTCGGCAGCGCGAAACTCCGTATCCAGCATTGAGGAATGCCTGGCGGCCTGAGGGGCTGCCTGAATTTGCGGAATAAAGAGCCGGTCGAGATCAGGGCGCCAGACCAGCACGGCACCGGTTACGCCCTGCACCACAAGTAGTAAACCCAGGCTGAGCCCAAGCCACAAATGCAGGGTACGAAGTGCTCGAAGAGGGAGATTGACTCGAGACCGAGGCGCCAATCGCTGGGTTGACGCCGGGACCGAAATAACTGACGACATGCTGAAACTCCAACAGATCGCCGCAAAGAGCTCCCTCAAGCCTGCGTGATCTAACGATGTGCTGGACTCATAGTAGTACAACTCGGACCGATGTGGTCCGCGTTCTTCAAACTTTCCTGTTCTGTCGAAAACTGCGTGACGATCCGCCGGCGATCACGTTTGTAACGGGGTCAGACCGACTATGGACCCACTCCGCGGACCTGTGTCACCTGTTTGCGCGCCAAGCTGACAGCGTTTTCAGGGATTGTGGCAAGCGGGAATGAAGCAGGTGGCCGGATTGCGTGCAGCGCAGGGGAGTTGCGCAGCCGGCGTTGCACAGTTATGCCCTCGAGCTGTCTACCATTTGCCTTAAGCGTTTGCGCAGGTACCTGCTTGCTGCTGCGGGAATGCCGGGGCCTTCACACCACTCCCCTTGGGAGGTGGTGCGAAGAGGCACGTTTGAAGCGGCCCCATCTTAAGCAGGCGCAAAGGAGTGTGACGCACCATGGCGAGTTTTGATCTTGTTCTGCCCACCATTCTGAGGTTTGAAGGCGGCTACAGTTTCGATCCGAGGGATCCAGGCGGGGAGACGAATAAAGGTGTCACGATGGCGGTTTTCCGGCAGTGTTCGCACGCGTTGCTGGGCCTTGAACCGTCCTCCGCCAACCTGAAGGCTCTCACCGATGCGCAGGCCGGCATTCTTTACCGCAATCTTTACTGGAGGCACATGCAGGGGGATTTGTTCGAGTGCCAGGAGCTGGCGGATATTGTTTGCGATTTTTACGTAAACGCCGGAACCCATGCGACCTGTCTTCTGCAGAAGGTGATTTATGGGGAGGGTGGCCGTGTGATCTGTGACGGGTGCATCGGGGCAGGGACGCTGAAAGCGCTGCATGCCCTGCCGCAGCCCACGGTGTACCGCCTGTATAAGGCCGGACGTATCGCCTACTACCGGCAACTGGGCCAGGAGTATCCGGAGTTTCTGCCAGGCTGGCTGGCGCGCGCCAACGCCTTTCCGGATATGCAGCCACTGCCCTTGGCCGGAGTCAGTGCAGTCGCGGCCCTAGGTGCGTTTTAGGGGCAGGAGCGCAGACTTAGAACTGCACAGCGAAGATCTGATGGTCTTTTGCCAAAGCATTTGGGGCGCCGCCTCGCCGGACGAGCGTCGTGGTCGTTCCCGTGTTGCGATTTGGTACACAAGCGGCTGTGGGGAGAAGAGAAGTTGTATTTCGCTGCCCCAGGAGAGGTGGTGGCGCGGCAACCGGCATCCCGTATTCTTCGCCTATGTCCAATCCCACTGGCGACGCGCTCGTCTCTGCCGCACGAAGGACCGCCGGGAAAACCGCCTTCTCCTCCGCATCGGAGGCGAAGCGGGCGGGGTCCGCAGTGAAGGAGGCCAAAGCGGCTCTGCGCACCCATCTTCGACGGCAAGTGGCCAAACAGAAAGTGCCGCAGGGCATACGCATTCGCCCCGGTTCCTCCCCGGCTGTTTAGCGGTTAATTTTTCCCGAAGGCTCACGCTGGAAGTTGACAACGACTGTTGTCTGAACAGCCGTCGGCCTGCCCGCCTCGAGGTAGGGGCGGAACTGCCATCGTCGCACCGCGTCCTCCGCCGCCCCACGCAGCAAGCCCTGCCCCTGAAGAACCAGGGTGCTTTCGACCGAGCCCTGGGGGGAGATGATGACCTCCAGCGCGACCTGGCCCCCAACGTCCGTCATCTTCGCCAGGAGCGGATATTCGGGCTGCGGAGAAAAGACCAGGCGGCGCATGGCTGCATCCTGCGATATGTCAATGACCTCCTGATCGCGAGGCGGGTGCAGGGCAAGCAGGCTCTGTGCCGAAACGGCAGGCGCTGACCCGCTGACAAGGGAGGATGCCGCCACGGAGGCTGCCTGCGGAGAAAGCGGTTCCGGCTTTAAGGTAGGTGGTTCCGAATACTGGTGATCCGGCGGGGGTGAATCGGGCCTGGCCGCCCGCGGGGCCGCGTGTCGCGGGACAAAGACCAAAAGCGCCAAGACCGTCACAGCCGTACCGCCTACGAGGAGAGCCGGGCGAGATACAAACTTTTGCTCCCGCAAACGAGTGATGGACCGCCATCCCTCCCCGACCCCGCCGGTGTGCCTCTGCGTTGAAACGCGAGCAAAAGCCAGGGGCGCGTCTGAAGATCTCGGCTTGTCTGACGACTTCGCGACGCTCTCCCCTGGGTGCGGCGGCACCGCTTCGTGCGAGGGGTACGGCGTGGCGAGTACAAGCTGATCGGCGTTTGGCCCCTCTTCGAAAGCCATTGACCGCAATCGCTCTTCGGGGTGCGCATCGTCTTCTTTCCAGAGCAGGCGGGGGGCGCTGGGCTCCGGCTTTGGCGCCGGTCTCGTTGAGGTATAGGCTGTGACGCTCGCCCCGTGGGCCGGGGGGGGCAGTTCCTCTTCGGAGTTCTCGGAGTCCTCGGAGGCCTCGGAGTCCTCCAGAGCCTTGAGGGCACCTCCCTGCAGGGCCAGAAGAATGCCGTTCACGAACACAAGCAACTGCCGCACCGCCCTGTGGACTTCGCCCTCAGCGCTCTTCGAATCCAGTCCAGCCACGGCAACGCAAAGCAGGTCCAGCAGCTCCATACGAGTCAGCAGCATGTCCTCGCCATAGAAGACAGCGCGCGTCAGGGATGCGATCTCGTCATGGAAGGTTCCCTGGGCATCCAGGAGCTCGACGAAGGGCAGAAGGTCCTCCGGTTTGCCAAACCGGACGTTGCGGCTTGCGAGGTACTCCTGCAAGACCTGGATATGAACCGCAAAGTGGGTCGGAGTCCGCATAGCGCGAATGTAACTCCACAACGAGCGGTTGAAATATGTTCCTTTGAAATAGTGCAGGCAGGAACAGCTTGTATCAACCTCAGCGGCAGGCAGGCGTTGCCGCATGGTGAAGCGCCGAGTGGTCTGCGACCTGCCTTGCTGCCAGCCGGCGAGGCGTCCGCAGGCGTTGCGATTGGCTGCGCCGGAGCGATGTCGTGGGGAGAGGAGCGTTTTCTGCGGTAAAGTGCTTAGGACAGGTCTGTAACCTGAAAGTTTGCAGGCGACCAGAGATCAGGCACCAGGGAAGCGGTATTGAAGATTATGCACACACGATGGGCAGTAGTGGCAGGCGCAGTGCTGGCTCTTAGCTCGGCAGCGAACGCTGCCGTGACGAAAATGGCGTGGGGAACAGCAGATGGCAAGCCCGTGGAGCTTTACACCCTGAGCAGCCCGGAACTCACGGTGAGGATCACGAATTTTGGCGCGCACGTGGTGAGCATTCTTGCCCCCGACCGCAATGGGAAAAAGGCCGATGTGGTGCTTGGCTACAAGGACCTGAAAGGCTACGAGGAAGACAAGAAGACGTACATGGGTTCGATCGTGGGGCGATATGGAAACCGCATTGCCAAAGGGACATTCACGCTGGATGGGAACACGTACCACATCCCCACCAACGATCACGGCAATGCGCTTCACGGGGGCACGGTCGGCTTTGACCGCAAGGTGTGGACGGGGGTCGTCCAGGGCAATGGCGTCGAGCTAACGCTGGTGAGCCCGGATGGCGACATGGGGTTTCCGGGCCAACTGACCGCACACGTGCTCTACCAGTTGGAGGGGGACCACCTTCGCATCCAGTACAGCGCGACGACGACCAAACCGACCGTCGTGGCCCTGACCAACCATAGCTATTTCAACCTGGCCGGGGAAGCGAGCGGGACGGTGCTGCATCAGGAAATCATGCTGGCGGCCGACCGCTTTACGCCTGTGAACGCGGAGCTGATTCCGACGGGCAAGATTTTGCCTGTGGCCGGAACGGCGCTGGATCTGCGTACGCTGACGCCGATCGGCAAATACATTCACGACAGCAATGATCAGTTGCAGAAGGCTGGCGGCGGGTATGACTTCAACTATGTGCTGAACAACCCGGGTCTAGGCTTACACCTTGCAGCCAAGGCTGTCGATCCGGGGAGTGGACGCACGCTTACCGTTACCACGACACAGCCGGGCGTGCAGTTTTACTCCGGCAATGCGCTGCCCGGGCAGTTTACGGGCAGCGGCGGCGCGGTTTACGGAAAGTATGACGGGTTTTGCCTGGAGACCCAGCATTTCCCGGACTCACCCAACGAACCCAGCTTTCCTTCCACGGTGCTGCGTCCCGGCCAGGTGCTGCACTCTACCACGGTGTTCACCTTTGGTTTGCAGCCCTAGCCTGCAACCCACCCGTATAGAAGACAAGGTCCCATCGCCTTCCTGAAGATGACGAGCTCCGTAGAAGGGCAAGATCGATCAGGTAAGCTTGCTGCGACGCACGATGGATCGGGGATCAAGAAACAACCTGTAGGAGGGTTGATGGCAGCAGGCAGTGTGCACGGGGAAGCAACGGCGGGTGCAGTGGCGCAGCGAACCACAAGCTACACCTTCCCGCTGATTCTGATGGTGCTGCTGTATTTCGGTATCGGCTTTATTACGGCGATGAATGATGTGCTGGTACCGCACTTCAAGGATCTGTTTCACCTTTCAAATTTTCGTGCGCTGCTTGTGCAATTCGCTTTTTTCGGGGCGTACTTCCTGATGTCGCTGCCTTCCGGACGCATCGTGAGCCGCATCGGGTATCAGTCTGGCATCGTTGCCGCGCTGGCGACGATGGGAATAGGCCTGCTGCTCTTTCTGCCGGCTTCGCTGCTGATCACCTATCCACTTTTTCTGTTTGCCTTGTTCGTGGTCGGTTGCGGGTTAGCGCTGTTGCAGGTGGCTATCAATCCCTACGTGGGGGCGCTGGGCACCCCGGAGACGGCGGCTTCTCGCCTGAATCTTGCGGGTTTTTTCAACTCTTTTGCGGGGACGCTGGCGCCCCGGATCGGTGCGGCTTTTATCTTTGTCGCGGCAGGCGCCAGCACAGCGGTGCTTGCCCGTTCCGTACGTATCCCTTATCTGGTGCTGGCTGCGCTTGCCTTCCTGATGGCCATTTTGACGCGTGCCATTCATTTGCCAACAGTTTTGCCGGAGGGCGAAGCCAGGGTGGGCGGGCTGTTCGCGGCCCTGCGCTTCCGGCAACTGCGGCTGGGCGTTGTAGGCATTTTCATGTATGTCGGAGCCGAGGTCGCCATTGGCAGCCTGCTGATCAATTACCTCGGGCAGCCTTCCATGGGCGGCATGAGCCACACGCAGGCGGCACGTTATGTCTCGCTTTACTGGGGCGGAGCGATGGTGGCGCGCCTTATCGGCTCCGTCGCGCTGCGCTATGTGCGCCAGGCCCATGCGCTTGCATTTGTTTCAGTGCTGGGTGTTGTTTTCATCGGTACCGCCATCGTTGGCCACGGTCCAGTGGCCCTTTGGGCGCTTGTCAGCTGCGGGTTGTTCAACTCCGTGATGTGGCCGTGTATCTTCCCCATGTCGCTGGAGGGCCTGGGGCGATATACGAGCCAGGCCTCGGGTCTGCTGGTGACCATGGTGGTCGGCGGCGCCGTGATCCCGGAGATCCAGGGACTGCTTGCCGATCATTTTGGCTATCAGCGCAGCTTCCTGGTGGTGCTTGTCTGCTACCTGTATATCCTGTTTTTCGCGCTTTATGGACACCGTCCAGGCATGCACGAAGGAGCAGTCCTGCTGACGCCTCCGGCGGCGGTGTAGTCAGCGGCAGATTCAAGCGGCGAAGTGCCTGCCATTCAACACGCTCCCCAGGCGCATTCCGTCTTCGCTATAGACGTTGAAGTTAGCCGGCGCACCCACCGCCAGTTCGAGACGATGCGCGATCCCGAGCATCTCGGCGGGGTTTTGTGAAGCGAGGCGCACGGCCGTGAGCAGAGAGGCCTGCGTCATCTGGTGAAAGTTGCTGACGGCTTTGTCCAGCGTGAGAACGCTGCCCGCCAGCACGCCATCGGAGAGACACACGCCGTCCTCTACCTGAACCTGGAGGTCGCCAAGCTGATACGTCCCGTTCGGCATGCCGGTAGCGGCCATGCCATCGGTGACGAGGATGGCTCGCGCTTCGCCTTTCATGGCGAACCAGAGGCGGACCATCGCGGGGTGCACATGCACGCCGTCGACGATGGCCTCGGCATACAGCAGGGACGAATCCAGTACCTTGCCCGCAATCCCCGGTTCACGATGGTCGAGCGTGCGCATGGCATTGAAGGTATGCGTGGCACTTTGGGCGCCTGCCTCCATTGCCGCTTCCGTCTCAGCCGCCGTGGCATTGCTGTGGCCAAGGCTGATGCGGACGCCCGCCGCCGAGGCGTAGCGAATCAACTCGAGAGCGCCGGGCATCTCCGGGGCAAGGGTCAGCAGACGGATGTTGCCTTGTGCTGCTTGCTGAAAGCGGTCAAAGGTCTCGATACTGGGCGCCAGCAGGTGTTGGACTGGATGGGCACCCCGCTTGGCAGGGCAGAGAAAGGGACCCTCCAGGTGAATGCCCAACGGCGTTGCCGCATCCTCTTCCGCAGTCGCCCCGATGTAGCTGGCCAGCCTGTTCAGCGCCCCGAGCGTAGGGTCCATCGCCGAGGTGACCGTCGTAGGCAGGTAGTGAGCCACTCCCTTTGAGGCAAGAAAGCGGCCGATTGCGTTAAGACCCGCGGTGTCAGCGTGCATGCAGTCGTACCCCATGGCTCCGTGCACATGAATATCCAGAAAGGACGGGGTGAAGATTTCGTTCGAGTCGTTGTGCGGGCCGGACACGATCTCGAGGATGCGTCCGTCCTCCACGCGGATGGCCGGATACTCGATGGGAGCAAAGGGAGTAAGAAGTTTCCGAGCCGTAAAGATCTGCATACCAACGTTATAGCTGCTTGCCTCCGGTCAGGCTGCTTCGGTGGCGGGCGGGGATGCCCGTACTGGGATCGATGGACGGCCAACAGCCCAAAGAGGAGGGTTAGAACTTACGGATCGTTCTGATCATTCTGGTCGTTACAGGGGAGAGCCAGGCCGTGCTACCGGCTCAGTCGTTCTATGCCCTGCTTTTGCAAGGCCGCCGGGCCACCAGTTCCAATCGCCCGCGACGCGGAGCAGGGCCGGCCCAATCACCATGCGGACCAGAGTGGCGTCGATAAACACCGCAACCGCCAGCGTAAAGCCAATCATTTTGATCACGAGGAAATTGCCGAACGTGAACGCCGCAAATACGGCAATCATGATGGCGGCCGCGCTCGTGATGAGGCCCGCGGTTCGTGCCAGTCCTTCGGGGATGGCATCCTCTTCGGTGAAGCCGCTGTTGCGCGCTTCGCGAACGCGTGCAACCAGGAAAACCTCGTAGTCCATGCTGAGTCCGAAGACAATGGCGAAGGCAACAATCGGCACAAGGGGAAAGATGCTGCCCGTTGGTTCGCTCACGCCCAGGAGGTGCCTGCCGTACCCATCCTGAAAGACGAGTACGAGGGCCCCAAACGCTGCCATGACCGACAGCAGATTCAGAGCGATGGCCTTTACGGGGGCGATCAGGGATCGGAAGCCGAAAAGAAGGGCCAGAAGCGTTCCGCCGACAACCAGCGCCGTCACGGGAGCAAAACTGCGCTTGACAATCGTTTGGTAGTCCGCATTGAGCGCGGGAATGCCCCCAATGAACAAGATTGATCCGGGTACGCCGGTCAGCGCGGGGGCGCCAATCTGGCGAAGCTGCCGTACCCAGTCCACCTGCCCTCGCAGCGTGACGGCGCCGGTAGGCAAGACCTCGAGCAGCGCAGTGCGCCCATCGGCACTGAGAAACGTGCGGCGGGTCTCACGAGACAGGTCGGTCAGCATGGATCGATTGCCATCGGCGACAGTTGTAATGGAAATGACGCGCTGACAACGGGGATCGCTTGCCAGGCGTTTGGAGAGCCGGTCGATCGTGTTCCAACCCGCATCGGTGTGTGCGATCGAGTTTTGTGGCAGGGTAACCAACACGCGCAATGACTGCACCACGCCACCGCGGTCCATACGCTCCAGGGTGTGCAGCGCCTGCACAGATTCGGCAGCCGGGGGGAGCCAGTCGCCCTGGGGAACGCTGGTGTCGAGCCTTGTGGCCTGAAACGCGAGCAGGAGGAGGGGCACACCCGCCAGCAGGATGGCCAGCCAGGGGTGCGCGACCACGATGCGCCCCCAGCCTCTCCAACGCTTACCGGCGCGTGCATTACGCGAGGCGTCGAGTTTTGGCGCAAATGGCAGGCGCAGGAAGTCGATGCGTGGGCCAAGCCATGAAAGCACCGCCGGAACCAGGGTGTTGGTTAGCAGCACGCTCATGCCCGCGACCAGGCATCCTGCAACACCGATGGAGCGAATCTCGCTGATGGGTACGATCAGCAGTGCGAGAAATCCGATAACCACCGTAGAGGCCGAGATCAGCAATGTGCGTCCGGCCTGCCGCGCTGCGATTGCTGCGGCCGTTGAACCGTCATGTCCAGCCGCAATCGCCTCGCGGAAGCGGCTGACCATCAGGAGCGCGTAGTCGATGCCCAGACCCAACCCCAGCATCGTCGCAAGGGTTTGAACCAGAATGGACAGGTGAAAACGTTGCGCTAGAAAGCCGGCGATGGCCAGTGTCGTTGCAATGGCGAGTTGACCGACAGCCACGGGAATCAGCGCCGCCGTCAGGCTGCCGAAGGCTATCAGCAGAAGCGCGAGCGTGATGGGAATGACCAGACTTTCCCCACGGCGGACATCATCCGCGCTTGCCTTGCGAATGTCGAAGTTGAGGGGCGTTTCGCCGGTTAAGATGAGCCGGACGCCCGGAAACTGGGGGCGCAACTGCCCTTCCAGCGAATGTTCGAGCTCATGGAGCCGAGGGACGACCAACTCGGCGGGGCCGTTATCCGAGGAAAGTCCGATGAGGATGTACGTTCCTCCGCCTTTGCCAAGAAAAATCGGATCCCGGAGCTCGAGATAGGAGACAACGCCGGAGACACCGGGCACCCCCTTCAGAGCCGCATCGATTGTTGCCAGCGCCCCGGCGCCGGCCGCGCTATCTGCCGGGGGAAGCCCTTTAACCACCAGAGCCACGCTGTCCACGAAGGGAGAGTGGAATCCGCTGCTCAGTTCTTCCGTGACCCGTTCCGCCTGGCTGCCTTCAACGCGGGTAGCGGTCTCCAGATGACGCTCGCTGTGGAACGAAAACGGAAGCAGCGCAAGCACGGCGACGAGAACAAGCAAAGCCACCCATGACCGGCGCACATTCATAAGGTTGATGATGTCATACCGAGTGCAGGCCGGAGGCAAGGGCACGTAACCCGCATCACGGATCCCTTGCGGCCAGGGAACGCGGAGGCCTGTTGCGGCATCCAGCTCTAGTAAGCCAATGCCGGTGCATCTGCTAGATTGGTTTTCGGTCCATTAGGAGAAGCCATGCGCATCGTAGCGATCCTCGCCTTGACTGCTGCTCTTCAGTCGGGAAGTCCTGATCCGCGTATAGGGTCCTGGACGCTCGTCTCTGCGCAATCCACCCTTACCCCACCCAATACGCTTTCCATCACCCCCGTCCCGAATGGGGTGCATCTTGCGATGACGGGCGAAGTTCACCTGGAATTTACGGCGCGATCAGACGGACATGGAACGGCCGTGGAAGGCAATCCGGCGTTTAACCAGATCCAGCTTCACAGGATCAGCAAGAGGCAGTCCGAGGTTGAGGAAAAGAAAGACGGCGCTCTTGTCGCGACCGTGCGCGACGAGATTTCAAAGGACGGCAAAGAGCTGACGATCACCACTGCAAGCCAGGGCAAGCCCGATCAGATCACCGTGTGGACACGAAGTGGAGGCGAGGCGGCGCGGGGAGATCTGTTCGCCGGCCAGTGGACCCAGGACCTCAGCAAGACGCGCCTGCGGCAGGGAATGGTTCTACGCATCGAGCCGGAAAGCAGCGGCGGTGTGCATTTTTCATGGGGCTACAGCTATACCGGACGGCTCGACGGCAAGCAGTACGATTTGCAGAACTCCCGCAACGACACCGTACAGCTGAATCTCGTGGATCCCCATACAGTCGAAGCAATATCCCGGCGGGACAATCAGATCACCCAAAAAGATCGATGGGTTGTTACCTCCGACGGACGCAAGATGAACCTCGTCAGCCAGGCTACGCTTGAAGATGGCCAGCGCCTCGCGGAAACGCTGGCTTTTCAGAAACAGTAATCACGGGTTAGAGTATGTGTGAAGGCTTTGAGTCCGGAGCATTGGTGCCAATGAAGGAAAGCGC
>CAXTZL010000081.1:0-12311 GCA_964248555.1 uncultured Bryocella sp.
GACCGTCGCGCCGGCAGACGCCCGTAACGCGCTACCGTCAACACTCGATTCAATCCGTTGGCGTGGGCGACTGGACACTGGCAGGCCATATGCGACTGGCAAAAACGCGGGACAAGGAAGCCTACGCCGCCGAGATTCACCACTACGAGGAAGCGCTCGCAGCTGCTATGGTGCATCCGGAACTTCAGGCAACACTGATTCCCGTCCTCCATCGCAAGTTGGCCTTTCTCAAGCGCCGGCAAACCATACGCGTCGGTGGCATCCTGCAGTTCCCCACCCTGGTCTCCATGGTGTTCAAGCGGGATCACTGGCACTTTGGTGCAGGCTTCCGTTCGGTGCTGAAAGATACCGCCATGCTGATCGGCGTCCTGCGCGGCTGAACCTTAGTCGGCAGGACGCCGATCAGCCGAATTGTGGCTTGCCTTCACGCAGCCAGGCTGTATTCTCCCCGAAGCGCCACAAGTGAGCGCACACCTAATCCTCAGAGGCCATGGTCCATAGCGTGCAGCCAACACTTTGCCAAGCCGTCATCGTCCTTTACAAAACCATCCCGCAGAATTCTCCAACTCTGCGCTCCCTGCGTGAAATCGCCGGCACTCATCCGGATCTCGTTCATTCTTTGAGCGTACTTGTCTACGACAACTCCCCGCAGAGCCAAAATCTCACGCCGGAGGGGATTTCGGACCCGTTTACGGCTTCGCTCGTCTACAAACACGACCCCAGCAATGGCGGCCTGGCCAAGGCCTATGGCCAGGCTCTCGATCTTGCCTCACGATCTGAATTGCCGTGGCTGCTCCTTTTGGATCAGGACACCACTCTGACAGCCGATTTCCTTTCTGTCCTTCTTGAGGCCATACAGGCGAACCCCCAACCGCAGGTCTGCGCCATCGTGCCCAAACTGATACGGGATGGCATGGCGTTGTCTCCGCTGGTCTTGAAACACGGTCAGGAGCTCTCAGTCGCAACGGGCATTGCCCCCGGGCCCCTCACAGTGCTGAACTCTGCAGCATGCGTACGCGTAAGCGCCCTCATGCGCATCGGCGGCTTTCCGCAGGAATACCCGCTGGACTACCTGGATCATGTCGTCTTCCATCGCCTGCAACGCGGCGGAGACCGTGTCCAGGTTCTGCCTATCAGCATCGAACACCAGCTCTCCGTGCGTGGTCCAAAAGGTGGACCTGTCGAACTCTCCTTGGATCGCTATAAACGCATGCTCGCGGCGGAATGGGGCTATGTCCGCGAAACGAAGCCGAAAGGTGGCTCTCCGGTGCAGCGGGTCCGGCTCATCCTCCGGGCGCTCGAACAGCGCAAGCTGCCCGACAAGGCTTTTGCACGGCAAACACTGGCCTCGGCCTTCAGCCTCGGCCGCCCGCGTTGAGGCTAGGAGTGCCTCAGGCAAGCAGCGACTGGTAAACATCCCCCGTCTCACGCCCGATCGCATTCCAGTCGTGACGTGTACGAACGTATTCAAGACCGCGTTGTGCCGCTCTTTCTCTGCCCTCGTCGTCCTGAAGGATGCGCACCAGCACCTGACCCAGCGCCGCGGTATCTCCGTTGGGAAACACAAACCCGTTTACCCCCTCAGTGACGATCTCGGTCATGCCCGGCAGATCGGACACCACCACCGCTTTGCCATAGCTCATGGCCAGCAGCACCACGCCACTCTGGTAAATGCGCCGGTACGGCAGCACGACCACGTCCGCCGCAGCATAGAAGGTGGAAACCTCATCGTCTGGGATAAACCGGATGTGGAGGCGGCAGCGCCCGCTGATCTCCAAGCGATCAATCAATTCCTGGTACTTGTCAAAGTCGTTTTTCCACGGCCGGCCCGCTACCAGCAACACCACTCCCGGCACCGCACCAGCCACAGCCGGCATGGCCTTGAAGAGCAGGTCCAGACCCTTGACTTCTTTGATCTGGCCGAAGAACAAGACAACCTTCTGGCCGGCCTCAATCCCGAGGGACTTCTTCGCCTCCGCGGCTGTGGGTACGTTATGGATGCTGCTCAGGTAGTTACCATGGGGTATCACGTTAATCTTCGCCGGATCGGCATGCAATGCCTTGATCAGCTCCCGGCGGGATACCGAGTTATGCACAATGAACTTATCCGCCAATCCATAAATCTTACTCACGATGCCTGAAGCCGGCGCGCCCGTCCCTGCAAAAGACTCCACGTCGTGCACGGTAACAACGATCTTACGCCCGTAGGTCTTCGCCAGAGCCAACAGCATCAGTTCTTCCGTCGCCCCATGGAAGAAGTGAAAGTGCACCACCTTCTCTCCGGAAGACGAGGCCTGCGACAGGGCGCGCAGACTGCCGAAAAGGTACCGTCCCGCGCGAAGATACTTGTTTGCCTTGCCCCAGATACCGCGGTAGACCGGGTGGAAGCCGACTTGCTTCAGGGAAGGTTCCGCGGTTTGGCTGCAGGTATACCAGCCTACCTGCCAGCCAGCGGCCAGCAGTCCGCCGCAAAGGCCTAAGTCGTAATAGTCCATGCCTCCGTGGCCACCTACAGGTTCAATTAAAGCTACGGACTTTTCGGCTGCCATAATACCTCTCAAGCTAACTTTCCCTTGCAAACTCGGCGAGTATAGCACTCAGCCAAGTAACGGCCTCCGTCACGTCGGACTACACCAGTTATGCTCAGGAGGTTACTGTCGAGTAGCTTTTCCTAAGTATTTGCAACCTTTTGTGTCGCATCCTGGTACACCGTCAGTCAAGATAAGTCACGTTACCCTGGCCCAGTCTTGCCTCCCCGGAGTGTTCATCTCGCGAGATCATGAGCCCCTTCGCGCGCGCTCGATAGCACGCACCACCGCACGCGCCTTGTTGCGGCACTCTTCATATTCCGTCTGCGGAACCGAATCGGCAACCACGCCGGCACCCGCCTGGATATAGCCCTTTTCCCCATCCAGAAACAGCGTTCGGATCGCGATGCAACTGTCGAAGTTGCCGCTGAAGTCTGCGTACACAATAGCGCCCCCGTACACCCCGCGCCGCACCGGCTCCATTTCCTCAATAATTTCCATGGCCCGCACCTTGGGCGCCCCCGACAGCGTACCCGCCGGAAAGCAGGCGCGAAACGCATCGATCGGTGTAAGCTCCGGCCGCAACCGGCCTTCCAGGGCGCTCACCAGGTGCATGACGTGCGAATAGCGCTCCACAAACATCAGGTCCTTTACCCGCACACTGCCAAAGGTGCTCACCCTGCCCAGATCGTTGCGCCCCAGATCCACCAGCATCACGTGCTCGGAGACCTCTTTGGCATCGGCCCGCAGACTGGCCTCGTGGGCTGAGTCCGCAGCCTCATCGACGCCTCGCGGCCGCGTCCCGGCTATTGGACGGTACTCCACGCGGCCATCTTTGACCCGCACCAGCAACTCCGGCGAAGAGCCCACAATGTGGCAGCGCCGCGCAGCCTCGGCGCTCCCACCCGCTCCGCCAGTCCCGCCAGGCAGCCCAAAGCGCAGACAAAACATATAGGGCGACGGATTTACGATCCGCAGCGAGCGGTAAATTTCAAAAGCATCCACCCCCGGCGTGCAGTCAAAACGCTGCGAAAGCACACACTGAAACACATCCCCGGCGGCGATGTACTCCTTTGTCCGCTCCACCGCGCTCAAAAAAGCAGCCTCGGCCGTCCGTGGCGTCAGCAGCAGCGGTTCGTCGATGCGCTCGGTCGCCGGTCGCGGCAGCGGAGCCTCGAGCAGCGCCTCCAGCTCATCCAGCCGGGCCTCGGCATCGTCGAACGCCGCCCCGGCATTTGTCGGCGTCAACGGCACTCGCGCGCCCGCGGTTACGATCAGGTAAATTGCCTTTTTCACATGATCGAAGGCCAGCACCTGGTCAAAAAACATCAGGTGCGCCTCCGGAACGTGCAGTTCATCGGCGGCCAGCTCCGGCAGGCGTTCAATCTGCCGCACCACATCATAAGCAAAGTAGCCGACGGCACCGGCGGTAAATGGCGGCAGCCCGGGCAGCTTCGCCGGCCGATGCCCTTCCAGCGTCTTCTTCAATTCCGCAAAGACGTCCCCCGTGTAGCTTCGTGACGCTTCGCCCTCCACAAGGGTGATCTCGCCATCCCGGCTGGTCAGGGTGCGGTAGGGCCGCACGCCGATAAAGGTATAGCGACCCACCTTCTCGCCACCCTCCACAGACTCCAGCAGAAAGGCCTCGGGCTCGCGGGAAGCGACGCGCAGAAAAGCCCCTACCGGCGTTTCCAGATCGGCCGCCACGGTGCGCATCACCGGAACCAGGGTGTGGGCCTCTGCCCAGCGTGAAAATTCTTCGGGATCCGGGTTGGTTTCCCCTGCGGGCATACTACCCATACTACCTAACCTGTACATACTTCGTGGGTTGCCGGATGCGGCCTCCCGGGCCTAGGATGAGGCCCGTTGACCGGGGAAAAAACTTCCCGGGCACGCTTGCAACTGACTCCAGCTCGCCGCCGGCAACATCCAATGGGCGTTGGGCCAAGGAGGCAGTTAATGGCCACCACCGAAGAACTTGTACCGCGGGGAAAGGCGCTCGCCGCCATCCCGGTACACGCCCGAAAGAAGGACAGCAGCATGGCAGCACCAGTTTTTACGAGCAGCAGCAACATCAGTCTTGCGCAGGAGACCAATCCCTGGGAAGCCCAGGCCGCCCGCTTCGACACCGCCGCCAATAAGCTCAACCTCGATGCCGGCCTGTGGAAGGTTCTCCGCTACCCGCAGCGGGAGATCATCGTGCACCTTCCCGTCATGATGGACAACGGCGAGGTCGAGGTCTTCACCGGCTATCGCGTGCAGCACTCGGTGGCCCGCGGCCCGGCCAAGGGTGGTATTCGCTACGCCCCGGACGTCTCACTCGACGAGGTCCGCGCCCTCGCCAGCTGGATGACGTGGAAATGCGCCGTCGTCAATATTCCCTTTGGCGGTGCCAAGGGCGGTGTCATCTGTGACCCCAAACACATGAGCCAGGGTGAGTTGGAGCGGATGACCCGCCGCTACACCTCGGAGCTGATCGAATTTTTGGGGCCCGAAAAAGACGTGCCCGCCCCCGACATGGGCACGGACGAACAGACCATGGCTTGGATCATGGATACCTACTCCATGCACATGCGCCAAACCGTCACCTCCGTGGTCACCGGCAAGCCCGTCAATATGGGCGGCTCCAGAGGAAGGCGGGAGGCCACCGGACGCGGTGTCTCCGTGGTCTGCGACGAGTCACTCAAGCACCTCAACATGACGCCAGCGGACACCACCGTCATCATCCAGGGCTTCGGCAACGTCGGCTCCAACACAGCCAAGATCCTCTGGGACAAGGGCTACAAGGTCATCGGCATCGCCGAATATGACGGGGCGCTGTTCAACAAAAATGGCCTCGACATCTCCGAACTGCTCGAGCATAAAGCCCGCACCGGCACCATTCACGGGTTCCGCGAAGCCGAAACCTTTGATAAGGACGATCTGCTGCTGCACCCGTGCGGCATCCTCATTCCTGCCGCAACGGAAAATGTCCTCACCAGCCGCAATGCCGCCGGGGTACGTGCCCGGATCGTCGTCGAAGGCGCCAACGGCCCCACCACCACCGTCGCCGATGAAATCTTTGCCTCAAACGGTATCTTTGTGGTCCCCGACATCCTCGCCAACGCCGGCGGCGTCACCACCAGCTACTTCGAGTGGGTTCAGGACCGCATGGGCTACTTCTGGACCGAGACCGAGGTGAACCAGCGGCTGGATCGCATCATGGCCGACAGCTTCACGGATGTCCTGCAATACGCCGTAGCTCACAATGTCGACAACCGTATCGCCGCCTACATGCTGGCCATCGACCGCGTGGCCTACACCACACGGCAGCGCGGCATGTACGCCTGATTTGGCACCGAGGAGTCCGTGCGTTTCGGTCCAGGGCCGGGGCGCACGGACTGCCAGCATCGTCTCCGCCCGCCTCCCCCTACCCTTGCATCTCACCATTCCCTTCTCACTGCCCTCCCTTCTCACTGTCACCCCTCACTCCCAGAACGGAGCCGGTGTGACACAATGAGACCACCCCGCTCGTATACGCTGAGTCGCTGGTGAACCTGCCCAACTCCATCACGCTCTCCCGCATCGCCGCCGTCCCGGTGTTGATCTGGGCGCTGTCGGTTCATTCGCCCTTCCACGGCGCGCATGGACAGCAGGAGGTCGTAGCCTCCCTCATCTTCATCCTGGCTTCCGTCACCGACGGCCTGGATGGCTATCTCGCCCGCAAACGCGGCCAGATCACAACGCTCGGCATGCTGCTCGACCCCCTGGCCGACAAGCTGATGGTCTCCTCGGCATATATCGTCCTCGTGGCCTACAACCCCGCCGTCGTTCCACCCTGGATCGCGGTCGTCGTCATCGGGCGCGAGTTTCTGGTCTCCGGCCTGCGCTCCATCGCCGCCTCCGAAGGCTTCACCATCCAGGCCTCCGACGTCGGCAAGCTCAAGACTGTGATCCAGATCGTCTCGGTCGTCGCGGCCATTCTCAACCACCGCTGGAATGAGTGGGTCTTCGGCCCCGTGGTCATCGGCGTCCACCTCATCGCCATTACAGCCATCTACTGGATGACGATCGTCTCCATCATCTCCGCCGTCGACTACTTTGTCGGCTTCTGGAAGATGGTCGATGGGGCCAGTGACAAGCGTCGTAAGCGCCGCTCCTCGGTCCTCAGCAGACGCAAACGCCCCGCCGGCAGCCAGGCATAGACCCCGAACACCGTTTCAGCGGACAAGACACTACGCCGGCCAGGCCCCGAGCAGCCGCCGCAGCACCAGCAGTTCCCCCGTGTGATAGCTATTGTGATCGGCGATCAGCAAGGCTTCACGCAGCAAATTCTGCCCGTCACCCCAGGCAAATGGGGTGAACAAATTGGTCCCCGGCTTGGTCAGCAGAGCCTCGAAGGCTTGCAGGTCTGCCTGGATCGCCTCCAGGCTACGGTCCCAGCTGTCCGGCTCGGGTGGCATCGCCTCGGACGGCCAGTAAGCAGCCGGCCAGGCTAGATGCCTGTATCCGCCCGGCGGTGGGGCGCAAAAATCGAGAATGTCGCGTTGCGCCAAACGCAGGTGCTCCACCAATTGCCAGGCGGAGTACGGCAGCCTGTCGGGAACAACACCGCGGGAGGCGATAGGGAAGTTCTCCACTGCGGCCGCGAAGGAGGCATGCGCCTGTCCGCCCCGTAACAGGGCGGACAGTTGCTGAACCAACGGGTCTTCGGGTACCGGAAGGGACTCGAGATCGCTCATGGAGGGTTTGGATGCTGGGCTCCATAAGCCAGGCCACGTCAGCTGCAATCAGGCGTGCACGCGCGAGTAATTTCCCGCGTGTACAAAGTGATACGGCGGCCAGGGACCCGAGAGCTGCATCGCACAGTCTTTCAGCTGCAGCGTTGCCGAGCTGTACTTGTTCTGGTAGCGCTCCACCGTCTTCTTATCGACCAGGTGCGCGATATCCAGCAGCATTTTGCCTGAATCGGTCCGCTTGCAGGTGATCTCTTCTTCCAGTGGCAAAAACATGCGATGCATCTGCACGGAAAGTGCCCGGGCGCGCGACTGCCGCTCACGCTGCCGCGACGCCGTTTGGCGCAGCTGCGACAGATACGCCTGTCCCGCAGCCCGGGCGGAACGATCGTCCTTTTCCGGGCAGGTATCGTCCACGAGAACCTTCAGATGCATCTCCGCTTTGCCGCGCAGACGCTCCACATTGGCAAGAAACTGCCGCTGGTTGGACCGTACCGAGCGGCGAAGGGCGTCGTCATCGTTAAAGCACGTTCCGAAACGGAACGGCAGCACCGTGGAACGGCTGAAAGTTGCCGCGATCACGCGGACGTGTTCCCGGGCAGCGGGTGAGGCCTCCGGACCGGTCATTCGCGCCGCGTCCTCCGGCATGTGTTCGGAGACAACCACCGTGAGATCGGCTGCGGGAAACAGAAAAGTCTGGCTCCCAAACATTCCCAGAACCCCCTGCAGGGGAACGGGCCGGCGATGATGGGCGAGTTCAGGAAAAGCTGAGCGTTCAGCAATGCAGTACGCGTACCAAGCCATGACGGTGTTGCTCCTGATCCTCCGGCGCGCCGGGATTTTCATTTCAAACAAAACAAAGCACAAAACGGACGTGGGCCGGTTCTGGCGCGTGCTCAAAATTGCACTGTACCGATGGCGAAACGGATACTATGTCACAAATCGCACCCTTGGCAAGAGGTTTGTTCCCGTCGCACTACGACTCAAATTGCCATCGTTGCCACACCCCAAAATCCCCGTGAACCGGGTGTCGCTGGCGTCTTCCTGCTAAACTCAAGCGATCTCCGGGCCCGGTTATCCGGCGCCTGTTTCACCCCCCTCCCTCAAGGACGAGCATTTCAAGTGAAGAACGTAAATAAGCGTAATGGCCCGCCGCCTGACCAATTTGTGCTGGCTACGGCAAACAGTGTGCAGTGGGTGAATCGCAATCGGCGTCCGACCCTGCTGATCGTCGGCCTCGCGCTTGTGCTCATCATCGTAGCTGCTGTCGGGTACTCCATATACCAGCACCGCACGGCGGAAGCGCGCACCGCCTTCGGCCAGGCCATGGAGACCTACCAGACGCCTCTTGTGCATCCGGACCAGGCCCCTGCCCCCGGCATGCAGACCTTCAATACGGCCCGGGAGCGAGCCGCAAAAGCCAACACCCAATTCGTCCAGACGGCCCAGCAGTTTGGTATGACCGAGCCCGGCAGACTGGCCCAGTACTTTGCGGGTTTGACCTATATGGAGGCCGGCCAGAATGGTCCCGCCGAGAACATCCTTGAAAAAGTCTCCAAAAGCTGGAGCGGTAACACCTCTGCGCTAGGCAAGCTGGCGCTCGCCCAGCTTTACCAGCAGACGGGTCGCAACGGGCAGGCAGCGGTCCTCTATCAGGAGCTCGCCAAGGGTCACGCCACCACCGTGCCTCCCGGGCTCGCACAGCTGCAGCTCGCCGCCCTGTATAACGCGGAGGGCCGTACGGAGGACGCCCGGCACATCTATGCGGAGCTGAAGGACCATGACAAGGACGCCGCGGGCAAAGAAGGTGTAGCCGCACAGGTCGCCTCCGAAAAACTGAATCCGCAGCCGGCACCGCAGGGTCCCGGCCTGCGTTAGGCTGAAGACAAATTGCGGGGCTGTTCGAACAGGCCAGCAATCCCATTACACCCTCTCCTCGGGCACTTCGCCATGCGCTTCGAGGTGTGCCGCGGTGGACTGCAGGCTCACATGCCTACCCAGCCGGTGTGTGAGTGCCTCCGGCGACCGTAGATCCTGCAATACTGTCCAGGCATCGCTATGGCGAACGTCCGCCTTTGCCGACGGCATCCACTCCGGCAGGCCGATCCGCAGGTACTCCGATAACGCGCAGGCGCTTGGCTCATACAGCTTACGCAGGGCCTCGAGCCTATGGTGTGCCTCCCGGTCGCCACAGGGCGCATACCCCGTATTTCCCAGCGCCTCGCAAAGCCGGCCAAAGTTCCCTTCGGCCATCCGGGTCAGGGGAACACCGCGCAGACGGCGCTCCTCCGACTCGCGACCAAACACGTGCCCCAAATCGATCAGCGCATGACGGCCAATCGCAAACGTCAACTGCGCTTGTCGCGTCTCCTCCCCATCCAGCAGCGCGATCAGCAGCGCACAGGTGTCCAGAATCGTGGTCAGCGACGCCAGCCAGCTCTGGTTATCATGCTGCGACCGGTAATAACAAAGAATCGGGTAGGACACATGGGTTTCCAGCAGCTCCGCACACCACCGCTCCCAATCAGCGAGCAGTTGACGCAGCGTCTGAGGTCCTCCCTTAAAGTTGTGGCGTAGCAGGAGTTCGGTCGCGGTCGGGGGCGAACCCGCACGGGCGTCCAGGAGCGCCACCAGAACCTCACGCTGTGAGAATGCCCCATAAATCACAGGAACATACCCGATGACCAGGGCCACAAAGCCCAGGCCCGTCCCAGCCTCGATGACGGTGAGCAAACGCGCGGCGTGAGACTGCGGCAACACGTCGCCCAGCCCAAGCGTAAAAATCGTTGTGCCGCTCACATACAGGCAGGACCGCAACCTTGCCCATTCGGAAGGTCCCGTCAGCATGGCATCGTGAAAGGGAATTCGCAGGCCAAAGAAAACCAGCGCGTAACCCGTAGTCAAAAGCAATGCCCACAAAAGAAACAGGATCAGCAGGGAGAGCGGGCCATACACGCTGAGAAGCTGCTCCCGGTGTGCCTTGGATCGCAGTACCTGCACGGCACGCCGAAAGGGAAACCAGGTCACCACGAAGAACATGCGCGTGATGCGAAGCCGGCCCACCGGTCTGCGCGGCAGAATGATGGTCTGGAATGCATCCAGAAGTATAATAGCCAGCAAGAAAAATCCTGACAAAAGGGCTAGCGCTCGCACACCCCTCCTTTTCTGGTACGTCAGTACCAATGTGGAACTGCAGTTCTGGAAGTCCGACAAACACATTCTTCTTTTTATGTATAGCGGGGTAACCTTCGCTTATATTGCATAGCGAGGTTCTACTCCGTCCCGTCCATGTGCCAGTCATCCCTTTCAGGAACGCAACCGAAGCTCCGCGCTTCCCACCCGCTGAGGTGTCGCCTATGAAGGCCCGGGTTCTTATTGTTGATGATGACCGTCTTGTCGCCGATACATTGTGTTTGATCTATCGCGCCAACGGATTTGACTCCGAAGCGCGCTACTCCGCAGCCACCGGCTTCGAATTCGCCCAGAGCTTTGCACCGGCCCTGATGCTTTGCGATGTCACCATGCCGGAAGAATCCGGGCTGCAACTCGCCCGCCGCGTTCGCGAGGCTCTGCCCGGTGTTCAGCTCCTCCTGCTCACCGCCTACCCCGGCAACGCCCTCGAAGTGCAGGAACACGCAACACAGCTTCATACGCCGCTCAAACTGCTCAGCAAACCCTGTCGCCCGGATGACCTGCTGCGTGAATCCTATGCCCTGCTGCAAAGTGCATAGTATGCGCAACACTGCCACGGCCTGACTTTGACTGCCTTCCGTTTCGGCCCGGCAGTAAACTTGTACTACTATGGCCGACGACCCGAATGCCGGACTCACCCTCGCCAGCCTTCGCCGAGGAAGCAGTCGCCGGCGCCCTGCGTCGACACAGCCCAAGTCATTACAGCCGGATCTCTTCAGTGACTTGCTCCTGCCCGGTGAGGCCGAGTCCCCTTCTACCCCGGTTGCGCTTCTGCGCTCAATGGAAGGTGCTGTATCCCAGGCAGCGGCAGCGGCACCGGTGCCCTCGGCGCTCATCCCCGCTCCAACTCGGTATCAGCGCGCCCCAGCAGAACCCGATACAAAGACGAACGCGGCTGCGGGGCCGCCATCTCTCCCGGCAACGGAATTTTCGGCTCCCTTGGACTTGTACCGGCCTGCAACAACGGATGCCAGCAAAAGCTCGGAAGCGCCGCCCCTCCGCTGGACCGTTTCCGGCCTCGTACGCCACGTGCGCGGTCTCGTCGAGGGCGACTACGCGCGGGTCACGGTGGAGGGCGAAATCTCCAACTGGCGCCCTGCCGGCAGCGGCCACTGCTATTTCACCCTGAAAGACGCTGACGCCCAGATTTCGGCAGTCCTCTTTCGCCGCCAGGCCTCCCTTCTCCGCTTCCGCCCCACCGATGGTGACGCCGTCCGCCTCCATGGCCAGCTAAGCGTTTATGAAAGCCGCGGACAGCTTCAGATCATCGCCGAATGGGTCGAACAGGTCGGCTTCGGTGCCGTGCTGGCTGCCCTGCAGCGGCTCAAGGAGCGTCTCCGCGGCGAAGGTCTCTTCGATCGCAAACGCCAGCTACCGCCCTTTCCACGCTGCATCGGCGTCATCACCAGCCTGCAGGGGGCGGCGCTGCGCGACATCGTCAAGGTCTGCCGCCGGCGCCATGCCGCCGTGCAGCTGCTGATCTACCCCGCCGCCGTGCAGGGTCCCAACTGCGCCACCGAAATTGCCGCCGGCCTGCGCTGGTTCAACGCCCACCCTGACCGCGCCGAGGTCCTTCTAGTAGCCCGTGGCGGCGGCAGCTGGGAGGACCTCCACGGCTTCGACGAGGAGGCCGTCGTGCGCGCCGTCGCCGCCTCGACCCTGCCCGTCATCACCGGCCTGGGCCACGCCACCGATTCCACCCTCGCCGATCTCGCCGCCGACCTCTGCGCCCCGACCCCGTCGGCCGCCGCCGAACTGCTTACCGCCGCTCAGCACCGTGTGGAGGAGCACATCGATCGCCTCGCCACCCGCCTGCGCCGCGTTGCCACCTTTGAAGTGCTGCGCGCCCGCCAACGCTTCGCCCGTCTCGGAACCG
>CAXTZL010000082.1:0-12172 GCA_964248555.1 uncultured Bryocella sp.
CGACACGCCCCGACTGGTGCATCAGCCGCCAGCGCATCTGGGGTGTGCCGATTGCTGTGTTTCTGTGCGAACAATGCAATGAGCCTCTAAACGATGCAGAGATCAACAAGAGCATCGTGGAGCGTTTCACGCACGAAGGTGCCGATACCTGGTACCGCTACGGTGCGGCGGAGCTCCTGCCCGCAGGCACGACCTGCCCTGTCTGCGACGGCACGGAATTCCGTAAGGAGATGGACATCCTGGACGTCTGGTTTGAGTCTGGCGCGAGTTGGAACGCCGTCCTCGAGGTCGAGCCTGAACTTCGCTTCCCCGCCGACCTCTACACCGAGGGTGGCGATCAGCATCGCGGCTGGTTTCACTCCTCCCTGCTCTCCGCCGTCGGCTTGAAGGACGCCGCGCCCTACCTCATGGTCGCGACCTCCGGCTGGACACTCGACGAACAGGGCCGCGCCTTTTCGAAGTCACTTGGCAACGGCGTCGATCCTGTTGACGTCGCAAACCGACTCGGCGGCGAGATCATCCGCCTCTGGGTGGCCAGCGTGGACTTTCGCGAAGACGTTGCCGCAAGCGAACGTCTGATGACCCGCGTCAGCGAGAACTACCGCAAGCTGCGCAACACGCTGCGCTTTCTACTCTCCAACCTGCATGACTTCGATCCCGCGACGGATGCTGTGCCCTGGGCAGACATGCAGCCCCTCGACCGCTACATCCTCGCCCGCACCGCCGAACTGGCGGCTGCCATGCGCGATTCCTACGACGCCTTCGAGTTCCACCGGGCCTACCAGGCGCTGAATGAGTTCACCAACACCGACCTGAGCGCGTTGTATCTCGACGTCACCAAAGACCGGCTCTACACCCTGGCGCCAAACGATCCGGCGCGTCGCTCCGCACAAACCGCGATGTGGCGCATTGCGGAAGCCCTGACGCGTCTCATCGCGCCCATCCTCAGCTTCACCGCCGACGAGGTCTGGCAGTACCTGCCGAAGGTCGCAGGCCGTCCCACGAGTGTGCATCTGGCGTTGTTCCCAGCGATCGAAGAAATCGTTCCCGGCTCGGTGGGAACTCTCGAGGCGGATTGGCAAGAACTGCTTGGCATTCGTGAACTCGTGAATCGTAAACTCGAATTTTTGCGAGAGGCCAAGGAGATCGGTAAGTCGCTCGAAGCAGAGGTGGTTTTGAGCGTAGGAACAACGAATGAATCGTCCTCAGCGCAGTTGTTGCAGAAGTACAGCGCCTCTCTGGCTGAACTCTTCAACGTTTCCTCCGTCACGGTCGAACGGCTTCGCGCTTCCGGCGGTAGCGATTCGTTGACGATTGACGTGCGGCGCTCCGCCAATCCCAAGTGTGCCCGCTGCTGGCGCTCCGTTCCCGACGTCGGAGCCGACTCCCGTTGGCCGGCAGTTTGCGCTCGCTGCGCCGATGCCCTCGAGGCCATTGGCTACGCCCCCGCGCAGGAGGCGGCGTAGATGGCCCCGGTACCCGACGCACGGTTTCGCGATGCGCGGCCGTTGGCTCTGCTCATCGCCGTTCTCGTCATCGTCGCCGACCGGCTCAGTAAGGTGTGGGTGCACGCCCACATCCCCATTGGAGAAGCCATCCCGGTGGTACCCGGCGTCTTTCGCCTCACGCACGTACTGAACACGGGTGCGGCCTTCAGCCTTTTTGAAAACGTCCGCTCGCCCGCGACCGTGCGCTCCGTGCTGATCGGGATTGCGGTGCTGGAGATCGCCGTCGTTCTCGGCTTTCTATGGAAAACAGGCCGGCGCCTCAGTGCCTCCACCGTCGCCTTTGCCCTGATTCTCGGGGGTGCGATCGGCAACCTCTACGACCGGATACGCCTGCAGCACGTCATCGACTTCCTTGAAGTCCGCATCGTCCACTACCACTGGCCCGACTTCAACATCGCCGATTCCTGCATCGTGATTGGCGCCTGCCTTCTGCTGCTGGAGGTTTTGCGCCCCCAACCCTCGATCCCTTCACAGACCCCTACCCAAACGCCCGAACGTACGCTGTAGTCACAGCCCCTCATGATTGCTGAAGCTCCTGTAAATGAATCCGCCTCTGTGCCGATGGCCCACGGCACAATCGCCGCCGCGACGCAGATCACCATCCGCGGCGCGCGCACGCACAACCTCAAGGGTGTGAACGTGGATATCCCGCATAACGCCCTGACGGTGGTTTCCGGCGTCTCCGGCTCGGGAAAAAGCTCGCTGGCCTTTGACACCGTTTATGCCGAAGGCCAGCGGCGCTACGTGGAGTCGCTTTCGGCCTATGCGCGGCAGTTTCTGGAGCGCATTGAAAAGCCAGACGTCGAGTTCATGGATGGCCTGGCCCCGGCCATCGCGATCCGGCAGAAGAACCAGACGCGCAACCCGCGTTCCACGGTCGCAACGGCTACGGAAATCTTCGACTACCTGCGCCTGCTCTATGCCCGCTGCGGCACCGTAACCTGCCTGCACTGCGGCGGCGTGGTCCGCCGGGACTCTGTTGACGAAATCGTGGGCCGCTTGTTCGCCCTGCCCGAGGGAACGCGCGTTTACGCACTCTTTCCGCTGCAGCGCCGCGAGGTCCGCCTCGAACCCATGCAGGGTCCACTCGCCGCCGATCCGATCGCTCAACCGGAAGCACCGAAACCGGCGAAGAAGGCAGCAAAGAAAACCTCTGGCGCAAAGGTGGAAGCCCCATCCACGGATGCCTTCGAAGCATTGACCGACTCGCTCAAAGAGCGTCTTGGCGAGCTGCGCCGGCGCGGCTTTAACCGTCTCTGGCAGGCAGAGGCGGCCGACCCGCAGGGGCCAGGCCGGATCGTCGAGTTCTCCACTCCCGAGTCCCTACTGGAACTGGATTTCAAGGCTGCTACCACGCCTGCCACCTCCGTAGCACGCCCCATTTATGTCCTCGGCGACCGCTTGGCACTGTCCCCGGATGCCCGCTCCCGCATCGTCGACGCTATCGAGACCGGCTACCGCGAATCCGGTGAAATCGTCTTCCGTAGTGTGCCCCGCGCCGGCGACGGCGGCATCGCTCCGCCACCCGAGGTGTTCCGCTACTCAGCGGCCTTTGAATGCGACACCTGCCACCGTTTCTATCGTGAGCCGGAGCCGCGCCTGTTCTCCTTCAACAATCCCTTCGGTGCGTGTCCACGCTGCCAGGGCTTCGGCAATACGATCGACTTCGATCCGAACCTCATTATCCCGGACCGTTCAAAAACCCTGGACGATGGGGCTATCGATCCCTGGACCAAGCCGACGTACCGCTCCCCATGGCATGCCGACATGAGGCGCGCCGCAAAACTTGAAGGCATTCGCACCGACGTTCCCTGGTTCGATCTCACGGAAGCGCAGCAAAAGTTCTTATGGGAAGGCCGCGGCGCCTACCCTGGTATTCGCGGCTTTTTTAACGAGCTGGACCGCAAAAAATACAAGCTGCACGTCCGGGTTTTTCTCTCCAAGTACCGCGGCTACGCTCCCTGCCCCGAGTGCCACGGCCAGCGCCTGCGCGCCGAAGCCCGCGCCGTGTTGCTGGGCCAAAACTCCGCCGAGGGCGCCAAGAATATCTGCGAGGCCTGCGCACTGACGATCACTGCCGCCCAAGCCTTTTTCGACGATCTCCGGCTGTCCCCTTCGCAGGAGGAAATCGCTGGCAAGATCCTCGAAGAGGTCCGCGAACGCATCGGTTTCCTGCAGCAGGTGGGTCTGGAATATCTCACCCTCGACCGGCTCAGCTCCACACTGTCCGGTGGCGAATCGCAGCGCATCCAGCTGGCCACGTCGCTCGGTTCGCGTCTGGTTGGTGCGCTTTACGTTCTCGATGAGCCCTCGATCGGTCTGCATCCGCGCGATACCGCCAAGCTGATCCACATCCTTGAAGACTTGCGCGATCTTGGGAACACGATTCTCGTGGTCGAGCACGATCCGGAGGTGATCCGCGCAGCGGACCGGCTGCTGGACATGGGCCCGGGCGCGGGCGAACTCGGCGGCCGTCTGATGGCAGCGGGTACCGTAGCCGAACTCGAACGGGATGCCAATTCGATCACCGGCCGCTACCTCTCCGGTCGTAATGGGATTCCCGTTCCGTCGCACCGGCGCGAACCCGGTCGCGAACGGTTGATCCTGCGAGGGGCTCGTGAGCACAACCTGCGCGGTGTGGACGTGGAAATTCCACTCGGCCTGCTCTGCTGCGTTACCGGCGTTTCCGGTTCGGGTAAGTCCACGCTGATTCACCAGGTGCTTTACCGTGCGCTGCTTAGCGCTCTCGGCCAGGGCGAAGGCGGCGACCCCGCGCATCTCTACCGGGAGTTTTCTGGCGCGCAGTTCCTCAACGATGTCGTGCTCGTAGACCAGTCGCCCATCGGTCGCACGCCCCGGTCCAACCCGGTTACCTATACCAAGGCTTTCGATCCCATCCGCGAACTCTTCGCCTCGCAGCCTGATGCGAAGCGCAAAAATCTTACGGCCGGGTCCTTCTCCTTCAATGTTCCCGGCGGCCGCTGCGATGTTTGCGAGGGCGACGGCACCGTGACAGTCGAAATGCAGTTTCTGGCCGACATCGAGCTGCCCTGCGAGGAGTGCAACGCCACTCGCTATAAGAGCTCCATCCTGGAAGTGAAGTACAAGGGGAAGAGCATCCATGACGTGCTTGGGCTCACGGTGCGCGAGGCCGTCAGCTTCTTTGCCGGCCACCCCAAGATCATGGACAAGCTGTCGGTGCTGGACGAGGTTGGCCTTGGCTACCTGCGGCTCGGCCAGAGCGCCACCACGCTCTCCGGCGGCGAGGCGCAGCGCGTCAAGCTGGCGCAGCATCTTGCGACCGTGCGCGGATCGTCGGTTGCTGCCAGTCGCAACGATGCGGCAAAACGCGCCGCCAGCCGCATCCTCTACATTCTCGACGAGCCCACAACAGGTCTCCACTTTGAAGACGTAAGCCGCCTGCTCGCAGCGTTGCACAAACTCGTGGAAGGTGGTGGTTCCCTGCTCGTCATTGAGCACAACCTCGACATGATCAAGAGCGCCGACTGGGTCATCGACATGGGCCCGGAGGGTGGCTCGGGCGGCGGTTCGGTCGTTGCCGTAGGCACACCGGAGCAGGTTGCTGCCGTGCCGGGATCGCACACCGGGCGCTGGCTCCAGTCCGTTCTACAAACGTCTTCCGCGGCTGCGGCGGGGGTCCACGAAGCCGCGAAACCGGTGCAGGAGCTTGCCTGATGCGACGTGCGCTTCTTCTCCCCGCGATTTATTGCTGCCTTTTTTCGGCCGCGGATCTTCCGGCCCGTGCTTTCGCACCAAAACAGACTCCCGCTCAGCGACCCGCTGACGAGGCACAAACCGCCGCTGCGAAGCAGACAAACGCAACCTCAGACCGCATACGGCAGGCTGAGGGCATGCTCGAGAAAGGAAACTACCCTGCCGCCGAAGAGCTTCTAGAGCAGCTTGCCGCTGCAAACTCCGGCGATGCGCGGCTTCAGTTTGATCTTGGCTTTACCGAGGAGCGCAACGGGCAGGAGGCCGCTGCCACCCAGGCCTATGCTGCGGCGATTGCAGCCGATGGGACCATGGCCGAGCCAAAGATCGCACTCGGTCTGCTCGAGGCGCGTCTGGGGCACCCGGAGGCAGCGCGGGGACCCTTGAGAGCCGCCGCGGATTCCTCCTCTGCAACGCCCCAGCTGCGCGGTCGCGCCCTGCGTGCGCTGGCACGTCTGGATGAGAGCACCAACCCCTCGGCGGCCGTGGATGATCTGTTCCGCGCCACCAAATTAACCGGCGAACAGCCCGAAGACGCTGAACTCAGCGCAAGCCTGGCCCGCCGCAGCGGTAAACCGGAGGACGCCGAAGCGGCCTACCGCCGGGTGCTTGCGGCCGATCCCTCCGACATTGGGGCCATCAGCGGCCTCGCTGGCATTCTGCAGTCCCAGGGCAATCTGCCCGAGGCAGACGCCCTGCTGCGCCCTGCCGCCGCCGCACAGCCGGAAAACCCGCAACTCAGCACGCGGCTGGCAGCGTTGGACGCCGCCGAAGGCAAGCTGCCCGAAGCGATCGCCCTTCTGACAACTTTGCGTAAGGGCGACGCGCAGACCGCTGCCGATCCCGCCGTCACCCGTTTCCTGGCGCATTTGGAACTGGTCTCAGGAGATGGAGCCGCTGCGGAACCGCTCTACAAATCACTGCTGGCGGCCGACCCTGACAATCCGCAGCTTCTCGATGAGCTTGGCAGCACCCTGGTCCGCGAACAGCACTTTGCGGAGGCGGAAACGGCGCTGACGAGGGCGGTCGGCCTCCGGTCCGCCTTTCACGATGACGCTGCATGGGGAGAAACAGCCGGACATCTCGCTTTTGCAGCCTCACGCAACGGAGATCCAAGGGGGGCATTGCAAGCCCTTGCTGCGCGCGCTACAGTGTTACCCAACTCACCTGCTTCTCTGTTTCTCGAGGCGACGGCGTACGACACGTTGCACCAGAAAAAGGAGGCGGTGACGAACTATAAGGCCTTTCTGGCCGTGGCGAGCGGCAAGTTCCCTAACGAGGAGTTTGAAGCCCGACATCGGCTTGTCACTTTGGAGCACGAACACTAGTACGGCCGCATTTTGAAGAGGTGCGCCCATGTTCTCCTCGCTTCACACATTTTCTTTTCTGGCGCTGGGTCTGGCTCTTTTCACGCTGCCCGCCCGCGCCAGCGGCGGCGATGAAATCCCGACCAGCGCTTCGGCGCTGACCGAACTGGAAACGCGGGCGGCTCAGGCGGAGCCCCGCGAACGCTGTTTTCTATACACCGAACTCCTGCACGGCTGGACCGAAGTCGCCGGACACAGCTTCGCAGCCGGTGACGAGTCCGCTGCGGTCGAAGCCATGCAGCACGCCGACACCGATGCCCTTCACCTCAAGGAAGCCATCGGTCGTGACTCAAAGCGCCTGAAAAACGCGGAGATGATTGTGGAGCATTCGGTTCAACGGCTTTCTGACATCCTTCGTGTTTCCACGCGGGAGCAACATGACACCGTGCAGGCTGTGTTACGGCATGTCAGCAATGTGCATGACGATCTGCTCGCCGCGGTTTTTTCGCACTAGGGTACGGAGATGCCTCGCGCAACATTTTCGGCCTTTGCACTTGCGTGGCTGCTGGCAACCGGATCATGTTCGGCCCAGGTCGGCGACGACGCCTTGAGTCAGAAGGACGTGGACCGTCTGCGTGATACGGCATTCACTCCCATGGAGCGCATCAAGGTCTTCACTGAGATCCTCAACGACCGGCAGAAGCTCATTGACGACCTTCTGGCCAGGCGCCGCAGTCACACGGACTTTCCCGGGGATATGCACGACGCCCTCGACCAGTTTGGGAAGATTGTCGACGAACTAAACGATAATCTCGATGACTATGGCCGTCGTCATCGCGATGTGCGGAAGATCCTGCCGAAACTGATCGAGGCAACCGAGCGCTGGTCCACGGCCCTGCGCACACCGGCAGACAATGAGGCATTCAACGTTGTCCGTCGCATCGCGCTCGATGACGTCAAGGACACAAGAACCCTGGCCGAATCATTGCGCACTGAACTGGACGCCTACTTCAAAGCCCATCCGGAAGCGGAGGCACAGGAAAAGCTGCGCAATGCCGATCCCCATGCCGTTCACGGTGAGGAGGGCCCTCCCCGGTGATCCGATCTCCCATGACAATCGGCCTGGCATGGTAGGCTGGCAAAGCGTGACGCCGTCTGCTTTGCCCCTTCCCAGTCCTGCGCTTTTAACCATCTTTCATGAGGAGTACCGGATTCTGCGCCCACGCGCTCCGATGCCTCCCGTCGAGGTTAAGTTCCGGCGCTTCACGAGTCTGAACACAACGATTCGCCTGCGCGACGGACAGTTGATGGTGCGTCTTTCGGACCTGCTTGAGCACGCGCCCGAAAGTGTGCACCGTGCGATTGCCCATATTCTTCTGGCCAAGCTTTATCGCAAGCCAGTGGCCCCCGCGCAATCGGACCGCTACCGCCGGTACACGCAGTCCGAGCCCGTCGCCCGGCAGGCGGAGCGCATTCGGCAGACCCGCGGCCGCAAGCGCATCAGCACAGCCCAGGGCCGGCACTACGACCTGAATGAGGTCTTCGAGGCGGTGAATGCCCGCTTCTTCCACGGCCTGCTTGGCCGCCCCACGCTCACATGGAGCGAGCACGCGGCCCGGCGCATGCTCGGCCATTACGACGCCGCACATAACACCATCGTCGTCAGCAAGGTCTTCGACCGGCCGGGAACGCCCCGATGCGCCATCGAATACCTGCTGTATCACGAGATGTTGCACCTCAAACATCCGGTGAGGGTCCGTGCCGGGCGGCGCTGCGTGCACTCACGCGAATTTCAAGCCGAGGAGCGCCTCTTCCCCGAGTTGGAACAGGCCCGCGAATACCTGAAACGGCTCTAACGCGGTCCTGCTTTATACCGCGACAGGATGCCCAGGAGCCGACTGCGCCGAAATTGGTTCCGCCACGACGGCGGGGTTGTTTCGTGTGATCAGCATCATCAGGGCACCGGCAAAGATGCTGCCCAGCGCTGCAACCTGCGCATTCGACATGCCCCAGTAGAGCCGCGGATTGATACGCACAAACTCCACCAGGAATCGCCCGATTCCGCTCAACACGAGGTACTCGCCCGTGAGAAACCCGAGCGCCAGCGGCTTTCCACCACGCTTCCACAACCACCATCCGATCAGCAGCGCGTAGAGAAACTCATAGATCGGCGTTGGCTGTACGAGGGCATCGGGCGGATTTGGCGGCACGAGGGCATTCTTGGCCATGTGCACCCCCCAGGGCAGCGTGGTGTTGATGCCATAGTCGCCGTCGCCGGAAGTGAGGCAGCCAATCCGTCCCACGCCGTAGCCAATGGCGGTTGCGGGCGCGGCAAGATCCAACATACGAAGGGCGGCCTTCATGCCAGTCAGGCCATTCAGACGGAATGCGACGCCCTGCGCGATCAGGGTCGCTACCCCGGCCAGGAGACCGCCAAACCACGCAAAACCGGCCTTGAACCAGGCAAAGAAGCCCACCACCACGGAGCCGGGATGGTTCCAGCCCGGAAGCAGGATCTGGTGCCAGGCGAGTGCGAGTTCGCGTGGGTCCTGCAGCTCATGCCAAAGCTTGGCGCCAATGATGCCGGCGATCACCGTAAAAACCACAACGTTCAGGGCATCGGCTGAAATGCCGCCACGAACAAAGTTCTTGTGCAGAACGATGGTCCCACAGACCGCGGCCAGCCATAGCAGCAGGCCAAAGGTACCGACCTGCATAAAACCGAGGTTCAGGAACGGATACATACCACCCCAGTATGCCATCGTCAGTGGCGGCTCTTCCCTTCCGCCCGGGTCGGGGCCGGCTTTTCCTACGCTGCGGGCTGGGAAGCGGCGACCTTTCGCGCTACCCTTCTCCCATGTCCACCGTTGCACTACCCGAATACGTCGCCCCGGAAACGATGGAAGTTCTCTTCTCCCAACAGCAGCTTACCCAACGTGTCGAGGCGCTGGGCAAACAGATCAGCACCGACTATGCCGATGAATCCATTGTCCTGATCGGCGTCCTCAAAGGTGCGGCTATCTTTCTCGCCGATCTCGCCCGCTCCATCACGGTGGACAATACCTTCGATTTTGTTGCCGTCTCCAGTTACGGCCGCGCTCGTGTCTCTTCCGGCGCGGTCAAGCTGATTAAGGATATCGACAATCCTATCGAGGGCCGCCACGTCATTCTGGTCGAGGACATCCTGGACACCGGGCTCACCCTCAGTTATCTGCGCCAGCTCATGCTGCAGCACAAACCGGCGTCGCTGAAAATTGCCACCTGCCTGGACAAACCAGAGCGCCGCCTTGTGCCCATCGAAGCCGATTACGTCTGCTTCCAGATCCCAAACCGCTTTGTGATCGGGTATGGCATGGACTATGCCGAGCGGTATCGCGGCCTTGGAGATATCCGTCTTTATCCGGAAAGTCCCTCCGGCCATTAAGCGCATTGGCAATGCGAAATCGGACCCTGATTTTCGCCCGCTGTTCGCTCTTGCGATAGCATCAGAGAATGAGGATGTGCGCCGATGATGACGGTCCAGCAGAAGCTCGAAATCCTCGCCGACGCCGCCAAGTACGACGCTTCCTGCGCCTCCTCCGGTGCCAAGCGCGCGGGCAACGGCAAGGGCGTTGGGCATTCCGACGGTTCCGGGATCTGCCATAGCTACACGCCGGACGGCCGCTGTGTTTCGCTGCTTAAAATTCTGCTGACGAACTTCTGTACCTACGACTGCGTCTTCTGCGTCAATCGAGTCTCCTCCGACATCCGCCGCGCCCGCTTCACCCCGGACGAGGTCGTCAATCTCACCCTCGACTTCTACAAACGGAACTATATCGAGGGCCTGTTCCTGTCCTCCGGCATCATCCAGTCGCCCGACTACACCATGGAACAACTGATTGCCGTTGCGAAATCACTTCGTGAGGTGCACTTTTTTGGCGGCTACATTCACCTGAAGACCATCCCCGGTTGCGATCAGCGGCTCATCGACGAGGCCGGCCGCTGGGCCGACCGGCTTTCAGCCAATATCGAACTGCCAACGCAGAATGATCTGGTGCAACTGGCACCGGAGAAAAAAGCAGCGGTCATCGAGACCACCATGGGCCAGATTCAGGCGAAAAAGGATGAGGTCGACGATGAACGGCGCCGTACCCGCCTCGATCTTGCCCGCGCCCCGAAGTTCGCGCCAGCCGGGCAGTCCACGCAGCTGGTCGTCGGTGCAACGGCCACCACGGACCGAGAAATTATCAACCGGGCCAGCGGTTTATACGACAGCTACAAGCTGCGCCGCGTTTATTACACCGGCTTCAGTCCGTATCCGCAGGCGGATGCCCGGCTTCCGCTTAAACCCGCTCCGTTGGTTCGCGAACACAGGCTTTATCAGGCGGACTGGCTCATGCGGTTTTATGGCTTCGACGCCGCCGAGCTTACTTCTGAGGCGGAGCCTGAACTCTCCCTCACGGAGGATCCCAAGTCTTCCTGGGCTCGACGTCACCCCGAGTTTTTTCCCGTTGATGTGAACACCGCCCCCCGTGAAGCTTTGCTGCGGGTACCCGGCATCGGGTACAAGAACGTGGAAAGAATTGTCCGCATTCGCCGCTACCAGAAGCTGGCCCTGGAGCACCTGCGAAAGCTGCACGTCCAACTCGGCCGGGCCTCGGCCTTCATCACGGCGACGGATCACCTCCCCCGTACCCCAGGACTCTTCGATCTGCCCGCTCAAACCTCATCGATGGTGCCCGCGCCCTATAAATCCAAGGCAACACAGGTCACGCAAATGGATCTGTTTGCCGCAGCCAGCGCCCTCACCGGAGCACTCTAGATCGTGCTCCGCATCTCCCTGCCGCCCGATTTTAACGCCTGGCGTGAACAGGCGCGACACTGCCTGCGCCGTGGTTTTGCACCCGAACAGGTTGACCTGGAAGATGCGACCCAGCCTTCCACGTTGGACCTGCTCACGCTCGAAGAAGCACCCGCCGGTCTCGCTACCGAGCAACCCCACGTCCCGAAGGCGTTCCTCGAGCTCGCAAAGCTGGCCTCGGTGCATCGCGATCCCGGCCGTTGGAACCTTCTCTACCGCCTGCTTTACCGGCTCCAGTCCGACCGTGATCTGCTGCGGATCGAGGTCGATCCGGATGTGGCCGAGCTGAAGCGTATGGAGGCGCAGATCCGGCGCGATCTGCACAAAATGCACGCCTTTGTGCGCTTCCGCAAGGTCGAGCAAGCGGGTCCCGATGGCAGGGCCCAGGAACACTTCATCGCCTGGTACCGCCCGGACCACCGCATTCTGCCGCTTGCCGCTCCGTTCTTCGCCGAGCGGTTTGCCCCGATGTTCTGGACGATTCTCACCCCGGACGCTTCCGTCTCCTGGGATCCCGCGATAAAACAGCTCACCTATGCCGCCGGTACAGGGCGCGAAGCCGCACCGCAGGAAGATGAACTTGAAAACCTGTGGCGCTCTTACTACGGTTCGATCTTCAACCCGGCGCGCCTGAACCCCGACGTGATGCGCTCGGAGATGCCCGTGCGCTACTGGGCCAATCTTCCCGAGGTCGCGCTCCTGCCTGAGCTCATTCAACGTTCCGAAACGCGAGTCACAAATATGGTCACCCGCCAAAGCCAGCAGCCCACCGCCGCCCCCTTCGT
>CAXTZL010000083.1:0-12143 GCA_964248555.1 uncultured Bryocella sp.
AGCGGAGGGTGCGGAGGACCTGTTCGCGGGCCGCGGCGTGGGGGAGGTAGCCGCGATTGTCGGCGATCGAAAGGGCGGTTAGGCCGAAGCCGGTGGCGGCAATCGAGGCCATGCGGCGGGGGTCGCGGGTGCCGGCCGTGTTGTTTGCGGCGGCGCGGTCGAGGACCTGGCCGGAAGCCGCGCCGGCCTGCTCGACGAAGTAGCGGCAGGCGCGACGTTCGAGGTCGTCGAGGAAGGCGTCGTCTGTGAAGGTGAGGATGTAGGCCGGGGCTTTGGGTTGGGCACGGAGGCGCGGCAAGGCTGCCGAGGCCGTGGTCCCGGCCATGAGTTGGAGCGCGAGACGGCGGTTCAGCAGCACGTGGTTATCTCCGGATCAGAAGTACGGCAAGGCCGTGCGTTGGGACGCTGAGCTGGAGTTTGCCGTTGTGCAGGTGAAGAGTTTCGGGTGGGGCCATGGCGCCGGCGGCCTGGAGTTTGGCGACCTGCTCCCTGGTGAGGTCGCCCGGGGGACGGCCCATGGCGTTGAAGGCGGCGACGGCGTTGCCGTGGGTGGGATCGACGCGGAAGATTTCTACCGTCGCGTTCGCGGGGACGTGCTGGAAATCGAGATTGAAGCTGCGCTCGCTCTGTTTGGCGGGGTCTGGCGGGGTGTATTCGGGGCCGGTGCCGGAGGGTGGGGCGTAGTTCCAGAGGGCGATTTCAAGCTGTTTGGGGGTCTCGGTGGCGAGGGCGGAGCCGGAGGTGAGAGCGAGGCGGCGGTCGCCGAGTTTATGCAGGGCGCGGAAGACGTTTAGCGGGGCCTTGGGGATTTCGTCGGCGGCGATGAGGCCGAAGCCGCCGTAGAAGGGCGAGCGGACGACGCCCTGTTCTTCGAAGACATCGGAAAAGTCCCAGTAGGCCATGTCGGAGACGAGACCGTCACAGAGGCGGATGGTGTTCGCGAGCCAGGGGCCGATGTAGGCGGTGTCGGTGACGTTGGGCTCGTTGGAGTAGCTGGCGTTGTACTCGCTGAAGATGAGCGGGAGGTTTGGGAAGGGCGAGGCGGCGATCTCCTCGTGGACCTTTTTGACGGAGCGATAGACCATGGTTTCGCGGGGGATGTTTTCGTCGGTGCCGAAGACGTCCTGGGCCCTGTCGTTGGCGTAGACGTGGGTGGAGACGAAGTCGACGGGAACGTTTTCGGCCTTGAGATGCGCGAGGAAGGGTGTGACCCAGGCGGCCTGCGCGGTGGAGGGGCCGCCTACCTGCAGACGCGGGGAAACGGCTTTGAGGGCGCGGGCGGTGTGGTCATAGAGCTCGAAATAGGTGGCCTGCCTGGGGTTGCCGCCCCAGAAGTCGAGGTTGGGTTCGTTCCAGACTTCGAATTTCCAGGTGGCAACCTCGTCGAGGCCGTAGCGGGCGACGAGGTGTTGGGCGAAGGCTTTCATCATGCCGTCCCAGAGGGCGTAGTCCTTTGGCGGGGAGACGACGGGATGGTAGAAGAACGACTGCGTGAGGGCGGGGTTGGCAGCCATTTTGGTGGGCATGAAGCTGAGTTCGACGTAGGGGCGCACACCTTCGGCGAGGAGACCGTCGTAGATTTCGTCGATGTAGGAGAAGTTGTAGACGGAGGCATCGTTGGCGGTCTGCGCGGCGAGGCCGGGGTTTTTGGTGCGGCGGTCGGGGTCGTAGAGGCCGACTTCGTCCATGAGGATGCCGTGGAAGCGGATTTCCTTGAAGCCGGTGGCCTGTTTTACGGTGCGGAGGTCGTCGCGATAGCTTTGGCGCAGGGAAAGGATGGCGCGACCGGAGCCGAATGTCTGTTCCCAGAAGTGGGAAAAGGGCGTGGTGGGGGCGGTGGCGTCGATCGTCAGTTGCTCCTGTGCGCCCAGCGGTGCGGGGGCGGGAAACAGGAGAGCCCCGAGCAACAGGGTCAGCGGCAACAGACTTGCTTGGGGGAACAGACGAGACATCCAGACTCCGGCAGAAGGGTTTGCGGTTGGAGGGACAGCGGAGAGAGGCGTGCTGGGCGAACCCTGGGGTGCGATGGCAGTCCCCAATGCAGGTTCCTCGATTCGCTGCGGAAGGACAACAAAAGGGCAGGCGTTTTCCAGCGATGTTGGGGGCGGTTGGGGGCGGTTGGGGGCGGTTGGGCATTGGGGGCGCCGCGGCGCCCCCAATGCGCCTTCGCACAGAATGACAGCGATCGTCTGCTGTGGGCGTAGGCCGCTTCAGCGTTTAAAAGCTGAAGCGGGCCTGCAGGTTGACGATGCGGCCGGCCAGGGCGGCCTGTTGACCGTTGGCACCGGCTACCACCTGACCGAAGTTCTGGTTGGCGATGTTGGTGATGAGGGCACCCTGGTTGAGGTTGGTTTCGTTGAAGAGGTTGAAGGCGTCGGCGCGGATTTCGAGTCCTGGCGCTTCCCCCAGACCGCGTACATGCGGCAGGACGAAGTTCTTGGTCACGGTGGCGTCGACATCCATGTAACCAGGGCCGGTGAAGGTGTTACGGCTGACCCCGGGAGTTTGTGGCAGTGTGTAGTTGGTGATGCCTGCGGCGTTGGTGTTGATGCCGGTGGCGGCGAGAGCGAAATAGGGCTGCGCGCCGGTGGCGGTGATGGCTGGGAAGTTCAGGTTGGGACGGCCACTTTCGTACGCCGTGTTGGAGCGGTTTGTGCCTGCGTTGCCGTTGTAGGCTGCCGGCCGCAGGGTGCTGTAGTTGCTGTTGGCGTAGTAGAGATTGCTGCCCAGGTTCTGGGTCGCCGTGAAGGGGAAGCCGGTGTGGACGTTATAGATTCCGCTGACGCTCCAGCCGTTGGCGGCCAGGCGGCTGAGATAGTTGCCGTGACTGAAGACAGGCTGCCAGAGGCCGTAGAGTTTGAAGGCCTTGCCGAAGTCGAAGTCGGAGCGGCCGTAGGCGAGGCGGGGAGCGTAGGGGTAGGGATCTTCGTAGTAGGGACCGGAGCCGGTGTCCATGGTGCGCGAGTAGTTGAACTCGGCGTCGAACATGACGCCATGTGACATCTGGTGCTTCAGGCCGACGAGCAAGGCGTTGTTATTGGAGTTGCCCGTATTGCCGTAGTAGTCGATGTTTTCTACCAGCGGATTTTGCGCCTCGCCCAGAGCGAAGGCATTGATGTAAAGCTGCGACTGCACGATGAGGTGGCGGGTGACGGAGCCGGTGTAGCCGACGGTGCCGACGAACTGGTGACCCAGGTTCGTTTCCGTGTCGAGTGAGTAATGCTCGGTGTAAATGGTGGGCTGCCTGGTCTGGTACGCCGTGATGGTGGCTCCGCCCTGGACTGGGAGGTTGGCGGTGTTGTAGCCCCCCGTGGTGTGCGGGTTGGCTGGGTAGCCGAAGAGCGTGTTGGAGTTTGCCGGGACGGCGTACACGATGTTGCTGTTGATCGCCGTTGTGCTGCCGCTCTGGAAGTTTACGTTGTTCACGAAGGGCGGGTTGCCGCCGGAGTTACCGGTGATGGCGATCTCACTCTGGTTGTAGTTCAAGCCGTAGCCACCGCGTATGACCGTTCTGCCCTTGAGCGTGTCCGGGGTGAAAGCGAAGCCGAACTGCGGGCCGAAGTTGCCTTTTTGCGCCTGGGTCAGATTGCCACCGATGCGGACGTTGAGACCGGTGAAGGTGGTGGCCCCGGTGCCGAGCTGCACGACGCCGAGGTTGCCGGCCTTGGCTGAGAGGGGGCCGAAGTAGGAGTAGCGGAGGCCGAAGTTGATTGTGAGATTAGGGCGGGCCTTCCAGTCGTCCTGGCCGAAGAAGCCGTAGATGTCTTCGCGTTCGTCCTGGCGGTTGGTGGTGGGGGTGCCGGTGGCGGAGCTGAAGATGCCGGCTTCCGAGTGGGGCGCGTCGTTCAGGAAGTCCCAGACGTTGTAGAAGTTGTAGCTTGGGCGGGCGGAGTAGGTGGGGTTGTTGAGGTAGTAGAGGCGTGTGACGTTGCCACCGAACTTGATCGAGTGATTGCCGACGATCTTGGTGGCGACGTCCTTGTAGTCGTAGCTGTGCTGATCGAAGTTGGAGGGCCCGGGCGCGCCGAAGCTGCTCAGGGTGATGCTGCCGATCTGCTGACCGTTGCTTGCGTTGCCGTCGACCTGATCGGTGGGCAGGCCGAAGGGCTCCTGCGGGTTGCTGGTGACCTCGTTCCAGCGCCAGCCGGAGTCGCTGGCCCGGGCCTCGTTCAGGAAGGTCGACGAAAAGATGTGGTTGTAGATGATCGTGTAGGCGTCGTTTGTCTGCGAGTGATGAAAAAGGTTGTAGGCGCGGGTGCTGCCCTGGTAGGTGGTGCTGTTTTGCGGGACCCAGTAAATGGCGAAGGCCAAGTGGTCTTTCGCGGTGACGTCGCCATCAAGACGGCCGTTGTACTGACGGCCGACGTTGTTGGTCGGGTTCAGGGTGTTGTATTCGGCGATGTCGGCCGTGTTGGTGAGGCCGCCGCCGATGCCGGGGTTCGTGTTGTTCACGAAGCTGAGATCCTGCTTGCCGACGCCGGTCGTGAGCGGAGAACCGATGTTGAGGCCACCGGTTACGGTGCGGCAGTTCACGTTTTCGACGAGGCCGGCACCGGCGCAGGTCTGGGTGATGACCGAGGAGGCGCCAACAGCGGCACCAGGAAAGGTAAGGAACTTCTGGGCGATGGGACCGCCCGCCGGAGCGAGCGCATCGAAGGCCGGGGTGTCGTACCAGCCGGTGCTGGTGGTGGTGGAGTCATTGCCGGTGGTCTCGTAGGCAAAGAAGGCGAAGAGACGGTTTTTGAGAATCGGACCACCGATGGAGCCGCCGTACTGGTTGGAGCGGAGGGTGTCACGGAGCAGGCCGCGATCGCTGGGCGAGCCGGCAACCAGCGAACCGGAGCCGTTGTAGCGCTGGTAGGCGTTGAGGCCGGGGCGGTTGGCGCGGAAGAACAGGCTGCCGTGGAACTGATTGGTGCCGGACTTGGAGGTGACCTGAATCTGGGCGCCGGAGAAGCGGCCGTTTTCGGCGTCGTACTGGTTGGAGTCAACCTTGATGCTTTCGATGGAGTCTTCGGTGGGTGTGATGGTGGAGGTGCCACCCCAGACGGAGGACGAGGTGCTGATGCCATCGATTTCGATGCCGTTGGTCTCGTACTGGCCGCCGTTGGCGTTGGCCTGCGGACCGTTTTCGGTTTGAAAGATGCCGGAGCCGCTGCCGCCCGGACCCTGGGTGCCGGGGAGGTTGTTGGCGCCGCCGGCGGCCGATTGCGAGCCGTCGCCGAAGACGCCGGGAGCGAGCTGGGTGAGGGAGAAGACGTCGCGGCCGGCGGAGGGCAGGTGCTGAATCTGGTTGGAGTCGACCGTGCCGCTGATGGTGGCGTTGGCGGTATCGAGGGGAGCGACCGTATTGCCGCTGACATCCACCGAACTGCCCTGATCTCCGAGGGCCATCTGGACGTTGACGGCGTTGGACTGCTCGGGAACGACTGTGAAGTCCTTGATGACCTGCTGCTTGAAGCCGGGCGCTTTGGTGGTGACGGTGTAGTGATCGGGCGCGAGGGAGTTGAAGGTGTAAACACCGCTGCCGTTGGTGGTTGCGTTCAGGGAGCGACCGGTGTCCATGTCGGTGAGGGTGACGTTGGCACCGGGGATGACGGCGCCGGTGGGGTCGGTGACGGTGCCCTGAATGGAGGCGCGAAACTGCGCGAGGGCCGAGGTGCCGCCTGCCATTGCGACCACGGCGGCGGTTTTGAGAAGCAGGGTGGCCGCGGTGCGGCAGGGGGAGAGATTTCTGGTGCCGGCCTGTGGCCTGGTCTTCTCCCTGAATCTCGTCTGGCGATATTTCATGATGCCTCCAGTCGCAGCACTGCCCTGGGATCCGGGCGCGATGTCCCGGTTTAGGCAAACGTTTGTGCGACAGAACGGCACTATGCTCTTGCGGCTGGACCTTTGTCAATGGCGTTCCCTGCTTAGGCATTCGATTAGACAATCGATGACCTAATGGTCCCGTGCGTGGGCGGGCCGCTCGCGAAGGATTCCCTGCGGGGAGCTGGCAGGCGCGGCGTTGGCTGCGGGCTGGATTCGGACGATGGCCAGGGCGTTGCCCTCCAGGTGCAGGGTGAGCGTGCCGGCCCGCAGGGCGGTGATTCCGGAAGCGGGGAGCGCGGTTTTGGTGTTCATTTCCAGCACCTGGGCCGGCGTGGGGTACCCCGGGGAGCCGAGCGCGGCGTAGACAGGCAGAACGTTGCCGTGGGTGTTGTCGACGCGCTGGAGGGTGACGCGGGCGTTGGCGGGGAGGCCGTGGAAGTGGAGGGTGATGGTCTTTGGGGGCACCTGGGGCGTGGCGTCGGGGGTGCCGTGGGAGACCGAATCGGGCGCGGGGTCGACGATGTGCCAGGCGGCGAGGATGAGGGAGCCGTCCTTATCCTTTGTGACGATGACGTCGGAGGAGGGGTTGGCGAGCCGTTGCGTGCCGAGTTGGTGCAGCAGGGCGAAGTCGTAGAAGCTGGGCTTGTTGATGCCGAAGGCGGCGCGGAGGCCGAACTGGCCGCTGAAGGGGTGGGCAATGGGGCCGCCCTCTTCAAAGACGTCGGAGAAGGTCCAGAAGCTCATGCTCTGGACGGCGCCGTCGCACTGACGGATGGTGTCCGCAAGGCCGGGGCCGACGAAGGTGGTGTCGCGGGAGTCGCTTTGGCCCTGCACATTCCACTCGGTCCAGAAGAGGGGCAGCGTGCCGTAGCCGCCAGTTTGCATTTGCTTGCGGACCTTGCGAACGGCGAGGCAGACGCGGTCGTCCATGGGGGTGTCGCGAGGCACGGAGGGGTCGTCCGGGAAGAGATTTTCGATGGTGTCGTCGGCGTAGCCGTGGCTGGAGATGAAGTCCAACGGAATGTTGTTCTGGTGGACGTAGGCGAGGAACGGGGTGACCCAATCGGCGGCGGCGGTAGCCGGTCCGCCTACGCGGAGACGCGGGCTGACGGCCTTCAGGGCGCGGGCGGTGTGGGCGTAGAGGTCAAAGTAGCTGCCGTCGCGCGGGATGCCGTTCCAGAAGTCGATGTTGGGCTCGTTCCAGACCTCGAAGTACCAGGTGGAAACCTCGTCAATCCCGTAGCGGTCGACGAGGTTGTGGGCGAGCGCGGCGATGAGCGCATCCCAGCGCTCCATGGATTTGGGAGGGGAGACGTTCTGCTTGTACCAGAAGGGGTGCAGGGCGTCGGGGTTGAAGGCCAGCTTTTTGGGCATGAAGCTGATCTCGACGAAGGGGCGGACACCACGTTTGAGGAGGCCATCGTAGATCTGGTCGATGTAGGCGAAGTTATAGACGGATTCCCGTGCTCGTCCTCGGTGTAGACCCCGTTGTCGTCGTCGAGGATGCCGTGGCCGCGGATGTAGTGGAAGCCGGTGGCGGCGTGCACGGCATCGAGATCGGCGAGGTATTGCTGGCGCAGCATGAGGTTGGCACGGCCGGAGCCGAACATCTCCTCCCAGAAGTGCGGGAAAGGGGTTGTGGGAGCAGCGGCGTCGATGTCCACCTGTTCCTGCGTTTCGTGGCTGCCGGGGGCTGACTGGGCGTGTGCCGGCAGCGGGCCAAGAAAAGGGACGGAGGCGAGCAGAGTCAGCAGCGTGAATTTTCCGACAAGCTGAACAACCGTTTGCATAGGGCATAAGGATGCCACAAACGGGGAGTTGCAGGCGGGTTGTCCCGGCGTCAAGTTGGGCATTGCGTTTGGGCTGGGGTTGAAGCTGGCTAGGGGGTAAGCCGTTCGGCGCCGTGGTAGATGTTGAAGTGATCGTCACGCAGGAAACCGACGAGGGTGATGTCGAAGTCCCGGGCCACCTGGATGGCGAGGCTGGAGGGGGCGCCGATGGCGGCGACGGCGGGGATGCCGGCCATGACGGCTTTTTGCAGGAGCTCAAAGCTCCCGCGGCCGGAGAGCAGGAGCAGACGGTCGCGGAGAGGGAGTTCGTCGGCGAGGAAGCTGGCGCCTACGAGCTTGTCGACGGCGTTGTGACGGCCTACGTCTTCGCGCAGGAGCAGAAGTTCGCCGGCGGCATTGAAGAGGGCGGCGGCGTGCAGACCGCCGGTGCTGCGGAAGGTTCGCTGGTGCGCGTGCATGCGTTCGGGGAGTTTGAAGAGTAGCGCGGGGTTGAAGGTGAAGCCGTTGCGGCGGCGTGGGGGCGCGACGGAACGCAGGGCGGCGAGCGAGGCCTTGCCGCAGACGCCACAGCTGGAGGTGGTGTAGAAGTTGCGCTCGAGCGAGGCGGTACGGACGGGGACTCCGGGGGCGACGGCGACGCGCACGATGCCGGCGGAGGTGCGCGTGGTGTTGGTGCTGGAATCGTCTTGCGGGCCGCAGTCGATGTCGACGATTTCGGGTTGCGCGACCGTGAGGTCTTCAGAATCGACCTCGTCGCCGAGGACGCCTTCGGTGTGAAGGAAGCCGAGGGCGAGTTCGCGGTCGTGGCCGGGGGTGCGCATGGTGACGCTGATCGAGCGTTGGAGGCGGGCGCTGGCAGGACCGTGTTCGAGCTGGATTTCGAGTGGTTCTTCGAGGGTGACGGTTTCGGTGACGCCGGCACGGCCGCCTGGCGTGACCCGGGTGACGTGGACCTCGCGGCTGCTGTGCGGGTTGGTGGGTTGGGTTGGGATCGCGGTAGACATGCTGCTTTCGGAAACCGTGGAGAGTGTTGCCGGGCTCGTGATGACGCACTTCCTGATATTTGATGCGGTGGCAGGCCGTGTTTCCGTGGCGCAAGCAGAATGGCTGGCGACGGTCTTTGGAGCCAACGGTGGAGGCGGCGGTTGCCGTCTACGTGAAGATGCGTCGCATTCTCTTGCCCTGTGTGCTGTCCTGTTTTTTGCCTGTCAGTATGACACTCTGCTCCGTCGTCCTGGAGGCGCAGACGGCTCCTACTGATCAGCCCGTGGGGCATCTGGAAACCGTGGCCACCTTTCCGGGGCCGATGCCGGAAGGTGTGACGGTGTCGCATACGGGACGGATTTTCGTAAACTTTGCGCGGTGGGGCGACACGATTCCCTTCACCGTGGCGGAGGTGGTGAACGGCAAGGCCGTGGCGTATCCAAACGAGGAGATCAACAACTGGCCGGGGCGGTCGTTGCCGAATCCGAATGCGTTTACGGACCGGGCGGCGGACCAGACGCATTTTGTGAGTGTGCAGTCGGTGGTGGTGGATCCGGAGGACCGGCTTTGGGTGCTGGATACGGGGGCGCCGAAGTTGAAGAATATTGTGCCGGACGGGCCGAAGCTGGTGGCTATCGACCTGCATACGAACAAGGTGGTGAGGACGATTCTGCTGCCGCCGGAGTCGGCCGGGACGAACAGCTATATGAACGATGTGCGGTTCGATCTGCGCGGCGGCGACCCGGGTCCGCAGGACTGCACGACGATGATCGGCAGCGCGCCGGCGTTGAACCCCCATGCGCCACCGAAGGACGCGGAACACCCAGCGGCGGAACGCAGCTGCGGGCCCGGCGAGCACGGGAGCGGCGGCGACGCGATTCATGGTACGGCATATATCACGGACTCCTCGAGTGAGGGGCCGAATGCAATTGTGGTGGTGGACCTGGGTACGGGCAAGAGCTGGCGGCGGCTGAATCAGCATTCGAGTGTGCTTTCGGAGGACCAATTTTTGATGTTTGCGCAGGGACAGCCGGTGTACATGACGCTCCCGGGACACCCGGCCAAGGCGGTGAATTTTGCGGCAGACGGGATCGCGATTTCGAATGACGGGGAGACGCTTTACTACTGCCCGATCAATGGGACGAAGCTGTATGCGGTGTCGACGGCAATGCTGCGCGACCGGTCCAAAAGTGAGTCGCAGGTAGCGGCAACGGTGCGGGCGGTGACGGGCAAGATGCCTTCGGATGGGCTGGAATCGGATGCGGCGGGCAATGTGTACATGACCGATCCGGTGACGGATTCGATTCACCGCTGGAGCCCGAAGACGGGAATGACGGAGACGCTGGCGCATGATCCGCGCATTCTTTGGCCGGACACGATGAGCCTGGCGGGAGATGGCTATCTGTATTTCACTGCGAATCAGTTAAATCAGCAGCCGACGATGCACCATGGCCAGGATTTGCGGCAGAAGCCGTACCAGATGTTTCGCATCAAGGTGGATGCAGCGCCGGTACAACTGAAGTAAGCGGGGTGTCCTGTTTTGGGACAACTTTTGGGGAGGCGAGTTCTTTACAATCTGCCGTATGCGCTTGGCATGGAGCGGCGATTGTGACGTGGGAGCTGGCAGGCGTTGTGCCCGTTTCGCTTTTGCGCTGCTTTTTTGCCTGGCCGCGATCTCACCTGCGGCCTGGGCCTGGGGACGTGAAGGCCCTCGTTTGACTGCGCTTGTTGCAGAGGCCTACCTGACGCCGGCGACGAAGGTGCAGGTGCAGGCGTTGTTGGGCAGAGAGACACTGGCAGGCGTCGCGCCCTGGGCGGATGAGTACCGGGAGCTACATCCCGAGACTGCGCGATGGCACTTCGACGATATTCCGGGGTCCGAGGCGCGATATAACCGGCAGCGGGACTGCCCGGCAGGTCGTGATCCGGCTTTTCCGTGGCGGGATTGCCTGACGGATCGGATTCTGTATTTCGAGGGGCGGTTGGGGAACCGATCGCTGGACCCGGCAGAGCGTGCGCAGGCGTTGAAGTTCCTGGTGCACTTTTTAGGCGATTTGCACCAGCCGTTGCACACGATCGCGGACGCGCGCGGCGGCAATGAGATTCACGTGAAGATCTTTGGGCAGCAGTGTGAAAACGGAGCCGGATGCAACCTGCACGAGGTGTGGGATACGGAGCTGGTGGAGGAGCATGGCCTCGGTGAGAAGAAGCACCTGGCCGTGTTGCTTGAGGACATTCAGGCAAATCATTGGGAGCGGTTTGCGGCGGGTGATCCGGTGAGCTGGACGAACCAGTCGCACCGGCTGGCACAGACGGCTCTGGTACGGAATGACGTGACCTTGCCGCAGGCGTACATGACCGATGAGTCGAGGGTGGTGGATGGGGAACTGGCCGTTGGCGGCCTGCGCCTGGCGCGTGTGCTGAATACGATTCTGGGCGGTGATGCGTTGGTTTCAGCGCCCCGGGCCGATATGCCTCCTTGAACCAAGGAAGAGGCTGCAACTCGCTTCGCGTTCGGTTGCGTTTTGGGCGCATAGCTCTGGTCGCGGGGCAGGCAGGGACGGCGGCTGGACAAGAGGATTGGCGGCGAGCCCGCGCTTGCCAGCACCTTCAGGGCGAATCATGAAGGCTTGGCGGCGCTGCTTGGTGAGTTGCTGGACTGCGGGGAGCGTGACCGTGGGTTGCGATCTGTCACACGGCCGTAACGTGACCTGGGTAGGCTACCCCCTATTCTGCATCTGGAGCTTATGTGACGATTTCCGCGAAAACAATGAAGAATTGCGTCCCAAAGCAGCGTCTTTTTCCGTCGGGAAAACCCTACGTGGTGGGTGCTGCGGTCTTGATGATGGGCCTCCCCGCGGCAACGCAGATGGCAATGGCACAGGTGGCGGGTGGGCAGGCTGTTTCGTTTACCCCTGGCAATCTGGTGGTGGCGGTTGAGGGTTGTGGGGTTTACGGGGGCACCTGCACGGTGGCGAATGGCACAGGAACGGGAGCGATGAACAGTGCCAATGGCGGGTATGGCGACAACCAGGCGGCTCCGCTAACGCTGTTTCAGTTTGCGCCGGTGGGAACGACGGGTGCGACGTATGTGAACTCGCTGGTGCTGCCGCAGACGGCTTCTGGAGCGAATCTGCCGGTTTCGGGCGAGTATGGGTCGTCTTCGGAGGCGACGCTGCAGATTTCGGGGTCGGGCCGCTATCTGACGTTGATGGGCTACGGGATCGCGGCGGCGGTTTTCGACGCCAACCCGGCGCAGTATGGGGCGGCGCCTTCGCTGGCGCTGGCGCAGTCGGGCTCGTTGACCGGGCAGAGTTACACGGCGGTGCCGCGAGTGCTGGCGTTGATCGACGGGAATGGCAATGTGGACTCGTCTACGGCGGTGTTCAACGTTTTCAATCTGAACAACCCGCGCAGTGCGTTCGCGGTGGGTGGGGCGGCGTATCTTTCCGGCCAAGGGAGCGGAAGCGATGGGACCGGGGGGCTTTTCTATGTGCCGCTGTATGCGACGACGACGGCGCCCACCGCCGTTTCGGGGCTGGAAGCGACGAACAACAC
>CAXTZL010000084.1:0-12015 GCA_964248555.1 uncultured Bryocella sp.
TTTCGGTCGGCATCCAGTGGTTGTTGCAGCCGGCGAGGTACTTTTCCCAGGCCCATTTGTACTTGAGCGGCAGCAGCTGGTTGACGTCGGCGCGACAGTTGATCATGGCCTTGTCGTCGACGCGGACGCGGGCACCGCCGCGCTCGATGACGTCGGTCACGGTGTTGGCGGAGGCGACTGCGGGGTCAGGCGAGACGGAGGGCTGTGCGGAGACAGGGACTACGGAGGGCTCGGGGGATTCCACGCGAACGGAGGTGACGACCGGGACTTTGGCGGCGACGGCGGACGAAGTTGGGATAGTGGTTTCGGTTGTGTTCCAGTCGTCAAATGCGCTCATGTGCGGGCTCCAGCAGTGCAACAGATGTGATGCAAGTCTATCGTGTGAACCCTAGATGTTGTGGTTCCTGTTGATAGAAAGCGGATTCTTTGTGGTTTGGCTGCAAGAATTCTCTTCCGGCGTGCCTACGCTGCCTTGTCATTCCACAGTGTCCTAGAGGGATCTGCATCCCCCGGAGTTGAACGGCGCTCCGAGCAAGATGCAGATCCCTACGGGATGACAAACAGGGGTGATTTGAGGCTTCGGCTATTGGCAGGCTTCGCAGGTTGGGTCGTCGATGGCGCACTGCTTGCCGACCATATCCGGCGCGGCGGTAGCGGCGAGCGACACGGAGTTCAGCTTGCCGTCGGTCCGCTTCAGGGTGGACTTTTCTACATGCGTCGCGGAGCGGGAGCGCAGGTAGTAGGTCGTCTTGAGGCCGGCGTGCCAGGCTTCGCGGTAGAGCGCGTCCAGCTTTTTGCCGCTGGGTTGCGCGATGTAGAGGTTGAGCGACTGCGCCTGGTCGATCCACTTCTGGCGGCAGGCGGCGGCCTGGATGAGCCATGTGGGTTCGACCTCGAACGAGGTGGCGTAGAGCGACTTCAGATCGGTGGGGACGCGGTCGATGGAGCCTAGCGAGCCGTCGAAGTACTTGAGGTCGGAGATCATAACCTCGTCCCACAGGCCGCGCGCCTTGAGATCGTGCACGAGCGAGGCGTTGGCGACGGTGAAGTCGCCGCTCATGTTGGATTTCACGAAAAGGTTTTGATACGTGGGCTCGATGGACTGCGTGACACCGCAGATGTTGGAGATCGTCGCCGTGGGGGCGATCGCCATCGTGTTCGAGTGACGCATGCCTACGGTTTTGACGCGCTCCCGCAGGCTGGACCAGTCGAGCGTGGAGCTGCGGTCCATCTGCAGGGTGTGGGTGCGGTTTTGCTGCAGGAGTTCTACAGAGTCGGCGGGCAGAATGCCTTTGCTCCAGAGCGAGCCTTCAAAGCTGGCGTAGCGGCCGCGCTCGGCGGCTAGGTTTGTTGACGCCTCGATCGCAAAGTAGCTGAGCTGCTCCATGCTGGTGTCGGCGAAGTGCACGGCTTCGGGCGAGCTGAACGGGATGCGCAGGGCGTAGAGCGCGTCCTGGTAGCCCATGATGCCGAGGCCGACGGGGCGGTGCTTCAGGTTGGAGGCGCGCGCCTCGGGCACGGTGTAGAAGTTGATGTCGATGACGTTGTCGAGCATGCGCATCGCGGTGGTGACGGTCTTTTTGAGGCGCGCGACATCGAGACCCGCTTCTTTTTCATTTCCTCCGGGGGTGACGTGATTAGCGAGGTTGACCGAACCGAGGTTGCAGACGGCAATCTCGCGCACGTTGGTGTTGAGCGTGATCTCGGTGCAGAGGTTGGAGCTGTGGACCACGCCGGTGTGCTGCTGCGGCGAGCGCAGGTTGCACGGGTCCTTGAAGGTGATCCAGGGATGGCCGGTCTCAAAGACCATGGTGAGCATGCGGCGCCAGAGTTCGAGCGCCTTCAGGGTGCGGAAGACCTTGATCTCGCCGCGGGCGGCCTTAGCCTCGTACTCCTCGTATTTTTTCCCGAACGCGCGGCCGTAGAGATCGTGCAGCTCGGGGACCTCGTCGGGTGAGAACAGGGTCCAGGGGCCGTCGGACTCCACGCGCTCCATGAAGAGATCGGGGATCCAGTTGGCCGTGTTCATGTCGTGCGTGCGGCGGCGGTCGTCGCCGGTGTTCTTGCGCAGATCGAGGAACTCTTCTACGTCGATGTGCCAGGTTTCGAGGTAGCCGCAGACCGCGCCTTTGCGCTTGCCACCCTGGTTGACGGCGATGGCGGTGTCATTGGCGACCTTGAGGAAGGGAACCACGCCCTGCGACTCGCCGTTGGTGCCTTTGATGTGCGAACCAAGGCCGCGTACGCCCGACCAGTCATTGCCGAGACCGCCGGCGTACTTTGAGAGCAGGGCGTTGTCCTTGATGGCCTTGAAGATGCCGTCGAGGTCGTCGGCGATGGTGGTCAGGAAGCAGGAGCTGAGCTGTGGGCGCAGGGTGCCGGAATTGAACAGCGTCGGGGTGGAGCACATGAAGTCGAAGCTGGAGAGCAGCTCGTAGAACTCAATGGCGCGGTCGTCGCGATTGACCTCGCGCATGGCGAGACCCATCGAGACGCGCATGAAGAAGGCCTGCGGGAGCTCAAAGCGGACGCCGCCGCGATGCAGGAAGTAGCGATCGTAGAGGGTTTGCAGGCCGAGGAACTGGAAGTCGCGGTCGCGCTCTGGCTTGAGGGCGGCGGCGAGGCGGGGCAGATCGAAGGCGGCGAGTTCGCGGTCGAGGATCTCGAGCTTGACGGCTTGCTTCACGAACTCGGGGAAGTAGTCGGCGTACTCGATGTCGCGGCTGCGCTGCTGCGAGACGGTAACGGTGCCGGGCATGATGAAGCCGAGCGCCTCGTCGCGCAGGTTGTTCAGCAGCAGGCGGGCGCTGACATAGGCGTAATTCGGCTCCTGCTCAACGAGCGAGCGCGCGGCCATGGTCTGGGCCAGGCCGAGTTCGTGAAGCTGGATGCCGTCGTAGAGGTTACGGCGCACCTCGGCCATCACGGCATCCGGCGACACGTCCGCAAGCCCTTCGCAGGCGATAGCCAGGGTGCGCTGCAGACTGGCTTCATCCAATGGTTCGGTGCGACCGTCTTTGAACTGCACGTGAAGGCTGGGCCTGGCTTCAGCGGGCGCGGCCTCCCCGCGACGGCGACGCTCCTGGGAGCGCTCCTCGCGGTAGAGCACGTAGGCGCGTGCGATTTTGTGCTCGCCGGCACGCATCAGGGCGAGTTCGACCTGATCCTGAACGTCTTCGATGTGCAGGGCGCGGGTGCCGTCGGCGGCACGGCGGCGAAGAGCCTCGACGATGTGGTCGGTGAGCGATTCGACCGACTCGTGAATACGACGGGAAGCGGCAGCCCCGGCACCCTCTACCGCTACAAAAGCCTTTGTAAGCGCGATGGAGATCTTCGCCGGGTCAAAGGGGGAAAATTGGCCATTACGACGGATTACCTGCAGGCCTGCGGCGCGTGGCGAAGGATGTGCGCCTGCGGGCGTCTGGGCCGCTTTCGATTCGGTTTCGTAGGGGTGGAATGTGGTTGCGGCCATCGCGTTTGTTCTCCTTCAACAACGGTCCCTTGGGCGAGGAACCCCGGTAGGCATCACTATACCTTGTGTATGCGGCAGCCGTGCTGCCCACTTGTTGTGGATTAAACGTATCTGTCCGGGTTTTCGCATTGGGCTCCGCGATATCCACAGGATGCGGTCCCCGCACTTATGAACGATGACCCAAAAGTTGTACATGACCGGAGCCAGCCTAAGTGACTGAAGGCAGGGCCTTACCCGCGGCCGACGAGATGACGCAGCGTCGCAAGGGAGGCGATAACCGCGGTGATCACGGACGTGACCTCGTCGACGGTCGTGGTTTGCGTCAGGGTAAAACGAACCGCTGTCTGGGCCAGCGTTCGTTCGTAGCCGAGGGCTGTCAGCACGTGAGACGGCTCGTCGCTTCCGGCCGCGCAGGCCGAACCGCTGGAACAAAAAATGCCGCGCTCTTCCAACTGCAGAAGAACGGCTTCGCCGCTGGTACCGGGGAAGCAGAAAGAGGCATTGTTGGGCAAGCGATGCGTGCGGTCGCCGGTGAGCAGAGCGCTCGGAACGGCCGCCAGAACTCCGTTAATCAGCGCATCGCGGAGAGCCGCAAGCCGGGAGGCGGTGTCTTCGACCTCGCGCTGTGCCAACTCCAGCGCTGTTGCTAGGGCGATGGAGCTGGCCACGTTTTCCGTGCCCGACCGGCGGCCTCTTTCCTGACCTCCGCCGTGCAGAACGGGCTCTAGGGTGAGTCGACCACGCACAAACAAAGCACCCACACCCTTTGGTGCTCCGAGTTTATGGCCGGAAAGGCTCATCGCGTCCACACCGAGGCGGGGCAGGTGCAACGGAAGTGAGCCACAAGCCTGTACGGCGTCGGTGTGGAACGGTATGCCGTGCTGGCGGGCCAGGGCGGCGAGCTCAGCAATCGGCTGAATGGTGCCAACCTCGTTGTTTGCCAGCATGACACTGCACAGGGTGGTGTCGGAGCGGAGCGCCTTGGCAAAAACGGCGGGCTCGACAAATCCGCGCGTGTCCACGGGAAGGTAGGTGACCTCGAAGCCATGATGGCGAGCCAGGTAGTCGCAGGAGGCGAGGACGGCCTCGTGTTCGATCGGGGTGGTGACGAGGTGCCGTCCGCGCGGTGCTCCGAGGGCGATACCCTTGATCGCGAGGTTATCTGCCTCTGTGCCTCCGGAGGTGAAGATGATCTCGCCGGGTCTGCAGCCCAGCTGAGCGGCGACTCGCTCCCGGGCATGCGCCAAGGCGCGTGCCGCCTGCGACCCGAGTTCGTGATGGCTAGACGGGTTTCCGTAGGCCCCGGTCAGGTAGGGCCACATTGCCTCCAAAACCTCGCGGCGGACGGGAGTGGTCGCGGCTGCATCAAGGTAGATCAAATTGAGACTTTCAGGAAACGGTTTTGTTCAGGATGTCGAGGCCGAGATCGAGCGAACGCACGCTGTGGGTCAGCGCACCGACGGAGATGATATCTACACCCGTGCGGGCAATCTCCGCGACAGTGTCCAAACGAACGGAGCCGCTGGCTTCAGTCAGGGCGCGACTCCCAACCAGGGCCACGGCCGTTCGCAGGTCGGTTAGCGAAAAATTATCGAGCAGAAGCGTATCGACGCCAGCTGCGAGAACGGGTTCGATCTGGTCCAGGCGATCGACCTCCACCTCGAAATGTGTGGTGTGCGGCAGCTGAGCGCGGGCCTGCCGCAGAGAGGCCGTTACATCGGCGTTTCCCAGCGCGGCGAGATGATTATCCTTTGCCATGACCGCGTCCGATAGAGAGAATCGGTGGTTGAAGCCTCCGCCGCAGCGCACGGCATACCGTTCAAAATATCGTAGCCCCGGGGTTGTCTTGCGTGTGTCTACGATCCGCGCCTTCGTGCCGGCGATGGCGGTGACAAACTCTGCGGTGCGCGTTGCGATACCGGACAGTCTTTGCACCAGGTTGAGTGCGACCCGCTCCGCTTGCAGGATGGAGCGGGCTGATCCCTCGGCTTCGGCCAACACTTCTCCATGACGAAAGCGATCTCCATCCGCATGGCGGAAGACGACTTGAACCGAGGCGTCGGTGCATTGCATCGCTGCCTTGAACAGGTCGGCACCGCAAAGAACACCCTCCTCGCGAGCTACCAGGCTGGCGACGAAGCGGGTTTGTGCAGGTATGAGCGTCTGGGAGGTGAGGTCACCCCATGGAGCATCCTCTTCAAGCGCCAGCTGAACCAGGCGTTCCACCGCGCGGGCGTTCAATGGCGTCAGCACAGCACCTCTACCGGCTGCGGAACGTATTCCGTACCGTACCCTGGGAAAAGAGCGGGCGGCGCGAGTCGAATGTGGCGTTGCTGCCCTTCGAGCGTGTCTGGAAAGTCTGTCCGGAAATGGGCACCGCGAGATTCTTCGCGGGCGAGGGCGGCGGTTACGACGGCGCGTGCAAGCAGAAGCAGGTTGGCCGTTTCACGTCCGTGGACGGAGTCATCGTCGACATACCAATGCCCGAGCTGGTCGAGCGCGCTGGTGAGCCTTGCAGCATCTCGCGAGATGCCCGCTGCATTCCACATAAGCTGCTGCAGTAGCTCTCGTGAGGGCAGCCTTTGGCCCGCAGTTTTGCTGGCGGAGGCGGTCCTAAAAGGGAGGAGGGGACCATGGTCGGCGCTGGGAGCCGGCCAATGCGAAATGATGCGGTGTCCCTCCTCGGCTATTAGTTGAGCCGAACGCCAGGCAAACACCAGGCTTTCGAGGAGTGAGTTGGAAGCGAGCCGATTTGCTCCATGTACGCCCGTATTTGCCACTTCGCCCACGGCAAAAAGGCCTGATACGGAGCTGCGCCCCCAAGTGTCGGTATGGATCCCTCCCATCCAGTAATGGGCTGCGGGCGCCACGGGAATCGGCTGCTTGGCCCAGTCCAGGCCAGCGCGCAGGCAAGCAGCATGGATGGTAGGGAAGCGGCGGGCTAGAAATTCCGCACCCAGGGCCGTGGCATCCAGCAGCACCGGCTTACCGCCCTGGCGAGCCATTTGCGCAGCGATGCCGCGCGCTACAACGTCGCGGGGAGCAAGCTCCGCGTCAGGGTGGATGGCCTGCATAAATCGCGTACCATCGAGCGCGCGCAACACGGCACCGTCCCCACGTACCGCTTCCGAGATCAGGAATCCGCCCGGAGCGGAAAGCGCGGTGGGATGAAACTGGTAGAACTCCACATCCGCCAGTTGGGCACCGGCGCGCAGCGCAAGTGCTACGCCGTCACCCGTGGCCACGCTGGGATTGGTGGTGTAGGGATAGAGATGACCCGCGCCCCCGCTCGCGAGTACGACAGCATGCGCCGGTAAAAGCCTCGACTTCCCTGTGGCGTCGATGATCTCAAGCTCTGAAACACGGCCTTCCCTGAGGCGCAGGTTGACTGCAAACGTGTGTTCCAGGACGACCATGGAGGATTGCTGCGCCTTCTGCACCGCCTCCACAAGAGCCATTTCGATGGCGTAGCCTGTGGCATCGCCGCCGGCGTGCAGGATTCGTGCGCGGGAATGGGCGGCCTCCAGTCCCTGCGCCAACTTCCCGTGTTTGCGGTCGAACGCCACACCGAGAGCGATGAGATCACGAACTCGGACGGGACCCTCTTCACAAAGAATCTGAACGGCATCTCGATCGCATAGCCCCGCTCCGGCCCGCAGCGTGTCTTCCACGTGCTCTGCAACGCTGTCCTCGGCTGTCATGACAGCTGCGATGCCCCCCTGGGCGTAGCGAGTGTTGCTTTCTGCCAGGCGCGCCTTTGTGATGAGCGTGACCTGATGTACCCGCGCAAGCTCCATGGCGGCAATCAGACCGGCGATGCCACTTCCGACAACAATGACCTTCATGCGAGGCTCAGTGCCGATGCGGATGTTTCCATCGCGATAGGGGCAGGTTTAGCAGCCAGCATGCGCTCCAGCGCCAAACGTGCGGGTCCGGCAATGCTGTCCGGCACGATGATCCGATTCGGCGTTTCGCCCCGTTCCAGGGATTCCAGGATCCAGGCAAGGTAACCGGGATGAATCCGGTACATCGTCGAGCAGGGACAGATAACCGGATCCAGGCAGAAGATCGTTTTGTCGGGATGGTCCGCTGCGAGACGCTGCACGAGATTGATTTCGGTCCCGATGGCGATCGCAGCGCCCGGCGGCGCAGCCTCAACGGCCTTCCGGATGTAGTCCGTGGAGCCGGCCTCATCAGCCGCATCCACAACCTCCATCGGGCATTCCGGGTGCACGATGACGCGTACCCCAGGGTAAGAAAGCCGAGCAGCCGCAATCTGCTCAACGGTAAAGCGTTTGTGCACGGAACAGAATCCATGCCAGAGAATGATCTGCGAATGTTGCAATGACTCTGCGGTGGTGCCTCCGAGCGGTTTGCGCGGATTCCACAGCGGCATGTTGGCCGGGTCCAGACCCATGGCCTTGCCCGTATTCCGGCCCAGATGCTGATCGGGGAAAAACAGCACCCGCTGCGCGCGCTCGAAGGCCCACCGCAGCACGGTGCTGGCATTGGAGGAGGTGCAGACAATACCACCATGCTCACCGCAGAAGCCCTTCAGTGCGGCCGAAGAGTTCATATAGGTGACAGGCATAACAGGCATGCGCCCAGAGGCATCCGGCTCGCTGCCGAAAATCGCCTCCAGATCTTCCCAACACGCCTGCACGGACTCGAGATCGGCCATATCTGCCATGGAGCAGCCAGCAGCCAGATTGGGCAGCAGGACAGCTTGGTCCGGTCCGGAAAGCATGTCTGCCGTCTCAGCCATGAAGTGAACACCACAAAAGACAATGGCTTCCGCCTTCCCGCGAGTCTTTGTAGCCTGTGCCAGTTGAAAGGAGTCCCCAACAAAGTCGGCATGTTTCACGACTTCGTCTCTTTGATAGAAGTGACCCAGAACGACAACACGCTCTCCGAGGGCGTGCTTGGCCGCACGGATGCGCAGATCCAGCTCACCAGCCGAGGCCTCGCGGTATTCACGCGGCAGTATCCCTTGACGGGGTGCATCAGCCGCGATCGGGTCGGCAGCGGAGGCGCCTGGACCGTAGCTGGCCGGCAGACTGTCGAAGAGCCATGGATCGCTCGCAAGCGACGGATCGCAAGTGCCTGGCGCGGAGGTATCAGCGGCTGGCCGGTTGCTGATATGTACAAGGGAGTGAGAAGGAGCGAGCAGGGTTTCCAAGTGTCTTGTCCTCTATGCTCCCGAGTCCGCAGGGGTGCAGACTTCAGGGCCCTATGGTCAAACAAGAGAATACGCCGACTGGGAGGGATTTATGCCACATCTGGCAGGTCCCTTTGTCACACATTCGATGCACCGCAAGCTCCCGCAGGCTCATTCTGACGCAAGCATGCATGAGTCACTCCCCACATCGCCCGAAGCCATAGCACGTGGTGGTATGAAACTACGCAGAAGGCCGTGAATGTTGAATAAGAAAGCTAGGAGGCTTTCTTATTCAACAAGCCAAGGGCTAGAAGGTGGTGGCTACGGTAAAGCGGAAGGTTTTGCGGGGTTCACGCAGGATGTAGTTTGCCCCGTAAAGTTGCAGGGCCTGTGCCTTGGAGAACGCACCCGCACCGGTCAAGGTGCAGGTGACCGCGGCGCTGGCACCCACCGCTGCATGCGAGTTGCAGGTAGGGTCGACCTTGGGGAAAAAGTCGTTAAAGGTGTAAGGGTCGGTCGTGAGCTGCTGCGGAAGGTTGTTGTAGAGCCGCAACGGGTTATAAGCATAGTAGATCTGGAACGGCGCATTCACAATCGGCAGAACCACCTGCAGATAGGCACCATTGGACATCCGCGGCACATAATTCGTGTGCTGCAGAGTCTGTAGGTAGAGTGGGAAGGCAATCTGCTTGCCGCCCAGGCAAGAACCGTTGACGATCTGCGGACAGCCGTACAGCGGAGCGTTGACCTGCGACTGTCCTTCGACGCTCTGCCGTAATTGTGACGGCTGCAGATCGAAATTCATGCCGAAATCGGTAAACAGGGCAAAAACGACTTGGTTGACGATCGGAATGCGGTACTCCAGGTTGGACACGAAACCCGTGTCGCTGCCTACGGAGGCGAGACGATAGATCGGCAGCGGAATCTGAATGTTGCCCAGAGTCGGATTGGTCGGGTCGCGCGGCACCGTCGAGCCGTCCGGGTTGCTGAGGTTAAACTGCACGCGCGTGGGAATCAGGGTGTACGGCGAGGAAGAACGAATGTCGAATCCGCGCACGTCGTTTTCGCCGCCACCATAAATGCGCTGGAACGGCGGTGCCACTTGACCGCCGAAGCCGCCCACGGTCTGGAACTGGACGCGGTAGCCAAGGACGTTATGGCCCGCACTGTTGAACTTCAGGCCCTTAACCGGGAAGAACTGCCGATAGGCCACCGTAGGCGCGTAGTACTTGGTGTTGCCTCCAATTCCGGCAACCTGGAAAACAACGTTGAGATCTTTACCGTGATGCGCGCCCACCCCGCGGTCCAGCGTAGAGAAGGAAAAACTGGGTGACACGACAGACGTCACAATGCCGTTTAAGGCGCTTTGCCCCGCGATGCCGGAGCGGTAGGCGAGGGTCTGGAAGACGTTCAAGGTGTTCTGGTTAAAGGTGGTAATCGAAGAATCAGACAGGCTGTACGAGATACCGACGCGCGCTACACCGGAGCGCCGGAACAGACTGCGGAGCGCGGTCGCGCTCGAGATCGTGACGCTCCGGGTGGACTGGTTGTAGTTGGTCAGCAGCGAATTTTGCGCATTGGTCAGGTTGGTCAGGTTCGCGCTTTGGCCGCCGGAGATAGCGTAGCTTTTGGCCGGGTTGTAGTCGAACTTGCTATCCGAGACCTGGATGCCGAGCGAAACGGGCTTATTACGCAGGTAGGGTTCTGTGAACCCAAGGCTCAGATTACGGGAGAGGTCGCCGATGTTGGCCGTAACCGAGAGCGTTTCGCCGAGGCCGAGAAAATTGTTGGTCTCATAGTTCAACCCGAGAAAGGAGCCGGAAAGACCGCTGATGCCGCCGTTCAGTCCGATGGAGTTCTTACCCTTTTCCTTGAGCTTGATCAGCAGATCCACCGTGCCCGCATCGGCATTCTGCCGTGTTTCCACGCTGTCCTCTGCTTTAAGGGTGTCGAAGTAGTTCAGTTGATTGAGGCGCAGAAGCGAAAGGTCGACCAGTTGGCTGTTGTAGGGCTGGCCCTCTTCCACAAGCAGTTCGCGGCGAATCACCTTGTCGCGGGTGATCGTATTGCCCGTGAACTCGATGCGTGAGATGGAAAACTTCTTGCCCTCGTCGCACTGGATGTCAAAGTACACCAGGTGCTTGGCTTCATCGAAGCGCGGAATCGGATTCGGCACGAAATTGATGTAGCCATACTGGCCGTAGGCCTTGCGGAGGGCCTCCAGACCCTTTCCGAAAGCGGTGTAGTTGAACCAATCTCCATCCTTAAGCGCAAACTGCGCACGCAAGGCCTTTGTATTCGAGAAGTTGGTGTTGCCCGTGAAAGTAATGCCGCCCAGCTTGTAACGTTCGCCCTCTTCGACCGGGATTAGGATGTCGACGCGCTTGCCGCTGTTCGGATGCAGGGTAAAGGGATTGATTCCCCCCTCGTTGCGGACGTTGGTCTGCGGTTCGAGTGTTGTGGCTTTGAAGTAGCCCTTGTTGCGGTACTCGATGCGGACACGGTCGGCGTCTTCATCGAGCTTGCTGGCATCATAGGTGCGGGGAAACAGGTCTTCTAGAATGATCGAATGTGGAACCCCGATCGGTCGCAGGTTCTTCATGGCCGCGCGGAGTTCTCGTGCCTTGAGAGCTGTGTTTCCCTGGAAGGCGATTTTGCCAACCTTGACGGTCGGCCCCTCCTTGATGACGAAGGTAAGACCAACGCGAGCCGGTGGAAGTGTCTTTACTTCCACATGCACACTGGAGAACTGGTGACCGTGTTCACCGAGCATCTGCTGCAGCACAACTTCAGCGCGCTTGATACGCGTCGGATCGTATTGGCTCTCGACGGAGAGACCAACTTTTTCCTTTTTAAAGCGATCCAGAGCGTCCGAGGTTGAGAACGAACTTAACCCCTTGTACTCGACTGACGCGATGGTTGGCTTTTCGCGGACATAGACCACCAGTTGGACGCAGGTGGGCCGGTCCACGCGCTCAATGCGCACCTCGTCGAAGTACCCGGTATTCCACAGGGAATTATAGTCACGCTCAACAATGGCCGGATCGTACTGATCGCCCGGCCTCGAAAACAGGCGAGCCAGCACGGATTCTTTCGGGATTCTTCGGTTTCCGACAACTTCTACAGGGCAGAGCACCTGCGGCGTGCTCGCGGCCTGGGAGCCGAACGGCAACTTTGCCTGCACCTGAGAAACAGCGGCCTCGGGCAGACTGAGGGCCCCAAGCGACAACAAAAGGGTAGTGGCGGCCATCGGAATTGCAAGGGAGCTCCTGTGTGGGCGCACGCACAGAGACTCGCGGGGACTTCTGGGAGCGGTTTCGCTCACTCGCGTTCCGGTAAAAATAACCACAACCTCACAGCTTGTTCTACGTCGACCCCGTGCTAC
>CAXTZL010000085.1:0-12000 GCA_964248555.1 uncultured Bryocella sp.
GTGCAACAAAGAAGGGCACCGCGGCAAAGACTATATGTGGATACCGCCTAGCGCGCGGGCGCCACGCAAGGTTGGTGGCACCGGGGCAAAAATGCAGATTCCCTTCGGGAATGACAAGAATGCAATAGCGTGCGGCGATAACGCCGGATCGTGGAAAGATTTTCCGACTTTGCGCCGTGCCGAGCATCCCACCCTTCGCATGCACGCCCAAGCCAACGCCGCGTCCGTGGACGGCGCCAAGGTCTTTCGCAAGATCAGCTGGCACCTTATCCCCTATATTTTCTTTCTTTACATTCTGGCGTACCTGGATCGCGTGAACGTGGGGTTTGCGGCGCTGGAGATGAAGCATGATCTTCACCTGAGCGACACGGTGTATGGACTGGGCGCGGGGCTGTTTTTTCTGGGGTCGTCGTCATTTGACCTGCCGAGCAATCTGGCGCTGACGAAGTTCGGGCCGCGGCACTGGATCGCGCGAATCATGATCAGCTGGGGTGTGGTCGCGACCGCGATGATGTTTGTCAAAGGCGGTCATAGCTTTGAGATCATGCGGTTTCTGCTGGGCGTGGCCGAGGCCGGGTTCTTTCCGGGCATGATCCTTTACCTGACCTTCTGGTTTCCTTCTCGCGAGCGGGCCAAGGCGGTGGCGATTTTTATGACGGCCACTTCGATTGCGGGGGTGATCGGAGCGCCGATTGCGAGCGCGCTTTTGAAGCTGGAGGGGCATAGCCACCTGCATGGGTGGCAGTGGCTGTTTCTGGTGGAGGGTGTGCCGACGTTTCTGGCCGGTTTTTCGGTGCTCTGGATTTTAAAGGACAAGCCCGACGATGCGCCGTGGCTGAACGCAGACGAGAAGAGGTGGCTGGATACGGAATTGGAGAAGGATCGTAATGCCGGGGGCGCCACGGAGCGGCACTCACTAGGCGATGCTTTCAGGACGCCGATGGTTTGGGTGCTGGCCGGGGTGTTTTTTCTGGATCAGATAGGCGTGTACACGGTGAATCTTTGGATGCCGTTGATGCTGAACAATTTTCTGCGCGGCGGCACGGGGGTGCACGGCAATGATTTGTCGCCGCAGGCCGCGAGTTTGATTGCGCGGTATGCGACCCTGCCCTACGTGGCCGCGGCGTTGTTTACGGTGTTGGTGGGATGGTCGAGCGACCGCACGGGGGAGCGGCGCTGGCACATCGCCGGCTGCCTGGTGCTGAGTGCGTTGGGATTTGGCTGGGCCGGCACGACGCACAGTTTCTCTGCGGCGCTGATGGCCATGAGCCTGGCAGCGATGGGGTATTGGAGCATCATGGGGCCATTCTGGGCGCTCCCAACGAGGGTGCTGGGTGGGCAGGCGGCTGCGGGCGGGGTGGCCATTATCACGATGGTCGGTGGCGTGGGCGGGTTCCTGGGGCCGTTTCTGACGGGACGGCTGCGGGATCTAACCCACGGTTTCAGCGGCGGGCTTTACGTGATTGCGGCGCTGGCGCTGGTGGGTGCCGGGCTTTGTTTCGCGCTGAAAGCGCCTGGGGCGGAGCCGGAACGAAGTGCAGCTGCGGGGGTCTCGGCGTGAGTTCAGGCGGAATCGGGGTGCGCGCTGGCGCGCGGGTTCTGCGCAACGTGTGAGCCCAGCCTGTTTTCGATAGACTAGGAAAGCGACTGCTGCGCCCAAGCGCACGCCAAGGATTTCGTACCTATGCGCAAGGCTCTTCTTCTTTGCACAACACTGCTGGGCGCTCTGCTGGCGCCCGCAGGCTGCCATAAGAGCCTGGGCAGCGATGTTGTGGCAACCGTGAACGGGAAACCCATTGCGCAGTCAGATGTGGACAAGGTGTATGCGGCGCAGCTGCAGAGCAATGGGCAGCAGCAGCCGTCGGTGGAGCAGAGCAACTCGCTGAAGCTGAACATTGTGCATGAGCTGATCGTGGAAGAGATCGCGGAGCAGCGTGCGGCGAAGCTGGGCCTGGTGGCAACCGATGCGGAAGTGGATGCCAAGCTGCAGGAGATGAAGGCACCGTATACCGAAGACCAATTCAATGCGCAGTTAAAGGCGAAGAACCTGACGGTGGATTCTCTGCGGCACAATCTGCGCCGTTCGCTGACGTTTGAGAAGCTGCTGAATAAGGAGATCAACTCCAAGATCACGGTGACGGACGCGGATGTGAGTTCGTACTACAACGAGCACAAGAGCGAGTTCAACTTGCCGGAGACCACGTATCACCTGGCGCAGGTGGTGGTTTCGAGCAATCCGGGACCGAGTGCGGGCAATTTGCAGAACTCGAAGGCGTCGTCTGATGCGGAGGCCCGCAAGAAGGTACAGACGTTGAAGAACCGGCTGGACGCGGGCGATGATTTTGGCACGATTGCGATGAACTTTTCAGAAAATGCCCAGACAGCCTCTAATGGCGGGGATATGGGGCTTATCTCCGAATCGCAGCTGAAGTCCAATCCCGCGTTGTTTGCAGCAGTTAGCAAGCTAAAGGCAGGGCAGGATACGGAGATCATTCCCTTCCCTGACGCGAACGATCCGCATAAAATTGGCGGTTATGCGATCTTCCGGTTGCTGGAAAAAGCGCAGGCGGGCCAGCGGGATTTAAACGACCCGCGGGTACAGCAGGCCATACGGCAACAGCTGCATGAGAGCCGGTCGCAGCTGCTGAAGAGCGCGTACTTCGAGATTTTGCGAGACGATGCCAAGGTACAGAACTTCCTGGCGGAGCAGATTTTCAAGGAATCGGCGAAGTGAAGCTGGCGGTGAGATTTTTTTCGCGGGTGGGATGGGCTGGCATGTTTTTGGGCGGCGTGGGCCTGTTGACCGGGTGCAAGGGGCTGAAGCCGGCGGTACCGGTTGATCAGCTCACGGCGCAGCAGACCGAGGGCTACCAGGTGTTTCAGGCTCGCTGTGCGACGTGTCATTATGAGCGGGTTTCGCGGCCGAAGAATGGACCTTCGCTGCGCGGAATCTTTCAGCACGATTACCTGCCGTCGGGTGCGCGGGCGAACGATGAGTCGGTTGCCGGGACGGTGTTGCACGGGCGCGGGATGATGCCGGCACAGCCGGATATCGACCCGGAAAGCCTGGCTGCTTTGCTGGCCTATCTGCACACGGTGTAGGCTTCGCCCATGCCCGAGTCAACCTCACAATCTATGCCCGAAGAGAGCCCAAGCCGCTTTGAAGATCCACATGCGATGCCCGCGACGGACTCCGGTTTCCGGGCTCGGCACCTGCCCGGAACGCCGGCCGGCGAGGCCAAGGGCATGCTTCCGGGCGTAGCAATGCTATGCATGTATCTGCTGGTGCTGGGGCTGCTGAATGTATTCGCGGCGCTGCGAAATACGTTTGGTGCGGGAGCGGCGAAATATTCCATCCTCGGGATTTGCACGCTGCTGGTGGTTGGGGTTTTTGGTCTGCTGCGGCTGCGGCGGTGGGGTTGGGCGATTGTGACGGCTGGTTGTGTGCTGATGGCGGCGGGATATTTCTACGGCTACCATGCGGCACATCGAGCGCCGTTTATTGTGCAGGGGCTGTTTGCGCTGGTGTTTTTTCTGTACCTGAGCCGGCCCGAGGTGCGGGACCGGCTGCGCTGACCGAGCGATTCCAGGAATGTTGGGAAGCGCTGCCTTTGTAGCGTTACCGCTACAACGATTTTGGGGTGGGTGACTTTTGGCTGGCGAAAACCTCCGGACTACAATCGAAATGTCCATGGCACCCTCCCTGCAGACCGAACCGCTCGTGCAAATTGACCTGAGTCCGCGCAAACCGATGGCAAAACCCGGCTGGTTGAAGGCGCGGGCGCCGGTGGGCGAGACGTTTCATGCGCTGAAGAAGCTGGCGCGCGATCTGAACCTGCACACGGTCTGCGAGAGCGCGCACTGCCCCAATATCGGCGAATGCTGGAACCAGAAGACGGCGACGTTCATGATGCTGGGGAATCTGTGCACGCGGCGCTGCGGGTTCTGCGCGGTGCCGAAGGGGCGGCCGGAGCCGATCGACCACGGAGAGCCGGAGCGGGTGGCGTATGCGGTGGCATCGCTGGGATTGAAGCATGCGGTGATCACGAGCGTGAACCGCGACGATGACAACCTGGGCGCGGCTACGGCCTTTGTAAGCGTGATCCGCGAGATCCGGCGGCAGGCTCCAGGGTGCCAGGTGGAGGTGCTGACACCGGATTTTCAGGGTCTGGACAGCGCGCGGCAGATGGTGGTGGAGGCGCGGCCGGAGATCCTGAACCACAATATCGAGACGGTGCCGCGGCTCTACCGGGTGGCGAAGTCGGGTGGACGGTACGAGCGCTCGCTGCGCTTTCTGGAGGCAGCGAAGCAGGAATCAGCTACGCATCCGAACGGGCCAGTTGTGACCAAGACCGGCATTATTGTCGGGATGGGTGAGGAGATGCATGAGCTGCTCGCCGTATTCCGGGATCTTGCGGACCGCAAGGTGGATATTCTCACCGTGGGGCAATATTTGCGGCCGTCGCGCGATCACCTGCCGATGAGCCGGTTTTATACGCCGGACGAGTTTGCTTTTCTGAAGCATGAGGCGATGGGGATGGGTTTCCGGCATGTGGAGTCCGGACCGCTGGTGCGGTCAAGCTACCATGCGCAGGAGCAGGCGCAGTCGACCGGGCTGGCGTAGGCTCGCGCATCGCGAGGAGCAAGTTGTGTCCTATCTTCGGACACACAACCTGTCGGCGGGCAGCGCGTAAGGGCTGATAATAAAGAGATGAGCGCCGCCGCAGCTTCCCCATCCGAAAAGGACGACGCCCCGCGTGGGGATCGTTTGCAGAAAATTCTTGCGCAGGCCGGTGTTGCCAGTCGCCGGGCCGCTGAACTGATCATCGCCGAGGGCCGTGTGCAGGTGAACGGTGAAGTTGTGACCGAGTTGGGTACTCGGGCCGATCCGGAGCGCGACCATATTCGCGTAGATGGCAAGCTGCTGCAGGGACCGGAGCCACAGCGCTACTTTATGTTGAACAAGCCGCGGGGGTACGTGACGACGCTGGAGGATCCTGAAGGCCGGCCGACCGTGGCGAAGCTGCTGGGGCAGGAGAGCCAGAAAAAAGTGACGGGGGAGCATTCGAAGCTGCCGCGGCTTTATCCGGTGGGGCGCCTAGACTACCTGAGCGAAGGCCTGCTGGTGATGACTAATGACGGGGAGCTCGCGAACCGGCTTTCGAAGGCGAGTGCGGGGGTGGAGAAGACGTATCTTGTAAAGGTTGCGGGCAAGCCCACGGAGGAGGCGGTCGACCAGTTGCGGCGGGGTGTGATGATCGACCGCGGGCGTCTGAATGAGGTGCGTTCGGGCCGGCGGGACCGTGTGATGACGCAGCCGGCGAAGGTGGAGCAGGTTCGGGGCGGCGAGAATCCGTGGTTCGAGCTGACGTTGGTGGAAGGGCGCAACCGGCAGCTGCGAAAGATGTTCGAAGAGGTCGGCCACCACGTGGAAAAGATCCGACGCATTGCGTATGGAGCGCTGACGCTGGATGTGCCACCGGGCGGATTTCGTGAACTGACGCAGGGCGAGGTGCAGGCCCTGAATCGCGCGGCGGCCGGCAAAAAGGTGGAGCGCAAGCGGGAGCGGCCAGAGGCGGCGCAATTAAAGAAGCCGGTGCCGCCGAAGAAGCGTCCGCGGAGCACACGACCTGCGCGGACGAGATCCTAGTACGACTTTCGAGGCAGGGGAGAAACACAACTTTACAGGCGTGCTTGCGTTCTTATCCGTAGAGGTGTTTGCAATGCGCTTTTCTTTTCTAAAAAGTGCCCTGGTTGCGAGTAGTGCGGCACTCGGATTGGCTTTGGCGGCTCCGCTGCAGGCCCCGGCACAGGTTTCGTTTGGTGTGAACATTGGCGGACCCGCGCCGCTCTGCCCTTACGGTTACTACGGCTACGCGCCTTATAACTGCGCCCCGTATGGCTACTACGGACCCCAGTGGTTTAATGGCGGAACTTTTCTTGGCGCGGGTCCCTGGTTTCGTGGACCGCGCGGTTTCTATGGTCCGGTAAACCATGATTTTGATCCCCGGTATGGCTACCACGGAGGCTTTCCGAATCACGAAGGATTCCGTGAACCGCCGGATCACTTCAATCGCTTCCACGGAAATGATTTCCATGGTGCTTACGGCGAAGGCCATGCCGAGGGTTTTCACGGTGGCGGCTATGAGCATGGTGACGGTCATGAGAACCATGGGCACCACTAGGGCGTGGTAGTCAGAACGGTCCAAACTAGGTAGTCCAGGGGTCTCGCTTCGGTGAGGCCCTTCTTCGTGCTCCAGTCAAACTGACAACGTGAGAAGTCCGTTGACCGGTAACACTACTGAGGGCAGCCCAGTCGCACGTACACTTTGAGGCATGGCGTTCTCTCTTTTTGGCAACCGCGACAAGACGCCCGAACCCGATAAGGGGCCGGAGCCTTCCAAAGCTTCTCAAAAGCCGGACGAAACGCCGGAGGAGGATTTTGGCAGGAGAGGCGGTTTTTTTGAGCGGATGCGGCAGGCGGTTACGCGCACGCGTGAATCGCTGTCGACTTCCATCGCTTCGGTGGTCGCGCTCACGCGCGAGGTGGATGAGGCTTCTCTTGATGATCTTGAGTTTGCCCTGTTGGCTTCCGATATAGGGGCTTCTACGACCGATGAAATCATCGGCAGGCTGCGGGAGCGGGCGCTGCGGCATGGCATCGCTGACGGTGGGGAGCTAAAGCGGCTTCTGAAAGAAGAGATCCGGCGCATTCTGGACAGCGTGGCGGTGCCCGCGGCACATCCGGTCTCCGGGCCCGAGGTCATCATGATGGTCGGGGTGAACGGCACGGGCAAAACGACTACCAGCGGCAAGCTTTCCGCCCTTTACCGCCGTGAAGGGCGGTCGGTGCTGCTGTGTGCGGCCGATACGTTCCGCGCGGCGGCTATTGAGCAGTTGGAAGTGTGGTCGCAAAGATCCGGGGTGGACCTGATCAAGACCCGGCAGGGTGGAGATCCGTCTGCGGCGCTGTTTGACGCGCTGGCTTCGGCGAAGGCCCGGAACACGGATGTTGTGCTGGTAGATACGGCTGGACGATTGCACACCAAGACCGACCTGATGAAGGAGTTGGACAAGATGCGGCGCACGGCGGAGCGGCAGGTGCCGGGCTCGCCCCATCAGACGCTGCTGGTGATCGACGCCACGACGGGGCAAAACGGTATGCAGCAGGCGAGGCTTTTTACAGAGGCAGCCAAGGTGACGGGCATCGTACTGACCAAGCTGGATGGGACGGCCAAGGGAGGGATCGTGGTAGCCATCGCACACGAGTTGAAGCTGCCGGTGCGGTACGCGGGTGTGGGCGAAAAGCTGGATGACATCCTGGTTTTTGATCCGAAAACCTTCGTGGATTCGCTGATCAGTTAGGCAAAATTCATATTCTGCACGAAGGTAATGCCGCCCACGCGGAGTGAATGGCCAAGCAGGGTCAAGCGCGCTATCGCGCGTTCGCAGCACGGCCCACTTTAGGTATCTCCTTAGTCAATGGGAATGGGCCATGCTTAGGCATTGCTTGCACTTCCCGTTACGCTAAAGGCGACTTCCCATGCATCCGTTTCTTGTAGCCCTTGTTTCACTGCTGCTTTCGCTTTGCCATCACTCCGTTCAGCGTGCCCCCGAAACGGTGGCGCTCGGCAGCACGGCTCCCTCCCCTACACTCAGCTTTCCGGATCGCCGGGACCTGGCGCGATCGGCTGGAACGACGAGCTATGCTGAATCCACATGCACCTCCTGCCTGCGGATGAATACCACCTACATCACGCGTTAGAACTGGCGCGGGCGGCGGCGGCGTTTGCCTCGCCAAATCCTGCGGTGGGCTGCGTACTCCTGCGAGATGGCCGCGTGATTGGCCAGGGAGCGCACCGCTACGACCTGCGCGACCATGCGGAGATTGCCGCGCTGAAGGATGCGGCGGCACGGAGGGAGACCGTGCGGGGAGCGACGGCATTTGTCACGCTGGAGCCGTGTTCGCACCATGGTCGAACCGGACCCTGTGCCGAGGCGCTGGTCCATGCGGGGATTGCACGGTGCGTGGTGGCCACGGTGGATCCGAACCCGCTGGTACGCGGCGGCGGGCTTACTCGGTTGCGGGCTGCCGGCGTGGAGGTTGATGTGGCTGACCCCGGGAGTACCGTGGCGCAGGCGGCCCGGCGATTAAACGATGCTTTTGCGTTCTCTATTCAGCACGGGCGGCCTTTTGTGACACTGAAGTCGGCGGTGTCCTCCGATGGCCGGCTGGCTCCGGCAGCGCATTTGCGTTCGGAGATCGCTCCATATTGGATTACGGGGCCCGCGGCCCGGGCGGAGGTGCAGGCGCTGCGGCATGCGTCGGATGCGCTGCTGTGTGGGGTTGGAACGGTGCTGGCGGATAATCCTGCCCTGAGTGACCGGACCGGGCTGCCGCGGCGGCGGCGGCTGCTGCGGGTGGTTGCGGATGGCGATCTGCGCATGCCTATCGCTTCGACGCTGGTGAGAGAAGCGGATGGGGATCTGCTGCTGATGGCGGGCGAGAATGCCCCTGCGGAGCGCGCCGAAGCGCTTCGCAGGGCTGGGGCGGAGGTGATTCAGCTTCCCTCCGTAAATGGGAGGCTCGACCCGGAAAAGGCTTTGGCGATGCTCACTGCGAGACAGGTTCGAAGCGTGCTGCTGGAGGCGGGTCCGGCGATGAACGGGAGTTTGCTACGGGCGGGGCTGGTGGACCGGGTGGTGCTGTACCGTGGGCTGGCTGCGCTGGGCGAGGGTTCGGTTCCGTTTGCCGAAGGCGGACCTTCGCCGGAGACCCTGCTGGGAGAGCTCACTTCCCTGTCGAATCGCAAAGTGCCTCCCGAAGTTGGGGAGGATCTGTGCTTCACGGGGTACCTGCAGGATCCGTGGGATGGGTTCTGAGACCGCTGACGCGATAAGCTAAAAGAATGTTTACCGGCCTGGTCGAAACTACTGGAAGTGTGCTTTCGGTCGAACCCACGGCGGGAGCGACGCGGGTTGTGCTCTCTGCCCCGACACTTGCGGGACGTTGGCGCGAGGGCGACAGCATTGCCGTGAATGGGGTGTGCCTCACGGCGATTCCGGTTGTGGTTGGGGGCGCCTTCCAAGCAGATCGGTTCCGGGCAGATCTGGCGACTGAAACGGTCGAGCGAACGACCCTGGGGGCGCTGCGACCGGGGTCGGTGGTGAATTTGGAGCTGCCGACGCCGGCGGGCGCGCCCTTGGGTGGCCACGTAGTGCAGGGGCATGTGGATGGGACCGGACGGCTAGTCTCGCTGGTAGCGCTTTCCGCCGACCCGGAGACGACGGACTGGCGGATGACGATCTCGCTGCCAAAAGCACTCGCGGGAGGTGTGATTCCACAGGGCTCGTTGACGGTGGATGGCATTAGCTTAACCGTGGCTGCGGTGAGGCCGGGTGAGAACGGGCTCGGTACGCTTGTCGAGATTGCCGTGATCCCGCATACGTACCGCAATACGCACCTGCGGGCTTTGCAAGCCGGGGCAGAGGTGAACCTCGAGACGGATGTGTTGTCAAAGTATGCGCTGCAGGCCCGGCTTGCAGGAGCCAAGCAGAAACCCGGAAATGAATGGCTGACCGGAGCGTACCTGATGGCCAACGGGTACTGATGGCTTCGTAGCGGGATGGCTGCCCAGGACGCGCTTTAAAATAGAGCGTATGAGTTCAGCTGCTTCGTCCCTCGCGCGCCGCGAGTTTTCACTTCCCCTACCCGAGGGCGAGTTCCGGGCCTATCTGTTCGATTGCGATGGCACGGTGGTGGATTCCATGCCACTGCACTACCTAGCGTGGCGGCGCGCCCTGGATGCGGTGAACTGCGACTTTCCCGAAGAGCTGTTTTACGCGTGGGGCGGCAAGCCGGTGGAGCAGATTCTTGGCGACCTGAGCCGGGCACAGGGTTTATCGATCCCGGTGAAGGAGACGGCGGAGATCAAGGAAGGCTACTTTCATGAGGCCTTGCCGCAGCTGACCGCCGTTGCCGAGGTGCTGGAGCATATCGAGGAGGCACATGGGCGGTTGCCGTTTGCGATTGTGTCAGGAGGCGGGCGGACATCAGTAATGCGATCGCTGGAGCAATTGCAACTGCTGGACCGGTTTGAAATGCTGGTCTGCGCGGAAGATTATACCCACGCGAAACCCAATCCGGAGCCGTACCTGATTGCGGCGGAGCGGCTGGGCGTCGTGCCGGAGCATTGCCTGGTGTTTGAGGACACGGATCTGGGGATTGAAGCAGCCAAAGCTGCGGGCATGAAGTGGATCAAAGTGCCGCATCCTTTGGAAAGGCAGGTAGAAAGGCAGAAAAGTTCCCGATAGAAAGCCCGGCGTACTCGCCGGGCTTTTGGTTGCTGCGTGAACTGCGGAGCTAGGCTGTAACGTGCGCCGAGTCGCCGCCGTTCACGTCATAGCTGGCTCCGGTGACCATGGCTGCGGCGTCGCTGGCGAGAAAAACGGCCACAGGCGCAACCTGCTCAGGGGTGAGCCAGGGGACGCCGAGGGGCACCTTGGGCAGGCGGGCCTTGATGGTTTCCGCTTCGCTGGGATGCTCGGGTGGCGGCGTGGTCATTGTTTCGCCGACCGCCATAGACCAACGCTTGTCGTTGCGGGTCAGTGGAGTATCGATCAGACCCGGCTCGATGGTGTTAACCGTGATCCTGTGCTTGCCGAGTTCGAGTGCGGCGGACTTCATGAGGCCAATGATGCCCCATTTGGAAGCAGAGTAAGCAGATCCGTTTTTGGTGCCGTATCTGCCCTGCATGGAGGAGATCAGAATGAGGCGACCCGCGCCGCGCTTGACAAGGTGCGGGGCGAAGGCCCGCACGGTATTGGCGGTGCCGTTCAGGTTGTTGTTGACCGTGTCGTGCCAGTCGGCATCGTCCATTTCGAGCAAGGGCTTGAAGGTCTGGATGGCGGCATTGGCTACCACTATGTCAATGCCGCCGAACTCCTCTTCCACCTTGCTGGCGATGGCTCGTAGTTCGTTGATCTGACGAGTGTCAGCTACCATGGTGGCGTGCGGGGGGCCAATCTGCTGCAGCAGTTTGCCAGTATCGTCCAGATCGTCCTGGGTAGAGGACGGGTACTGCGTCTTGGAGGACACTGCCGCAGCTATGTCGACAGCGACAACATTGGCACCGTTGCGGGCCAGATCCACGGCGATAGCGCGGCCGATCCCGCGGGCTGCCCCGGTCACCACGGCGACTTTGCCATGAAGGAGAGCGGGAAATCCCTCCCCTGTCCACACCTGTCCAGAGGCTGTTTGATCCTTATGACTGCTGCTGTGCTGCTCGCTCATCCAAGCTCTCCTGAACGCTAGGATGCGAAGAACAGGAGCGCTTTTCCCGTTGTTTCAGGGCTGGGTGGCGGGGGGTGGCGTCTCATCAACGATCTTGAAGCCGGATGGAACGCTTAAATCAGTTGCCGGTGGCTCGGCTCGCTCCACGTGGGTGACGGCCACCAGTTGCTCCCCCGTGCGGGGATCGTTGTGACGGATGGTCATATAGATGGAGAGCGCGGGAGAGTACCAGTACTCGTCGACAATCTCCACAGGTTTGCCGGTACCGCTTAGGTCCGCGGAAATCGTGCGGGTCTTGCGGGTGCCCTGGAGTTCGACCCCGTCCAGCGATTCGGCGCCCAGCGAAACCTGCGTGGTGTCCGGCGGAAGTTGTGGCGTCGCCTGCGACGGAGCACGCTGGTCGCGCGGCGTCACCGGAGGCGCGGGGAGGATGGTTTCGCGCGCAAGGTGCGTTTCCGGGATAAAAAAGGTGTTCTTCCGGCTGGACGGATCATATAGATGAACCTCCAGAAGACGGGGTTCGCCCTTAAAAGACACAGGCATCAGGACTCGGCGCTCGTTGCGGATGAGACCGGAGGAGCTGCGCGCGATGTGGTCGCGCGTGGAAACGATGTGCTCGGTGCCGTCGGGCATTTTCTGATGAGAGAGAATTTCCACCTCCGCGCTGAACGGCGCGTTCGGAACCGGGGTTACGAAGATGCCCGGGA
>CAXTZL010000086.1:0-11878 GCA_964248555.1 uncultured Bryocella sp.
GATCGCGTGAACCGACGGAAAGAACGGTTTGCGTTTCGGTCTGATTGCGGGAAAAAGTGACAGCCTCGCCCGCGGAGTTCACAGAGATCAAAGGACTGACGTCAAGCAGCAACGATACGTCGTGCTGCATGTTGTCCATCGAATTTGCGGTTAAGCTGATATAGGTAACTGGGCGCGAGAGAATGTCGAGATCGGACAGGATCGTAGGCGTGAAAAAGGTTAGATCGAATTCAATCCCGCCTCCGGCAAACGAATACCGGGTATGGGTCGGGCTCACGCTGTGCCCCGTTTGCCGCATCGGGGGTACGTCGTCGGGATTACGGCCCATAAAACGCATCGGATGGCCGTCAACCCGCACGAGCCCGGCAATAGGTTGAGGCTTACCGGTCCAGTGAGTCGTGTTCGATGTGGTGAGATCGTCAGTCTCTGACCAGATTGAAAAATATGGATTGTGAGTGATGAGCGGCGTCGCCGGTGGACGTACTATCTGCGCGCGCAAGCTGGATGCAGAAAGGAGTACGAGGGAGAAAAGGCGAGCTTGTTTCAACAATGAGGGCCTCATTCTTAGCGTATCGGAGAGATCTTTTCGTTCACCGGGCGGCTTGCCCGCTCGGCAGAAGGCAGACTACGGACGCATTGCGTCAGGGAATTCATAAAGAGCAGGATCACAGTTAAGGTAGCTTAACCCTCATCGACTGAGGTTGTGCATTCCAACCTCGCAAGGTGACCTGCGCCTCTTTTTGGCCGGGCTTCTGTGAAAAGCGGATGGTAATGTTTTGGCTCTCGCCCGGCAGGAGTGAGACATAATTGTCTGAAAGGTAGGCCGGTAGAATGCGCTGGGCCGAATCGTCGAGCAGGGTGAGCTTATTTGTCAGGCTGACTACCGGACCATCATTGCGGAGGCGGACCGATAAAACGGATTCATTGCCTTCGCGTGCGGCCGATGCCGTCATCTGCATGACGACGGTGGGCAGTTTGGTTAAGTTGCGATATGCGGTTGAATCGGCGGCAATCCAGTAGAGATTGCGAGAGACGGTGTTGCCGTCTACTTTGCTGAGGGTCAATTCCACCAACACCGCACCCGCATCCTTGAACGCATTGGCATCCAGCACAAAGCCGTGTGCCACGTCGTCAGCTTTTACATTAAAAGGCTGCGTCTTGTTCCAGAGCAGCACATTGCCCAAGGAGTAAACCTTGGCTGAAGCCATCAAGCCATCCTGTGCGACGGGCGTTGTGTTGACTATGTCGACCTGATGCGTGGCCAGATTCAGTTGAATGTGCAAAGGTTCGGCAGCCTTCTTGGTTCCATAGAACGAGGCCTGGGTATCGTAATCCGAACTCAGGATCTGCCACATTGTGCTGGGCCAGGCCGGCTGCGTCATCCAGAGCATGCGCCCGCTGTTCGGGGCCCAAAGGTTGGCATTCATGCCTTCGAAGATGGCGCGGTGATCGACGTAGTTCAGCATCTGGGCCTTGCGTTCGAAGTCGGCAAGATTCTCCGGCGCACCGAACTCCGCTTCCAGCTCCTGCATGAACGGTTGGACCTTCCCGTTACCCTCTGCGTGCCAGTCATGGTAGGCCCACACGTCGTCCATCGGCCATTGATCCGCTTGAGGCGTAGAGCTCTGAAACGATTCAAGCGTCGACATGGAAGGGGTACCGGTCTCGACGGAAAACCCGCGGTTCAGCGTGGTGTAGTAGAGCGACGGATCCTGGTAGCTGTATGGTCCGCTCTGCTGCAGGTTGATCTGGTTGGAGCTGGGCGAATAGAACCTGGTTCCATCCAGTTGACGCGTGAGCGCATCCAGGCCTTGGTTCAGGATCGGTTGTGGAACGCCTTCGTTGCGTCCGCACCAGAGCACGATTGAGGGATGGTTACGGAAATGTTTGATGGTGTCTTCCGCGTTCGCCAGAAACAGTTGTGGATCTTCTGCCTCGAGGTTGTAGTTCTGTGTGGACTCCCAGAAGTCGTTCCACACCATCATCCCGTACTCGTCGGCCAGTTCGTAAAAGGTCTCTTCGGTGCTTTGCCCGACCCAATTGCGAATGATGTTCATGTTGGCGTCCCGATCAAGCCGGAAGTACGGCTCCAGCCGCTCGCGCGAGACCCGCTTGCGCGCGTCATCCATGCCCCAGTTCCCACCACGCGCGGCAATGCGCACACCATTGACGACGATCACCAGGTAGGGCGCGGTACCCAGATCCGTACTTTGCCGTATCGCGGCGGAGTGCTCCGCACCGGGAGTCAGCGAAGAGACTACCGAACGGTATTGGTAGTTCGTTCGCTTGTCTTCCGCGATCTTCAACGCAGCGCCGTCCGCGGAGGCGATCTGCCGCATGCCCGCATGGCTTACATCCACAACGGCCGCATCGTGCAACGCACCGTTTGCCGGCGTATATTCCACGCGCTGCAGGTGCCCGGTGGCGTCGAGCAGACTGAGTTCATAACTCACCTCGCGCACGCCGAACCGGATCTGCCGCTGATCTGAGATGTGCCCTTCGCTGCTTAACGCAAGCTTCAACTTGTAAAGCTCTGGACGTCCGTAGCCGTTCGGCCACCAGAGTCGTGGATGCTCCATCCACAGCGCGGGGAACTCTTCCGGTGTCAGCTTTACTTCACTTGCACCGGGCGGAAGTGTCACGGTTTTGTGCACAGCCAACGTTTCGATATGCGCTTCCACCGTGGTTTCAAGCGGCTTGCCGGAGAGGTTCTGCACCGGCACCGTGATCAGGACGGCGGCATGCGCGTAGTCATGATTGGCAAATGTGGTCACCACCTGCGCATCACCAAGCTTTACCTGGCCTGAGACCGTCAGCGTCACCGGCTGCCACAGGCCGCTATCGCGATCCCTGATCGCCGGCAGCCAGTCCCATCCTTCGGTGGCGAGAAACGTGGGGCCATCCAGTTCCATGGCTCCGCCGTTTTCTCCCGGACCGCCCAGCACGGACTGTTCCTGCGGAATGCCGGGATGGGGAGGAGGAGCAATCTTTACGGCCAGCACATTCCCCTCTCCCGCGTGTAAAGCCTTCGTGACGTCGAAGGTTCCTCGCCGGAAAGCTCCTTTGATCGTGCCGAGTTCGATCCCGTTCAGCCAGATTTGCGCGGCGTAGTTGATGCCTTCGAACGTCAGCTCCACATGGCCGCTCTGCAGCGCGGAGGAGACCGGCGCGGGCGCGGTGAAGACATTCCGGTACCAGTAATCCTGCTTGTTGAGGGTCTCCGGAATGGCCAGGTTGTTGAGCCCGTAGTACGGGTCCGGGTATACGCCGTCATCGATCAACGTCGTCAACACAGTGCCTGGGACCGTAGCCCGCATCCAGTTGCCGGCGGCGAAGTCCGCAGTCGCGATCTGTTTCCCGGAGCTTGTGACCGCGGGCGCTTCCTGCATAGTCCAGCCGTCTGAGAACGTCCACTGCCCGGCCTCAGATGATGTCAGTGGTTCTCTCATGGGCTCACGCCGGATCGCCACGGGCTTACTGTAAGGCGCCTTGCTTACGGGCAGTTGACCGGGATCCTGAGGAGCGTCGTAGCCAGCCTGGCCGCGTGTCTGCACGGGCCACGGTTTCGCATCGAGGTCCCAACTCAACAGATCGTACGACGGCGGCCTTTCCATCATCCCGGCCACCTCGGCTGCGCTGAGCGCACGCCGTTGCACTACGAACGCAGCGACTCGTCCGCCGAAGTGCGCCGCCTGAGCTGGTACTAAAACGGGTGGCGCAATCTGCAGTACGGCCGTAGCCGTGCCTCTGGTCAGATTTCCGTGGGTCAACAGCCGGCCATCCCCGAACAACGAAAACGAGGTTCCATCGAAGGTTGCCGTCAGCAGATGCCAGCTCCCCTCCGGAACAGCAAACCGCGCAGAAAGCTTGTTCTCTCCACCCATCCAGAGCGTGGCCTGGCCCGGCTCAAGCGCAAGATAGCGCGGGTACTCTCCGGTGACATCGCCCATGCCAGCGATCAGTTCCAAACCTGAAACCGGATCGTCCGCCTTCACCCAGCAGGACATCGTCCAGGGGCTTGAGGGCTCCAGCAGAGAATCATGAGTATCCTGCAGCGGCATGCGCAAGCCCGGACCCGCGGGAAGCGCTATCGCGTTGTAAGGACCATAGCGGGCCGGATCGACGGCGGACGTTGCGGCCTGGCCCAGGCTGATCTGCGCCGAGGCGAGAAGAGCTGCGCTCAAGGCGCACAGCGCCGTATAGCGAGGACTGTTCCTGGCTGCGACCGAAAGTTGTCGAAAAGAGATTGCAAGTAAAGAATTCATAGGCTGGCTTGGGCGAGATAACGATATCACGCCATGTATTTCCGCATGAAGGCCTCTTGGAAGTTGTGTAGCGGACGGGCTCGGTCCCGGCTCTTGCCCAGCCTTCGTTCTTCGATCCGGGCGCAGCGAATGCATGTGCAACGTACACGCAAAGGTCGAGGCGTTGAGCTCTACGCACTGGAAATGATTCCCCACACTACCCATCGAGGTAGGCAAAAACGTGTCGCGACCCGCTCGTGAAACACAGCCCAAGCAATGCAAAAGGAAATCTTTTAAGCAAGTGTTGACAACACTTCATTCCGCTGGATATGGTAGCCAACGTTTTTCTGTTAACGATACCAAGCGCAGCTGCAGCTGCGTTGCATGAAGACGTGTCGGAATCTCTCCTCGTGCCCCGGAGCACGGAAAGTAGTTTCGGTCGACGCGTTAAGGAGGCACCACCATGAAGTTCCGCAAACATCTCTCCAAGCTGGTCCTACTGTCCACGATGGGCGGCGGATCTCTGCTGGCGCAGGGCACCACCGGTTCCGTCGAAGGTTCCGTGGTGGATGCCTCGGGCGCCTTTATCTCCCGGGCGCAAATCACCGTTACAAACACGCAGACCAGCCTGACCCGCAGCCTTGCCACCGATAAGAACGGCCGATTCCAGGTGCCGCTGCTGCCGCCGGGCGTCTATTCCGTCACCGTAAGCGCTCCTGGCTTTGCTCCGGACCGGCAGGACAACATCGTCGTGCAGGTCTCCGAGGGTCATCCTGTCGATTTTTCTCTAAAGCCGGGCACTGAGAACCAGACCGTCACGGTCACTTCCGCGACGCCTGATCTTGAGACCAGCACCTCCAGCACGGGCGCCATCATCAACGAGCGCCAGGTTGTCGATCTGCCATTGAACGGACGTAATCCGTTCGATCTCGCCACTTTGACACCCGGTGTGAGCAATGTCGGCGGAGCCTCGACGCCGCACATCTCCGGCTCCCGCAACGCAAACAACGAGCAGCAGCTGGACGGGCAGACCAACATCTTGCCGGAGAACAACGTCGGTAACAGTTCCAGCGCGTACCAGCCCATCGTCGATTCCGTTGAAGAGTTCAACGTGCAGACCAGTGTGCTTCCCGCGGAGTTCGGACGTTTTTCAGGCGGTGTGATCAGCTTGATCACGAAGTCCGGCACGAACAAGCTACACGGTTCGGGTTTCTTCTTTGCCCGCAACCAAATTTTCGATGCGCGCAATTACTTCAACAGCGGCACGATTCCAGCCCTCAGCCGCTATCAGGAAGGCGGTACGCTGGGCGGACCTCTGGTGATTCCGCACGTGTATGACGGCCATGACCGAACTTTCTTCTTCGTGGCGTATGAGAAGTCCAACACCTCCGCAGGCGATACCGCGAACTATAACGTTCCGACCGTGCTCGAGCGTGCCGGCAACTTCACCCAGTCCGGCTCGACCGTTTACGACCCAACGCTCGTCACGCCCACTGCTACATCGAATGGCACCATCTATACCCGTACCGCTTTTGCGGGGAATGTCATTCCGACCGCACGATTCAGCAAGGTGGCGCTGGCCTCGCTCCAGTACTTTCCCCTGCCGAACGTGAACGGTAACGGCTTCAACTACACCTCAAGCGGTACGGACACCGACGCCTACTACCACTTCGATACCAAGATCGACCATAACTGGACGCCGAACTGGCATACCTTTGTTCGGTTCTCGCATTTCAACGATCTAGGCGTGCCTTTTAGCGGGTTCAACAACGTTGCGTCGGAAGGCTACAACGGACCCCAGGGCGCTGGTTCCTACAGCCTTTCCTATGACAATACGTTCACCTTCTCCCCCAGCCTGCTCGGAGAGATTCGCTACGGTCTTAGCCGTTCGGCCACGTCGCGCCTCCCCTTTGGCGGAACCTTTCCCCTCAGCAACCTCGGCTTTCCGGCCACGCTGGGATCCGTCGCCAACGTGCAGGTCTTTCCCAACTACAACTTCGGCAACGGTGTCTCTAGCCTGGGCTCCAGCGGCTATGTCGCCTACACGGAAAACCCGCTGGCGCATGACGTCAACGGCAGCATCATCAAGGTGATCGGCGGCCACAACATAAAGGTCGGCGCGGAGTTCCGCAAGCTGCTGCTCAACTTCCACCAGTTTGCCCAGCCTTCCGGCAGTTATTACTTTGGACAGAGCTGGACACAGCATCAGCTCAACAACAACCTAGGCACGAACGACGGAAATTCGGTCGCTGACTTCCTGCTGGGCCTCGGTGATTACGGTTACATCACCCATGACATCGAAACCGCACAGGCCAGCGACTACATTGCAGCCTACGCGCAGGATGACTGGAAGGTGACCAACCACCTGACGCTCAACTACGGTCTTCGCTGGGATGTGGAATTGCCCCGCACGGAACGGTACAACAAGCTTTCCTACTGGGATCCCAACGCCGTTTCGCCCATCCAGGCCGCAGTGACTGCCACAGGCGTCTCCGCCTCAGTCTGCCCGGCCTGCTCCAACCTGCGCGGTGCCGTAAGCTTCGTCGGTCAGCCCGGATCACCCTACGGCCGCGCCCAAGCGCCTACGCAGTATAAGGACTTCGGCCCACGCTTCGGCGCCTCCTATGCCGTGAGTGACAAGACCGTGATTCGCGGAGGCTTCGGTCTTGTGTTTGCGCCTTCTTCGCTGCAGGCTGCCGGCACCACGGGCGACGCGGGCACGGAAGGCTTTTCCGGCACGACGAACTTCCAGTTCACGCACGATAACGAACAGACCATCAACACCACCCTGGATAACCCGGCAAAGGATGGGTTTAGTCTGCCGCTCGGTGTTGCAGGGGGAGCAGGAACGGACCTCGGCAACGGCATTGGGCAGTCCTTCTTTAGCTCCGTGCGTAATCCGTACTCGATTCAGACCAACGCCAACGTTCAGCGTTCGCTGCCGGGCGACATGATCCTCGAGGTGGGCTATATCGGCAATCGAGGTCTCTTCCTGCCGGAAGGCGACCCCGGAACACCCTATGACCAGCTCACCACGAACTACCTTGCGCTGGGCAATCACCTGTACGACAACGTTCCCAATCCGTTCTACGGGATTATCACCACGCCTGGTCCCCTCGCGAATCCTACGGTGACCCGCAACCAGCTGCTCCGGCCTTTTCCGCAGTACACGAATGTCTCGTCGGTTCGCAAGCCCGATAAGCAGTCCAACTACCAGGCGGTGACGGCGAAGCTGACCAAGCGTTTCTCGGGCGGCCTGACGTTCCTGATGGCCTTCACCGGCTCCAAGACCACGGACACCTCTTCGGCCGCGGTCGGCTACCTTGGACCTGCCAGCTCGACCTACGCCAATGAGTACAACCCGAACGGAGAGTATTCTCTTTCGGCCTACGACGTTTCCCGCCAATTCACGGCCAGCTTCAACTATGAACTGCCTTTCGGACACGGGCATCGTTATCTCAGCAACTTCAACGGAATCGCGAACACGTTGCTCAGCGGCTTCCAGTTCAATGGAATCGTTAACTACAACTCCGGTACCCCGGTTGTCTTGAGCGGCTTGAACTCCGATCCCACAGGTTTGCTGGGCGGGGCTCAACGTCCGAATCAGGTTCTTCGGAGCGCTCGGATTGGCAATGCCACGAATGCCAAGTGGTTTAACACGGCCGCATTCGCCCTTCCTGCCCAGTTCACCATCGGCAATGCACCGCGTGTGCTTTCCGATGTGCGCAACCCGGGCTTCACCAATGCCGATCTGTCGGTTTTCAAAAACACGTATCTTGGCGGCAAGGAAAAGTACAATCTTCAGCTGCGGTTGGAAAGCTTCAACGCTTTCAATCACCCGTATTTTTCCGGGCCGGATGCGAACATCAACGATTCACAGTTCGGAACCATCACAGGAACCGCAGGCGGTCCGCGTGAGGTCCAGCTCGCAGCCAAATTCATCTTCTAATCGCTGTACCAAAACAGGGAGAGCCGAATCGGCTCTCCCTGTTTCTCTTTGCCACCCACTGATTCTGCCTCTCCTAACTTTCACTCCCAAGGCGGTCATGTACCCTCGTCATCTGCTCCTGCTCCTGCTGTTCCTTTCGTTGACGAGTCCTGGTGCATACGGAACTGCACACGCTCAAGACACGAAGGCCGCGGCGGCGGACGCCATCTTCTCCGATCACTTTCAGATCAGCGTAGACGGTCATTCCGTGCCCGTGCTCCATGCGGCACTCAACATCTATTTCGCCAATGTCACGGCCGGCAAGCACCGGCATATCACGGTGACAGCCCCGGATGACGGCTTCTGGGCCAAAGGCGTGGAGGTCCAACCCTGGCGTCTGAACATTCGACCGCAGGTCCACGGCCGCACCCTGACCTTTGATCTTGAGGGTGAAGCCAAGCTGACCCTCTCTCGCCCCAACGACTTTCTTGCGCAAGCGGAGATGCTCTATGTCTTTGCCAACCCGCCGGAGATAGCCCCGCCCGTCGCCGCTTCTCCGACGCTGCGCTACTACGGTCCCGGCGTTCACCATGAAAACATTGACGCCCACACGGGCGACAACATCTATCTCGCGCCGGGCGCCATCCTCTTCGGGGCGCTGAACCTGTGGCAAGTCGATCACGTGAAGGTGTTTGGCCGCGGCGTGCTGGTCTACGATGGGCCGCAGAACCCTGCCGATGACGATGGCTGGATGCACAAGCCGAACTGGCATTGCATTGTCATGGACCACGCTCACGACATTTCGATTGAAGGCATTACCTGCGTGGTCCGCAGCCGCACGTGGCAGATCCAGATGACCGAATCCCGCAACATCGTGTTCGACAACATCAAGGTCATCGGCGCCAACGCCGGCAATGCGAATGCGGACGGCATGGACTGGCTTGGTGGCGGAGACACTATTGTGCGTAATAGCTTCTTTCGCGCAGCTGACGATGTCTTTGCGCTGCAGACGGGCTGGAACGGCTATACGGCGGAGGCACTCGCCGACGGGGGACATCCCGTGACCAACATCCTGATTGAAAACACGGTCGTCTCCACCAGCATTTCAAATATCGTCCGCGCAGCCTGGCCGAAGAAGAACTTCGAGGGCGGCAACTTTCAAATGCGCAACTCAGACGTGCTGCACGCCGGCCTTGGCGGTTGCGGTGTTCCCTTTGCGTTAATGGAGATGTGGGCTGACCCGGCAGGACGCGGCCAGAGCGGCAGCTTTCACTTCGACAACATTCGCATGGAAGACTGGTACACGCTCTTCCAGCTTCGTCAGCCAACACCGGGCATTCGGGATGTGACGTTTACGGACGTCATGGCCCCGGAGCAACCTGCGCTCGTCCCTTCCATTCTCAAGGGCGAGGTGTCCCAGGTCCGCCTGGATAACGTCATCACGGCCGGGGTCGTTGTTGCGAAAGGCTCCGATCTTCCGATCCATGGTGAAGGGAATGCGTCACCCGTAGCCTTCGCAGACACTGCACCGAAGGTCCAACTACGCCCTGTCATCGGAATGGTCAGACCGCACCAGAAGGTGCGTTTCGAGGCAATGCCCGAGGCGGGAATGGGATCCGGCCTGAGTTATACGTGGCTCTTCGGCGACGGCAAGCAGGCTACCGGCCGCAAGGTAAGCCATCGCTTTCCGGACACCAACGGCACGCTGATGGACGGCACGGGCCGGTTCCGTGTTTTGCTGCACGTTTCCAGCGCAGCGGGTCGTCACCTTTGGCTTTACCAGCCCATCCTCGTTACCCAATCCCTGGAGCCAACCGTTGCTCCGGGGACGGGTACTACCTTCACCTACACCGAGCAGGCCTCCACCGGCACCGACTCGCAGGCGACAAGCGGGAGAGCGGCCGCTTTCTCTCTCGATGCGGTGCCCCACCGGCCGGAGAACTACGCGGTCAGCTTCGAGGGAGACTTCTCTGCACCTGTAGACGGCGCTTACACGTTGCTGGCGATTGCAAACGATGGTGCGACACTCCTTCTGGACGGCAGGATTGTTGTTCATTCGCCCCCGCCCTTTGCGCAGGTGTGCGGCCTGGCCGGGAATGCCGCACGCCCCGTCTTCCTCTACGCCGCGCTTGCGAAAGGGCCACACCATGTCAAGGTGACGGATGTTCATGGAGCGGGGGAAGACGATTTTCGTCTGCTCTGGCAAGGCCCGGGGTTTGCCATGCGGCCTCTGATTCCAATTGACGGCGTGCCGGTAAAGCAGGAAGGAAGGCCGCTTCCAGCTTCCGTAAACTGAACCTCGGGCGCTCACCTCCGGCAAGCGATCGCCGGTGGTGATTAGCATGCTCGATCCGTTCGACCTACCGGTGATTGCTATGTTCGGGGCCGTTGCCGATGCGTGAAATTGTTTGCTTCGGCCACGTTTCAGGACGATTCGCCCATGATTGATCGCTGCCGTTTTCGCTTGTCTGGGAAGAATAACGTGTAGATCCCTCCGATGCGGTCAGTCCGACCCTAACCTGAGCCGGTACACTGGCGGGAGGTGCGGGCGGCACCTATAGCCCAAACGTTTTCGCCAGGAGATTCCTTGAGAACTACGGCCGGCAGCGCCCGCATGAGTGACGTAGCGAAGCTGGCAGGTGTCAGTATCATGACGGTCTCTCGCGTTCTCAACGAGAGCCCCCATGTCAGGGATGGTTTGCGAACGAAGGTCTTCGCCGCCATGCAGGAGCTGCGGTATCAGCCCAATGAACTGGCGCGCTCCCTTCGCGAGCAAAGATCCAGACAGATCGGCATCATTGTTCCCTATCTTCACGATCCCTTCTTCGCGATTTGCGCCGACGCCGTCTCCCAAGTGGTAAAGCAGCGATCCTACTCCATCGTGCTCGCTACCTCGAATGAGGATCCACAAGCAGAGTTCGAGGAAGCCAACCGCATGGTGCGTCGTAATGTGGAAGGGCTGATTGTGATTCCTGCGTACTGCGGCTCGGCCTCGTCGCTTCTTCTTTCACGAGATTTTGAACGCACCCCCATCGTCTCGCTTGACCGACCGGTCGAGGCTCACAAGCGAGGGGCTCCGTCCCACTGCGACAGCATCCTCGTGGACAATGAGGGTGGGGCTCGCAAGGGCGTTGAACATCTGCTGTCCCTGGGTCATAAGCGCATTGCTTACCTCGGGCTGACCGACGGCCTGTACACCATGCGCATGCGGCGCCAAGGCTACAACGAAGCGATGAGGGTCGCTGCGCTCAAGTCCAGTTCCACCATTCTTTCAGGAGCTATGGATGATTCGCTGCTTGCAGTTCGCAAGCTGCTTAGGGGACGGTCGCGGCCAACGGCCCTCTTCTGCGCGAATAACCTGATCACTCGGCATGTGCTGCACGGGTTGCGCAACATGAATCTTCAGCCCCCCAAACCCGTAGCCGTCGTCGGCTTTGACGATTTTGAGACAGCCGATCTGCTGTATCCGGGGATCACGGTGATTCGGCAGCCCCACGAGAAGCTCGGCAGCACGGCAGCGGAAGCTCTGTTTGTCCGTATCGCAAAACAGGAGCCGCTGCAGCCCGGTGTATCCACCATCCTGCCAGTGGAGCTGATCGTCCGGGGATCCTGCGGCGCCTCGGCAGCGCCTAGGTAAATCCGCAACTCGGCAGCTATTCCGATCAAGGCGGAGTGGAAAGCCAGACCGCCTGTGCCGCAAGCATGA
>CAXTZL010000087.1:0-11705 GCA_964248555.1 uncultured Bryocella sp.
TTGCGGCGCGTTCGATCTGCTCCAGGACGCGGGTGCGGAGTTCGCCGGCGGCTTTGCGGGTGAAGGTGATGGCCAGGATTTCGCCGGGTGAGGTGATCTCTGCTTCGGCGAGCAGTTTGAGGAGGCGCTGGATGAGCAGGCCGGTTTTGCCGGAGCCTGCGGGGGCTTCCACGATCCAGGATTGGCGGATGTCAAGAGCCGAGGCGCGGGCTTCGGCGTCCGGCAGAGATTGTTGTGTCGAAGGGGAGTTTTCGGGTCCTGCGTTGTTGGGGCTTGACGGCTCGGGATCAAAGAGGAGCGGGAACTGGAGAATTTCAGCGCTCAGGGCCAGCCTCCTCCTCTGAATTTTCGGGTGTTTCCTCGCCGGCGAGCAAGGTAGCGGGATCCAGGCGGCAAAGCAGGCGCTGCCCGCAATACTGACAGCTGCCTGGATAGGATTTGGGGTTGATGGAGGCCACGCCGTCGGCAAATTCTGTTGCAAGGCGCGTCAGCTCCGCCCGCCATGCGACGACGAGTTCGGCGAGACCTCCGGGATGGACCTCGCCTTTGGGGAAGGTGCCTGCTTCGGAGCCGAGGCTGATCCAGGTCATATCGCGTCCGGGGCGAACACGGCCGAAGGCCAGGGCGCGCACCTGATCGGGCTGGGTGAGGGCGTAGAGGGGCAGCTGCGGCGCCTTGGGACGGTCTCCGGACCAGTCGGCGGTGCTGAGCTGGAAGGATGTCTTGTAGTCGACGACGACCAGGCCGCCTTCCACGGCGTCCATGCGGTCGGGCCTGACGCTGAGTTCGAGGGGGCCGATGGGAATGAGGTTTTTTTTCTCCTGCGAGAGAACCCTGAAGTCGCCGCGGGCGAGCTCCTGGTCGAGCCAGCGGAGGACGAGTTGGGTGAGCCGCTGGCCGGCAATCTCCAGGTAGGCCGGGGTCCAGGCGTGGCTTACGGCCGGGTGCGTGTGGCGTGGACGAAGCACCTCCGTGACTGCGGCCGTGACGGCGGTTTGGCGTGCGGATGGCGAAAGGGCAGCCAGTTCCTTTCGCCCGGGAACCGCGGACCAGAAGATTTCGAGCACCTTGTGAAGGTCGTTGCCCAGCTGGCGAGGGTCTGCGCCGAGGCTGCGGACCTCCGGGGCAGAGGCCCCGAGGCGAAGGCTGGCAAAGGCCTGGAATCCGCAGTTTGCCTGTAGCTCCAGCACGCGGGCGCCGCCGGGAACATGCGGAGACGGAAGGGAAGGCAAAAGGTCAAGGTCCGGTTCGGAGGTGGTGGGCACCGGGGAGGCTTCGTCCGCGGGCGGGAGGAGTTCGCTTTCGTTTAGAGGAGGGAGATCGAGCTCACGGGCGAGTTCTGTGAGGCGCTGGGGACCGTCCGCGTCCTGTGCCGCTGCCGTGAGGAGGAAGTTTCCGGTGCGGGCGAGAAGGGATTCGATTGCCGCGCGGGAGCGGTTGTGGGTGGTGGCGGGATCCGCGCCGGGCATACCGAGGGAACGCTGGAGGGATCTGCCGAGGAGCGGATGCAGTGTTTCTGGCTGAGGCAGAGCCTTGTCTGTGGAACGAAGCAGAAGGACGGCATCGAAGAGACGGCCTTCGGTTTCAGAGAGGCGCAGGATCTGTACCGGGGCGTGTTGGCCGGGGTCGTCGCGTGTCGGCTTTCGCAGCTCTGTTGCCAGGAGCTCGAGCATTTCTGGCCACGGGGCCGGTGTTCCGAGGAGGTCGAGCGTCGCGAGCAGGTCAAGGACGCTTTCCCAGGCCTCGGTGGCACGAAACTCGGAGGGAGAAAGGGGCCTGGAGCCGGGCCAGCCAGCTGTGCGCAGGATTCGCCGCACCCGTTCGCCCCATTCGCCGAAGGTGGCCGAACCGGTGAGACGGACTCCCTTGCGCACAAGCTGCTGCACATCTTGCCATTCGGGCAGGGCGAGCGAGGGTTCGCGGCTGCGGCCGGGGGAGGGAGGTGCGGCGGCGAGATGCAGGAGGGTGTCGAGGGTGAGCTCCGGGCGCAGCAGGTCACCGCCGCGGAGGGCAAGGAGTTCGAAACGGGCGCGCCCCTCGAAGGCGTCGGTGTGGAGCAGGTAGGGAGAGAGCAGGAGGATGCCGATGGCCTCCGTGGAGAGCTCGCTGCCGAGCCAGCGTAGCAACAGCATGGCGTGCGCGAGGATGGGGAACTCCGCCAGAGGAGGACCGGCGCTGCAGTGCCATGGCCGGGAGGAGAGATCCGCAGTGACGGGTTCGAGCTCCGGTGCGAGCCACTGCCGGAGTTGGGCTTGCAGAAGCACGCGTTCGGCCTCCGGGTCAGGAAGGACGAGGGCGATTTGTGCGGGGTGCGCATTGCCCGGCGGACTGGCTGGTGCCTCGCTGCAGTGTTTTCGAATCCGGCGCAGTGCCCAGCGAAGTTCTACATCTGAATCTCCGGCAACCAGGCCGCAGCCGCGCAGGGGTGTGGACTCCGCATGGTGCAGGGCGTGGGTGTGCAGGATGCTGCCGGCGGCCTCGAGGGCTTTGAGCAGAGCGTTTGTCTGCGGCGTGAGCGGATCGAGGGACACGAGATGAAGGCTGGGCGGGGCGGCCAACCTGCCGGCTTCGAGATGAGAGATGAGGGCGTCGGCGAGAAGGGCGCGGGGAAGGAGCCGTTCAGCCCGGCAACGCGCGGCGAAGGCTTTGTGCCAGGTGAGGAAGGTCCTGGCATCGGCGGTGTCGGCGCCGGCTGCGAGACGGTTCACGGCATTGTATTCGGCGGCTCTCGTCAGCGCGGAACGGGCCTGACGGGCAAGGCCGTGAGCCGTCGACGGGGCGGCCGAGGGGCTGGTGGCTTCTTTGAGAGTGGCGGCCCAGAGTCTTTCTTCCTGCAACGGATTGAGCAGAACACGAGATTCCAAGCCGTCGGCTGCGAGGCTTTGCCATAGGGATTCGAGCCACTCGGACCAGGCGCGGATTTCAGGGGCCTGCCAAGCGCGGAGGCCGCGGACTCTTTGCTGGCGATCGAACTGTCCGCGCAGGGAGGTTGCGGCTGCGGGCGAAGGGAGAAGAAGGACCTGTCCCCTCCGCGCGAGATCGAGGGCTTCGTCGAGATGAAGCGCATGTGCCATGCCTTCTTTGTTTATAACGTGCCGATTCACCTTTTCTTCGCCATCGGGAGAGGATTCCTGATATCTTCAGCCCAGAATGGGAGACGCAAGGGCCGAGTTTCGTTTTGGTGCTGTACCGATCCGGTTAGAGGGGCGCGGCGCGACAGCGAAACGCCGGCGATGGATGTGGCTTCTGGCCTGTTGCGTTTGGATCTGTGGCTGCCGGCAGAAACCGAGCGCCGGGGGGACGCCGGGTTACGCCGTTCGCGGGGTGGTGGAGCGGGTAGAGCCGGGAAGTGGCACCGTGTTGCTGCGGCATGAGGCGGTTGCCGGACTGATGCCGGCGATGATCATGAGCTACCGGCTGGAGAACCCTTCGGAGCTTTCCGAGTTGCATCGCGGCGACCAGATTACGGCGACGCTGCTGGCAGACAAGGGGCCTGAGGGGCCAACGAACTTCCGGCTTACGGAGCTGGATGTGATCGGGCAGGCGAGGGCCGATGAGTCTGCGGCGACGGGTGAGTTCCATGTTCCCGCGCTGGGGGAGATGGTGCCTGATTTTGTTCTGCTGGATCAGTCTGGGAAGCAGTTGCACCTGGAGGCGCTGCGCGGCAAGGTGGTGGCGATGACCTTCATCTACACCCGCTGCCCGGTGGCGGATTATTGTCCGCGGATGAGCCACAACTTTGCGCAGATGGACCAAATGCTGGCCACCCAGCCTGCGCTTTATGAGAAGACGCACCTTTTGAGCGTGAGTTTTGACCCGGGGTATGACACGCCCAGGGTTTTGCGCAGTTATGGCGAGGCCTATACCGGGCGTTATACGCAGGAGAAATTTCAGCACTGGAGTTTTGCTGCGCCCAGCGAAAAGGAGTTGCCCTCCCTGCAGCACTGGTTCGATGTTGGTGTGACACCTGCGGGTGGGGCGAATTTGCAGCACTCGCTTTCTACGGTGATTGTGGGCGCGGATGGACGGGTGGTGGCGTTCTATCCTACGAATGCGTGGACGGTGGATGAGGCGCTGGCGGCGGTACGAGGTGCGGTCACCCGTGCCAGCAGCGGGCCGGCGACGGTAGGAAGAAGGGTTGAGCGGAAATATATTTGGCCGCGAGCTAAAGTTTTGGCGGCTGTGGCCGTTAAGGGACAGGGGAGATGATGGTCAGGCTGACGAGGGTAACGGGTATTGTGTTGATCGTGCTCGGGGTTGTGTATTTCGTGATGACGGGCTCGGCACATCCGACGGCGCTGATTCCGAGTGCGTTTGGGTTGATTCTGCTGCTCTGTGGTGTGCTGGCGATTTCGGAGAATCCGAAACGGGTGATGTTGTGGATGCATATCGCCGTCACGGTCGGGTTGCTGGGCTTTCTGTCGACGGCCATTCGTGGAGGGAAATCGTATACGCACGCTTCGACGCTGACGATTGTGCAGCGGACCGCAGCGCAGGAGGAGTTGATCATGGCCGCGATCTGCTTTGTGTTCACGGCACTGTGTGTGTGGAACTTTGTTGTAAACCGGCGGGCGCGGCTGGCTTGAGCGGGCGCGGCAAGTTTAGAGCATGGATTAGAGGCCTATGGGTAGTTTTGGACCATCACGAATGAGCACGGGGGCAGGTGCCCCACAGATGCGTGCGGCCGACGGGCCGATGCGGGGCGGAGCGCGTGCGGCGGCGGCGAGCGAGAATGCCAAGAAGCCGAAGCCCAAGCTGAGTGCGGTGTGGCCGGAGATCAAGGAGCTGATCCGGCCGCGGCAGGGCCTGTTAGTGCTGGCGTTTCTGCTGATGCTGGTGAACCGGGCGGCGTCGCTGGTGCTGCCGATCTCGTTCAAGCCGCTGATTGACCAGGTGTTCAATCACAAGCGGCTGGATTTGCTGCTGCCGATCGTGGGCGCGGTGCTGGGCGCGACGATTTTGCAAGGGCTGAGCTCTTATGCACTGACGCAAACGCTGAGCAAGTCGGGGCAGAAGCTGATTGCGGAGTTGCGGGTGAAGGTGCAGGGGCACATCGGGCGTCTGCCGGTGAGCTTTTACGACGAGAACCGGACGGGCACGCTGGTGTCGCGGATCATGAGCGACGTGGAAGGCGTGCGCAACATCATCGGCACGGGGGTTGTGGACTTTATCGGCGGGGTGTTGACGGCGCTGTTTGCCTTTGCGTACCTGCTGCACGCCAGTGTGCCGATGACGCTCATCACATTTGTGATTATGGTGGCGTTTGCGGCGGTGGTGCAGCGGGCGTTCAAGGTGATCCGGCCGATCTTTCGGGAGCGTTCGAAGATCAACGCCGAGGTGACCGGGAGATTGACAGAGTCGCTGGGCGGCGTGCGGGTGGTGAAGGGATACCGTGCGGAGGAGAGCGAATCGCGGGTGTTTTCCGAGGGCGTGGACCGGCTGCTGAAAAATGTGATCAGTTCACTCACGGCGCAGTCCCTGATGACGCTCTCCTCGACGGTGATTCTGGGGGTGGTGGGCGCGGTCACGATGTACATGGGCGCGCGGTTGAGTGCTGTCGGCAAGCTTTCGACGGGCGGGTACTTCAGCTATGTGATGGTGCTGGCGTTTATGACCGCGCCGATCGTGCAGCTGGTATCGATCGGGACGCAGCTGACCGAAGCGCTGGCGGGCATGGACCGTACGCGGGAGGTGCTGGGTGAAAAGGATGAGGACGCGGAGCCGGGGCGCACGGTGGAACTGGATGAGATTGTGGGTGAGGTCCGGTTCGACGACGTGGGGTTCAGCTATGTCGAAGGCAAGCCGGTGCTGCACGACATCAGCTTCGAGGCGAAGCCGGGTACGGTGACGGCGCTGGTGGGGTCGAGCGGGTCGGGGAAGTCGACGATCATTTCGCTGGTTTGTGCGTTCCACACAGCAAATAGCGGACGGGTGCTGGTGGATGGTGTCGACCTGGGGGCGGTTCGGCTGGGGAGCTACCGGGAACAGCTGGGCGTTGTGCTGCAGGAGACGTTTTTGTTTGATGGAACGATCCGGCAGAATGTGCTGTTTTCGCGACCGGCGGCGACGGAGGCGGAGTTTCTGGAGGCCTGCCGGATTGCGCGGGTGGATGAGTTCGCGGAGCGGTTTCCGGAGGAATTTGAGACCATCGTGGGCGAGCGCGGGGTGAAGTTGTCGGGTGGGCAGCGGCAGCGGTTGTCGATTGCGCGGGCGATTTTGGCTGACCCGCGCATTTTGATCCTGGATGAGGCTACGAGTTCGCTCGATTCCGAGAGCGAGGCCATGATTCAGCATGGGTTGAACTTCCTGATGGAGGGGCGGACGACGTTTGTGATTGCGCACCGGCTTTCGACAATCCGGCAGGCGGACCAGATCCTGGTGATTGAGGCGGGACGGATCGCGGAGCGCGGAACGCATGCGGAGCTGTATGCGATGGGTGGTCGGTACCGGGATCTATACGACCGTCAGCATGGGCTGGAGCGCAATCTGTTTCTGGCTCCGGGTGAAGGGGATGTGGCGGAGGTTGCGCGGGTCTGAACAGGCGACCGCTGTGGTTGAGCGGCTGCGTGGTTTGCGCGGGCTGTGAGTGGTGGGATGGCACGCGGCGGATGAAGCGATGAATGGTTCGGAGCAGAGGCGGTTTTGGCTGCCGATTGACGATCTTTTGCCGGAGATCGTTGGGTCGCTGCGGGACTGTCCCAATCTTGTGATTGAGGCCGCGCCGGGTGCGGGCAAGACGACGAGGGTGCCTCCGGCGCTGCTGGATTTGGTGGCTGGCGAGGTGATCGTGCTGGAGCCGCGGCGGATTGCGGCGCGGCTGGCGGCGCGGCGCGTGGCGGCGGAGCTGGGCGAAGAGGTCGGCGGGACCGTCGGCTACCAGGTGCGTTTTGAGGAAGCTTCGGGGCCGAGGACGCGGCTGCGCTTTGTCACTGAAGGTGTGCTGACACGGCGGTTGTTGCGGGATCCGGAGCTCGGCGGAGTGGATGCCGTGGTGCTGGATGAGTTCCATGAGCGGCACCTGGATACGGATCTGGCGCTGGCGTTGTTGCGGCGGTTGCAGAAACGGCGAGCGGAGCTGGGGCTGCCGGCGCTGCGGCTGGTGGTGATGTCTGCGACGCTGGAGGCGGGGCCGGTGGCGCGGTTTTTGGGCGACGGGGTACAAGTCGGATCGGTTGAGGGATTGGCCGGCGGCGGCGACGGGGTCCAAGTCGGCGCGGTTGGGAAGTCCGCGTTTCCGGCGGGGGTCCAAGTCGGCTCGGTTGATGGTTTACCCGCGCGCGAGCCGGCTGCCTGTCCGGTGCTGCGGTCGGCGGGGCGGGCATTTTCTTTACGGGTCGAGCATCTGCCGTACTCACCGCAGCCCTTGGAGATGCAGGTGCGGGCGGCGGTGGAGACGGCCCTGCGTGAGGAGCGGGATGGTCACGTGCTGGTGTTTCTGCCCGGTGCGGCGGAGATCCGGCGGGCGCAGCGGGCGTGCGAGGAACTGGAGGCGCGGTTCGGGGCGGTGGTTTTGCCGTTGTATGGGGAGCTTTCGCCAGCGGAGCAGGACCGGGCGGTAGGGCCTGCGCCAAGGGGCGAGCGCAAGGTCATTCTGGCGACGAACGTGGCGGAGAGTTCGGTGACAATCGAGGGCGTGCGGGCGGTGGTGGACAGCGGGCTGGCGCGATTTGCCTCGTTTTCGCCGTGGACGGGGCTGCCGACGCTGGAGGTGCAGAGGGTGAGCCGGGCTTCGGCGACGCAGCGTGCGGGGCGTGCGGGACGGACGGGACCGGGGCGGGTGCTGCGGCTGTATTCCGCGGAGGACTTTGGGCAGAGGCCGGAGCATGACGTGCCGGAGATCCTGCGGAGTGACCTGGCGGGGTTGTGTTTGTCGCTTCGGGCGATGGGTTTGGACGGAGTACGGGGACTCGGCTGGCTGGATTTTCCGCCTGAAGCTGCGGTGGTTGCGGCGGAGGACCTGTTGAATCGATTGGGAGCCCGAGGGGAGAGGGCGGAGCGACTCACGCGGTTTCCGCTGCCGCCGCGGCTGGCGCGGATGCTGGTGGAGGCAGCCGAACGAGGGGCGGGCGAGGCCGGGGTGCGGGCGGCGGCGTTGCTGGGGTCGGGGGTGCGGCCGGCTCGGCAGGATTTGTTGAGTGCGCTGGATGCACCGCCGGAGCCGCGGGTCGAGCAAGGGGAGAGGCAGTTGCGGCGGTTGGCGCGGCTTGGGCAAAGCGAGCAGGGTGGGGATGAGGCGCTGCTGCTGGCGGTGTTGGCGGGGTTTCCGGACCGGGTGGCGCGGCTGCGGGCGGACCGGCAGGTGCTGCTTTCGACCGGGGTGACGGCGGAGCTGGCGGATGAGCGCCCCGGATACGAATTCGTGGTGGTGCTGGACGCGGAGGACCGTTCGGATCGTCCGCTGCCGGTGGTGCGGGTGACGTCGCGGATTGAGCCGGAGTGGTTGCTGGACCATTTTCCGGAGCGGGTGCGGGAGGAGAGCGGCGCCGAGTGGAACCGGGCGGGGGAACGGGTGGAGGCGGTGAGCAGCCTGCGGTATGACGCGCTGGTGATCGAGGAGTCGCGGCATGGGCGGCCGGAGCCGGAGGCTGCGGCGGCGCTGCTGGCGGAAAAGGCGCTGGAGAAGGGGGTGGGCGCGTTTGTCGACGAAGCCGGGATGGAGGAGTTGCTGGCGCGAATTGGGTTTGCGGGATTGCCGGAGCCTTCATTGGCCGCTGAGTTGGAGAAGTTGTGTGCGGGGCTGAAGAGTTTTGCGGAGTTGCGGGAGGCGGCTCGCGGGATGGCGGGGCTGTTGGAGGCCGGCGCGCCTCGGCTGCAGGAGTTGGCTCCGGCAACGGTGAAGCTGGCGGGTGGGCGGTCGACGCGAGTGCACTATGAGCGCGGAAAGCCGCCGTGGATCGGGTCGCGGCTGCAGGATTTTTCTGGGATGCGGGAGACGCCGCGGATCGGGCGGGACAAGGTACCGGTGGTGGTGCATTTGTTGGCACCGAATCAGAGGGCGGTGCAGACGACTACGGACCTGGCGGGGTTTTGGGAGCGGCTGTATCCGGAGGTGCGGCGGGGGTTGATGCGGCGGTATCCTCGGCATCAGTGGCCGGAGAAGGGTTGTTGATTATCTATGGTGGGCTGTGTTTGTTGTTGACGAGCGGCCCGACTGATCAACCTCGTGGATATAAACGGGACCATCGTGACTGAAGGGAAAGTCTGTAAGGATCGAGAGGGCAACGTGAGTAGGAGGGCGAAACTTTCGAGCTCGGAAAAGAACCTCTATTTGGCCCTACGCAGTATCTTGTGTCTTAGTCTCTCAAGTACTTTGTTGTCCTGCGTAGCCCTTGCGCAGTTCACGCAGAGTCCACCCAATGGCACAACTCCGATCGCGCGATTGCAGTCGGGCAGCTTCAGCAACGGGGATATTGAGAAGGTGGCTCGGGCGGGGACTGCGCAGGAAGTTCTCCCGAAGCTGGAAAAGCGCTTCTTTGATCCGACCGAAGTTAATGAGAAAGGAATCATCGCGAATGCCTTGGTTCGGCTCGGAGATAGGGACAGCACGTACTGGAACTTCTTGCTCCAGCAGGCGACTTTTGCGGTGGACAGCGACATTCCCGAGCCTTTCCGCGATGCACAGGCACGGACGAAGCGAGAACTCTCTCCGGAGTTCAAGGCTTGGATTCAGACACATCGGGTCGACATTAGTTCAGCGATCATGACCGTGATATCTGACTTTCCGGAGAGAATTCTGCTCCTGGGTGAGACTGGCGATCCGCGTGGTATTCCGCTTCTACGACGCGCTCTCCAATCCCACAACTACTTCATCGTCGGTGAAGCAGCGAACGGTTTAGCCAAGATTCAGGATATTGACTCCGTACCGCTGATCATTAGGGCAATCCAGGGAGCCCCGCCCGAAGACACCTCAGAACTTGCCAGATCCCTGGTCTACTTCGACGATGCAGAGGCGCAAGGTGCTGTCGATCGATTTATGCCGAAGGATAAGGCAGCGCTTGCCCGTGATAGCAGAGCAAGAGGGATGACAGTGTTTGGCTGGGAGTAGTCGGCACACCAGTTGTTGCTGCAGTATGTTGCCCTGGCAATTGATGTCATCACCTACTTAAGTCATCGGCTCAGCCGCAAGGCGAACTGGGCTACTCGCTCTTCGGCGACGGTGGAGGTGATGGTGCCGAAGGAGGTTGTGCCGAAGCTGCCGTTGGGTTGGGCGAAGGCTGGGGTGTTGGTTAGGTTGAAGAGCTCGGCGCGGAACTCTAGCAGGGTCTTTTCGGCTAGGGTTGTGCACTTGATGAGGGAGAGGTCCCAGTCGCGGAAGGCGGGGCCGCGGACGGGGTTGCGGGAGGCGTTGCCTACCGTGAACTGGGGGGCGGTGGCGAAGGCGGCGGTGTTGAAAAAGCGTGCCGGGCTGCGGCCGCCGGTGGGGCCGCCGTTCGGGGCGAGGTTGGGGTGGCCTACGAGATTGGGGCGCTGCAGGGCGAAGCCGGCGAACGTGTTGTAGTTGGTGGCCTGGGTGACGGTGACGGGCATGCCGGATTGCGCGGTGGTGATGGAGTTGACGCTCCAGCCGCCTACGAGGACGTTCCCGAAGGCGGAGTTGCCGAAGCGGTGGTCGCGGCCGGCAGGGAGTTCGTAGACCAGCGAGCCGGTGAGGACGTTGGGCATATCGCCGGAGCTGACGTCGCGTTCGAGGTAGGGGCGATAGGTGTCAGCGGCTACGAGCGAGCTTGAGTTGGGGGAGGAGAGCACGGTGGAGGAGAAGACGGAGGAGGCGTCGTCGATGAGGCGCGAGTGGGTGTAGGCGAAGGTGAAGGCGGCGCCGCGGCTGAGGCGCTGTTGCACCTTGGCTTCGATGGCGTTGTAGTTGGTTTGGCCGGTGTTCTGGCGGTAGGTGGCGACGTTCTGGAAGCGGGCGTAGGGCTTGAGCAGCTGCGCGGCGGCTACGGTTTTACCGCCGATGGTGCTGGAGCTCGGGATCTGGCCGAAGTAGGGGTTGGTGACCTGCGCGGTGAGCGCGGCGGGGTCCGTGAGGCCGACGGCGAGCTGCGCGGCGGTGAGCTGGTTGAGGTTCTGGTCGGGGACGCCGACGTGGACGCCGTGGGAGCCGACGTAGGCGACCTCGAAGCTGAGATTATTTGTGACGGCGCGCTGGACGGCGAGGTTCCACTGCTGCACGTAGCCGGAACCGGCGGTGCGATTGACCGTGTAGACGCTTTGGCCGAGGCCGGCGTTGGGGGTGAGCGCGATGGGCGCGACGGTGGGGCCGTTGGAGAGCTTGAAGGGGGCGTTGAGGGAGTCCTGCGTGGCCTGGCGGACGTTCTGGATGAAGGGGAACTGCGGCACGGTGAAGGGCGTGGTGATGCCGGATTGGTCGAAAAAGACGATGCCGAAGCCGGAGCGGATTACCGTTTCTTGGTCGGCGGAGTAGGCGAAGCCAACGCGGGGGCCTAGGTTGTCGTAGTGAGTTTCGCGGGCGGATTTGGGGTTGCCGTTGATGCCGACATAGTCGAGAACTTGGGTCGTCGTGTTAAAGATGGCGCCCTGGTTGTTCTTTTCGGTGGACGGATTATTTAAGGTCCAGCGCAGGCCGAGGTTGGCGGTGAGTTTGGGGCTGAGACGCCAGTCGTCCTGGACGAAGTACTCCTGCAGGTGATCGCGGGGACGCAGGATGCTGGTTTGGAGGTCGATGGAGAAGGTATCGACCTGGC
>CAXTZL010000088.1:0-11650 GCA_964248555.1 uncultured Bryocella sp.
GCATGCAGGAGGGGATCGTGAGCCTGATGCAGCTGGCCAAGGTGTCTGCCGTGCTCGCGAAACTGGACGAGGCCAAGGTGCCCTACATCAGTCTGATGACCGACCCGACCACCGGCGGCATCACTGCCAGCTTTGCCATGCAGGGCGACCTGAACATCGCCGAGCCGGGTGCCCTGATTGGCTTCGCGGGCCCGCGTGTGATTGAACAGACGACCCGGCAAAAGCTTCCCGAAGGCTTTCAACGTTCCGAGTTCCTGCTTGAGCATGGGTTTCTTGACGCCATTGTGCCCCGCAAAGAGCTGAAGACCTACCTGGGGCAGGCGCTGGGATGGATGACGGCCACGAAAGCGCTTGAATCCTAAGGACGGAGCTGAAGTAAACCCCTGGAAGGACACCCAGCCCCATGATCGCGGCGCAACCCTCCCGCACGGCGTTGCGCGTGGCATTGCGCCGCGCTGCACACCAGCTGATCGATACGCCCCTGGTCTTCCCTGATCCTTTTGCCATTCTCATTTTGGGCCCGGAAAGCGCGGACGAACTCCGTCGCACCCCGCCGGCCTCCCGCCGCCCATTTTCGGCCTCACTGCGTGCATGGGTGGTGACGCGCGCCCGCTTCGCCGAAGATGTTTTGGCCGCGGCTGTGCGCGAGGCCGGGGTGCAGCAATACCTTGTGCTCGGCGCCGGTCTGGATACGTTTGCCCTGCGGAATCCGTATCCCGGGCTGCAGGTCTTTGAGGTCGATCATCCCGCCACGCAGGCGTGGAAGCGCGAGCGCCTCGGAGCAGCGTGCCTGGCAGTCCCGTCGAACGCGCACATGGTTCCGGTCGACTTTGCAACGCAGTCGCTGCCGCAGCAGCTGGAGGCGGCCGGTTTCGACCCGTCGGCACCCTGCTGTACGGCGTGGCTGGGCGTCGTGCCGTACCTGACCCCGGAGGCTTTTGCAGCCACATGCCAGTTTCTGGGCAGTCTGCCGCACGGTTCCGGCGTGGTGTTTGACTATGGCCAGCCCCGGGAGGTGCTTCCACCCGTTGAGCAGTTAATGCACGACTCCCTCAGCGCCCGGGTAGCGCAGGCCGGCGAGCCGTTTCAACTCTTTTTCACCCCGGAGACGCTGCGCAAGTTACTAAGATTGAATGGTTTAGCGGTGGTTGACGACCTTGGAGGCGCGGAAATCAACGACCGGTACCTGAGAGGGCGAAACGACGATCTCCAGGTCCTTGGCAGCGGCGGCCGACTTTGCCACGCACAAGCCTGAGGCGCTGTAACGGGCAAGCCGTCCGACTGCCGCATGCAGATCTGGTGAAGAAATGCGCTCCTGGCGGTCGCAACCCGGAACGGGATGCGAGAATCGAATGGATTTCTCCCCTCCACCACTCCCCGTGGGCCGGCGGCGTGACATGGCAGACGGATGACGATGCGATACAAAGAAGCTTTGGAGATTCTGGCCGCGCTGGGTCCTGAATTGCGCACGGGGAGCGCCCTTGCTGCGGGTCCGGCACCGCGTAAGTTCTCGCTGGACGACATCGGCACGCTGCTTCACGCTCTGGGCGACCCGCAGAAGTGCTACCGGTCCGTGCTGATCGCCGGCACCAACGGCAAGGGATCCACTGCTGCAATGCTTGCCTCCATCTTGTCCGCAGCCGGGATGCGGACTGGCCTTTATACCTCGCCGCACCTGCTGCGCGTCAATGAGCGCATGCGCGTCAACGACGCCGCAAGCACTCCCCTACGCGAGATTCCCGATGCGGATTTTGGCCGGCTCTTCGGACAGGTGCACGAGCAGGCGGTCTCCCTGGTGGCGGGGGATCTGCTGCCACACATCCCGAGCTTTTTTGAGTTGCTCACGGCCGTGGCTTTTCTGTTCTTTGCGGAAGCAAAGGTCGAGGTCGCCGTTCTCGAGGTCGGACTGGGCGGACGCCTGGATGCCACCAACATCGTGGAGCCGATGATTTCGGTCATCACCGACATCGGCATCGATCACACCGAGTTCCTGGGTAAGACCCTGGCCGAAATTGCTACCGAAAAGGCTGGTATTTTGCGTGAGCACGGGGTTCTCGTGACCCTTTCGCAACATCCCGAGGCCAATGCCGCCATCGGCGAGCGCGCCATGGCGCTCGATGTGCGCGGCGTCGACGCCTCCCGCTGCCTGCCGCCGCATGGGTTCACCGGCTATTCCGCAGGGGGCTTTCCCAGCGCACCGGCAAGCGCATTAGCTGCCCGCCCCGTTTTCAATCTGAACGAGCTGGAAGGTCCTACCCCGGTGGCGCACGCGGGGCAGCCGGATCCTCTGCAGCCGGCCATTGCCGTAGCCGAGCCCTCGCCCCTGGGACGCAATGCCTATCCCATTCCCATTGAGGGAGAAGTGATCCAGCTCGACTCTCCGCTTGCCGGGCAGCATCAGCAGCGTAATCTCGCCCTGGCTGTCGCTACCGCGCTGGAGTTGCGGAGCAATCAGGGCGTGGCCATCTCCAGCGCGGCGATCGAAGCCGGTGTTCGGGCAACCGTGTGGCCCGGCAGACTGGAGTGGATCGCTTCCCGGCCGCACGCGCTGCGGCCACATGCTCCGCTGCTGCTGGACGTCGCACATAACCCTGCCGGGGCCTGGACCCTGCGTGCGGCGCTCGCGCGGCTGCCCGAGGAGCGACCCCGCACGTTGATTTTCAGTTGTCTGGCCGATAAGAATATCGAGGAGATGGCCCGCATTCTGCTGCCGCTCTTTGACTCTACCTCCGGCGATCCCGCGCGGCGGCGGGATCACGTCATCGTGGCGCCGATCGCCAACCCCCGTGCCGCCACGGTGGAACAACTGCTCGCCGCGGCCCACGCCCTGGACGTTCCCGCGCACGCAGCGCCGCATCTGCAGGCGGCCCTGCAGCAGGCGGAGACGCTAACCCCGCGGGACGGCGTCATCGTGGCTACAGGGTCTGTTTACCTGGTCGGCGAGATTCGCGCCCTGGTGCTCGCCGAGCCCCTGAAGGCTCCCGCCGAGCCTTTTTCTGCCACGGCAGGTATGACTTAAAGTGGAGACGGAGCAGCCCACCCTTGGCCAGGATGCCTCCGAGGAGCGGCACCGCGGCGTAGCCGGCAGCCGGGAGCGTTCGCCGGTGCCGTTGGGCTTTCGCTGGCTGACATACCTTATACTGCTGCCTCTGATTGCGTTGGCAACCGCCTTTTTCGGTTCCCTCTCCCTGCTCTGCGGACTTTGGGATGCGGACGGTCAGCAGCAACATGCAGTCGCCCGCGCCTGGGCACGCGTGCTGCTGCGGCTGGCGCTTTCCCCTGTCACCGTGGAGCACCCGGAGCGTCTGCAGGGGCTCGGCGCGGCGGTGTTCGGCAGCAATCACCTCAGCTACTACGACACGCCGGTGCTGTTCGCCAAGCTGCCGTTCCAGTTCCGCATCCTGGCCAAGGCCGCACTGTGGAAGCTGCCGTTTATCGGCTGGTACCTGCAACGTTCGGGGCAGGTCTCCATTGATCAAAGCTCCGCACGGGCGGGGGTGGCCAGCCTCGGGCGGGGCGTCAAGGCGCTGGAGTCCGGCATGCCCCTGGTGATCTTTCCCGAGGGCGGCCGCTCAGACAATGGCGAGCTGAAATCCATGGTCGCGGGCGCGGCCTGGATGGCCATCAAAGCGCAGGTGCCGTTGGTACCGTTGACGCTGATCGGGACCTACGAACTGCTGCCGATCCACGTGTATGCCCTGCGTCCAAGACCACTGAAGCTGGTCGTGGGCGAGCCCATTGCCACCGCCGGCCTAACGACCCGCGATGCCGAACGGCTCACGCAGCAGATGCGCGAGGTGATCTACAAAACCTATACAGCCGACCCATTGCTGCATCTATCCTGATCTGCAGTCCGGTAGCCAGGGCTTGAAAGGAGATCTCGCATGGTTCTCAAGAGCAGAACTGTCGATTCCCCGGTTGGATCCCTCACGCTGGTTGCGTCGGACAGCGGCCTTGTTGCCGTTCTTTGGGCTAACGAGCGGGAGGGTCGGGTGCCCTTCAATGAAAGAGTCGAACCGTCTGACCATCCTCTGCTTGACTCCGCCGAACAGCAGTTGCGGGAGTATTTCAAAGGAGAGCGGACCAGGTTTGACCTCCCACTCGACCTCCGGGGAACACCCTTTCAAAGGGAGGTCTGGCAGGCGCTACTGGCCATACCCTTTGGCGAAAGGAAAACCTACGGGCAGATTGCTAGCCAGCTCGGCAAGCCCCATGCAACCAGGGCAGTCGGAGCGGCCAATGGCAGGAACCCGGTGTCCATCATTGTTCCATGCCATAGGGTTGTCGGCTCCTCCGGCACGCTCACGGGTTTCGCGGGCGGCATGATCGCGAAGGCTTACCTCTTGAATCTGGAGGCCAGCGGCACGGTGTTTGCGTTGACTTGTTGTGACTGAGAGGAATCCAATGGAAAGGGCCGGCACGCGGCCGGCCTTCTACGTGCTTCGTCACCAGAACGTCAGATCCGCATCGGCATCAGGATATAGCGGTAACGGACATCCTCATTGCTGTCTTCCGGGCGCATTTGGCCGGCGGATTGGGCATCCTTGAACTCGAGGCGCACCTCGCCGGTATTGCCGATGGCTTTAAGAAAGTCGACCAGATAGCTGGAATTAAAGCCCACCACCAAGGGATCGTAGCTGTAAGGCGTCTCGATCACGTCCTCCGACTCCCCCGCATCGGTGGACTGGGCGGAGAGCTTTAACTCGTTCTGCTCCATGCGAATGCGGATGGCGCCGGACCGCTCATCGGCAAACTGCGCCACGCGCTGGATGGAGCTCATGAGGTCTTCCGAGCGCACGATGAGGAACTTATTATTGTCGCGCGGCAGCACGGCCTCGTAGTTCGGGAACTGGCCCGTAAGCTTGCGGCTGGTCAGGACGCGGCCGCCGATCTTAAAGAAAAGTGTCTGGTCGTCGTCGGCAAAGTCGATCTGTTCGGCTTCGGTGTTGGCCAGCAGGCCATTCAGCTCGGCCAGCGCCTTGCGCGGGATCAGGGTTTTTTTCTCCCCGCTGATGCCCTCCAGATTCTCGCCAAGCTTTTCGATGTGTGCCAAGCGATGACCATCCGTGGCTACCATCGCCATGGACTCCGCCTTTAGCACCAGCAGCGCGCCATTCAGGGTGTAGCGCGACTCCTCGTTCGAGATCGCAAAAATGACCTTCGCGATCATGTTGCGCAGCGAGGCGGCCCCGATCCTGTAGCCCAGGCCGGCGGGAAACTCGGGCACCTGCGGGAAGTTCGCGCGCGCCATGCCCACCATCTTGGTGTTGGAGCGGCCGGCGCGGATCTGCACCCAGTGATTGTCCATCAGCTTGATGCTGATCTCGCCTTCCGGCAGAAGGCGGATGTAGTCGTAAAGCTTGCGCGCCGGTATGGTGCAGGCCCCCGGCTTCTTCACCTTTGCCGTACAGCTGGTGCGCAAGGATTGATCGAGATCTGTGGCTGTGATCGTCAGGCGTCCGCTGCCATCCTCACCACTGCTGGCTTCGAACAGAAAGTTGGACAGGATGGGAATCGTTGTCTTGCGCTCCACCACTGACTGCGCGGCGGTGAGTTCGCGCAGCAATTCAACGCGCGTGACGGTGATCTCCAGGTTGCCGGTGGGCGCTGCGGCGTCGTGCGTAAGAGTGGCTGTTGACACGTTCGGTTTGTCTCCTGCGGTTGGCCTTGATTCTAGGCGACGCGAGGGATGTTTGCCTTCGCGTCGCCATGTGGATTTGACGGAGGTTGTGTGTGCAACGCTCCAGTGCTTCGGGGTGGTGCTTTTCCGATGGATCGCGAAGAGGGCTTCTAAAAACAACACCATTCTTGGTGTTTATGTAACGTAGAAGTAGTCGTTATGCGTGGAAGTCTGGAAAAGCGGTCTAAACAAATATTAATGAATGGTTTAGCCGTGGTACACGAATTCCAAAACCGGCCCTGGAAAAACGAAGAAGGCGGACTTCAGGATAGAAGCTGCCGAGTTAGCTCCAGCTTGTTCCTCTTTTCCGCACGACGGGGGACTGCCACACAAGAAAAGGCGGAGCTGGAGGTTAAAAATGGCAGATAAAAGCGACTCTGAGCGGTTTTTGGTTGATCCTTTTCTTCACAGGTGCAGCACCCCGGAAAGGAAAAGACGTCCCGGCAGGCCATTTGGCCAGAGGTTCAGCTAATTCCGCAACAGGCGAGAAGGGCAGCAGACGGACGAGACATCTTGAGGAAAACCAAGCTCTATCCGCCGGGCACGTCGAGGGTCGGTCCAGGGTTCGTCCAGGATTCGTTCAGGATTCGTCCAGGGTTCTTCGCCGACAGGTGCATACCTGTCTCAGGCCTTCTTGAGCCAGTTGGCCGTTCTGCATGTTCGCGGTCGGGACAACAGGCTCAGGCTGCTCAGTTGTCAGAGCAAGCCAGGAACCGTGGTCCGAAAGTGGAATTACAGGAAGAAGATGGGTGGTATTAACGACGGCGGCCGCGGTTGGTGCTATCGCGGCCCGGTCCGCCTAGGCGTGGTCCAACCCGGCCACGTTCACCGTAGCCGGGAACTTGACGCTCCTGAGGCACGCGGTAGCCTGCGGGATAGAGCACCACGAACCGCTGTGCGCCCTCGCCCGAGCTGGCTGTCTGCAGGCCAGCGTCCTTCAGGAAGAGGTGCAGCATGCGGCGCTCGCGGGAGCTCATGGGAGTGAAGCTGAAAGGACGGTTTGTCTCCCGGACGGCTGCGATGCCCCCTTCGGCCGATTTGCGCAGGACCTGGGCTCGCTGACTCTTGAAACCTTCCGCATCAAAGCTGATCCGGTCATGCTCGTCCGGTTCCAGGCGCAGCATCTTGGTGGCTACATGCTCCAGAGCGCGCAGCAGTTCGCCTTCGCGTTCCAGCAGCAGAACGACGTCCTGCCCTTTGCATTCCACGTAGATGTCGCGCCGCTCGAAGCCATCCGGGTCCTGGGCGCCGGCACCGGCCGTGATGCGAAATCGAAGCCGAAGACCGCCGGTGGTCGTCAGCAATCGCATTAATTGGGCGACCGTTTCCGCTGCCTGCGCGAGATCCTCCATTGCCGTGCACGCTCCGTGCGGCAGCCTTTTGCTCTGAAAGGAAGGCTGACCGATAAACTTTTATCATACGAAAAAATCGGCCCAAGTGCTCTCTGGACGAATTTAACGGCGGGCCTGAATGGTTTTGCCTCGACCACCACTGGCCAGAGCCTTCTTTTTCGCCCGGTTTAGCTGCAACTCACGCATTTCGCGGCCCAGAGACGTCCGGTTCATGACGACTTGCTGAATCATCATGATGATGTTGCCCACATTCCAGTAAAGCGCCAGGCCGGAAGCGTAGCTCCAGGTCCAGTACCCGGAGACGGCAGGCATGACAAAGGCCATCATGCGCTGCTGCTGCGGATCCACCCCGGGCTGCGGCATATAGAACTGCACGGCAAAGGACGTGGCCACCATGACGATCGGCAGAATGTGATACGGGTCGGCGGCGGAGAGATCCGGCAGCCAGAGGAAGTGAGCGTGTCGCAACTCCACGACCTTTGTCATCATCGTGAAAAACGCGAAGAGCAGGGGGAACTGGACCAGCGTTGGCACACAACCGCCCAGCATATTGACGCCGTTTTCCTTCTGATAAGCCATGATTTCCTGATTCATGGCGGCAGTCTTGGTGTCGGTGGGGCCGGGGTTGCCGTGCTTGGCCTTAATAGCGTCAATCTGCGGCTGAATGCGCTGCATTTTTAGTGCCGAGCGCATGGAGGTCACACGAAGCGGCAGCAGCACGAGGTTGATCAGCACGGTGAACAGCACGATCGACCAGCCCCAGCTCGCCACTACGTGCGCATGCATGAACTGCAGACCCAGGAAGAGGAACTTCGCGATCGGTCCCCAGAACCCGAAATCCAGCATGGGCTCCAGTGAATGGCCCGTGACGGAGCTGACGCTCTTGAGCACGGGAACTGCTTTTGGACCCACGAAAACACGGGTTTGCACGTGATTGGTGCGGTCACCCATGGCAGCGCCGATCACGGGAACCACCGTAGTCCCCTTGGCCGGAGCACCCTGGCCGATGCGGCGCTGCACCTTGTTCACGTCAATTTCGTTGTGTAGCGTGACCAGGGTAGCGTCGTTTGGGCGGTCCGGAAGAAAGGCCGTGGCGAAGTACTGGTCGGCTACGCCGGCCCAGTCAAAAGGCCCCTGCAGCGTGGCGCCCCCGATTACTTTTTTGAAGGCGTCGTGGTGTTCCTTGCCATCGGACATGGTATCAACGGTGGCATTGGCGTAGGCCTGCGCGTTTTCCATGTCGCCCAGACCCGCGGGCCAGGCCAGCGTAGCCGCGATAGGGACGCCGTTTACCAAAACCTGCGTGTCCGCATGGATCACGTAGTCGGAGCCGAACTGAAAGCTTTTGGTGACCTGGATGGGCCCGGCCTGATATTTGAACGTGAGACTAGCCGGAGATTGCAATGTTCCCGTCGCCGACGGCACGTAGAGCGCCTGGCTAAGCGTACGGGTCAGGCCGGGATCGTAGGTGTAAAGCGACATCGGGTAGCCATACAGCCGCGCAGCGCCATCGTGCACAAGGTCGAGCGGATGGCCGGCATCGTCCTGAAAGCGCTTCAGGATCCAGGAACTGACCTCGCCGCCACGGTTGGAAAGGGTGATGCGGTAAAGCTCGTTTTCAACAACCGTGGAGGTTTCGCTGGAAGCCTGCACGGTCTGCCTATCGGCGGAATTGCCGTTCCGGCTAGTGAGCTGGGTACCCGGCTGTCCCCCCGCGGTGGTATTGTTCACACCAGGCGTGGTGGAAGCCGGCGCGGTGATCGCAGCGGGAGCCTTGGGCGACTCGGTCTGGGGATTACGCTTGCCGCGCCAAAGCTGCAGGCCAAACATGACGCCCATCATGACAAGAACCATCACGAGAAACTGACGGCTGTCCTGACCACCTGCACCGCCACCGGTGCCTCCGGCATTGGGATTTCGAAACTCTGGCAAAGGGACTTCCTATTCTTGATCCTGGGCGTCGTGGCGGCCCTCAAACGGGCCGGAACGTGCGCAGAAAGCGCTAGCCTTCATGGTAAACGCTCGGCTGCGTTGAAAGGTTCCATCGCAATGATTCCTACGGGGGAGCTCTGCTGCAAATTGGGACAGAAGCTCAGGGAACGGGATCAATACCGCCCTTGGTGAAGGGATGACAGCGCAATAGACGCCAGACGGCCATCGCACCGCCAGCCAGAAATCCATGCCGCACAACGGCAGCATAAGCGTACTCGCTGCAGGTAGGCAGGTAGCGGCAGTGACCGAGGGACGTGGCGTGCAGCAGCGGGGAAAGCCCTCGCTTATAGGCATGGAGCATCCCGCGTGCGACACGTTCACGAAAGGCGCTGTCTCGCGCACCCTCAGCCGGCTGCATGGGGGTGAACCACCGGCCGACCCGCGGGCGAAACAGCCGCGGCCTCGTTGGCAGCCCCGGGAAGGGCAGACGCATGTCGCGCCCGAACCGATTTAAAGATGGTGGCAATCTCTCGTTTCAGTGCAGGGAAGTCTGCCTCCAGCACACTGCGCTTGGGATGAAGCACGACATCCACCGGGAGAGCTCCCAGCAGCGGCAATGCGGGCCGTAGTAGCGCGCGCAACCGGCGCTTGATTCGATTCCGATCGACCGCCTTGCCCAGTGCCTTGGGAACGGTGAGCCCGATCCGCGGCCCGGCCGTTTCACTGCGTCGGGCTGCTTCGGAACCGGGCGTGCGCGGCAGGCTGAAGTACCCGATCTGCCGCGCCCACTGCTTGCGCGAACCCTTATAGACTCGCTGGTAGTCTGGGTGCTTTCGCAAGCGGTGCTGGGTGGAGTGTGTCATGCGATGCGTTCAGGCGTCAGGATATGCATCGGAAGATAGAAGCACGGTTTTGCTGGAGGGGATGCCAGCCTGCTCGCTTGTTCCGAACTGTTCCTGAATGGAGCGCGTGAGTGGCGTAGTTTCATCCCCGGTGTGTGCCGTGGTAGCGGGCTCAAAAAGAGCAATCCACGTCTCCTCTGTAGCAGCGGTGCAGTGCCGCACACCTTTCGAGACGACAAAAACTTCGCCGGGCCGCAGGAAAACATCGCCGCCGTCCGCGGGTGAACGGCTTATGCGCAGTTCGCCACGAAGAACCAGAAATAGTTCGTCTTCGGCGGTGTGAGTGTGCCAGGGAAACTCACCCTGTACGCGTACTGCCTTGAGGAACTGGTCATTGACTCGTGCCAGCACACGGGGTGACCAAAGGTCAGGAAGAGCCTGACACGCGGCTTCCAGCGAAACTGGCTGCTGCACGGGATTCTCCCCTTCGTCAGGCAAGGTGTATCGGTCAGGCGCAATTAAATTCAGTTCACTTACAAGTGGACCTTTGACCTAATCAGACAAGTGCAAATGTCTGATTAGTCACGGAAGCCGGCCGATACCGCGATCTTGTGGCGACCCTTGGCGCGGCGGCGATTGAGCACAGCGGCACCTGCTTTGGTCTTCATGCGGCTGAGAAAGCCGTGGACCTTGCTACGGTGGCGGCGATTGGGCTGAAACGTACGCTTGGGCATATATGGAAGTCCTGTGTCTTAGGCTTGGCGCTGCAGGCCAGCTATCTTACCTGTCCGGAGTTAGCTCAAACGTGAGCAGCGCCCGCACGGCAGCAAGTTCCGAGTATACCGTAAGCTCCTGAGCCGAACAACGTTTCGATGCCAGCAGCTACGCCCTCTCCTTCGCGATTGCCTTATGCGACGCAGGCCGGGCCTTGTGGGATGCCTCCGGGAGCGTTCTTCACCAAGGCTGGTGCAAGCGCCGGGCATCTGAAAATAATTCGAAACGGAAGGGGTTAAAGCGCTCCTGAGGACGTGCTAGCATCGATTTCGTTCAGAGGAAATCGTGGTTGCAACCTTGAGCCACCGGCCCGCTTTCCCTGACCGCAACACTTCCAGTTGACCGCTCTGCGGTACACGTTCAGGGGCATACGGCGACCTTACCTCAGCGCGGCTCTATTGCGTTGAACGGGCACCCTTGTCTCTTTTCCGGCACATTCGCGCCGGTGCACGGCACTGTTTTGAAAAAGATCGATCACACAAGGATCACCAAGCGATGTCATTTGTTCCTGTCTCCACCGCCGTCTTGAATCAATGGGTGCGCATCCTGGGTGCGCTGGAAAAGAAGGTCAAGCGGCAGAGTTTCGAGGCTTGGTTCAAACCCACGAGGTTTTCGCACATGGAAGGCCGCACGCTCTATGTGCGCGTGCCTTCGGCGGATTTCGAGACCATGATCGGGGATCGCTATGGCGATCACATTCATGAGGCGATCGATAATCTCGGCCTCGACATCGACGAAGTCAAGTTTCAGGCGCCCCCTGTCGAGCCCACCACCGCGCGTATTCGCGAGGATGGCGGCTTTGCTCCACAGCCTACCCACTCGCCTGCCGCACCCCGCGAAGGTCGCCAGATTGCCCCGCTGCCCCCGCCACCGCCTGCGGCACCCGGACCGGAGCAGAGTCGCTTTGATTGGAACTCAGCCGCACAGCTCAATCCTCGCTATCTGTTTGACAGCTTCGTCGTTGGCTCCGGCAACCAGTTCGCCCATGCGGCCGCGCAGGCCGTGGCCGAGCGGCCGGCGCGCACCTATAACCCGCTCTTTCTCTACGGCGGCGTGGGGCTCGGCAAAAC
>CAXTZL010000089.1:0-11623 GCA_964248555.1 uncultured Bryocella sp.
CCGGAACTACTTGTGATGTAGGAAAGATACTCCGCAAATGCTCCCCGATCGTCCACCGTGAGATCGCTAAACATACAGCTTATTTGGATCGAATCGGCGATTGACCCGTCGACAAGTCGGTGAAAGTCCGACGCCTCGACACGGTAGTACTCTTGGTCAGTCGTGCCGAGTACCAATCGGAGAGCATCCATGACCGTGGTTTTTCCGCAGTCGTTCTCGCCTACGAGGGCCGTAAGTCCAGGGTTCAATTCAAGGACGAAACGATTGTCGCCCGATCCGAAGGCACGAAAGTTTTGGATAATTAATTCCGATAGAAACATAGCTCGGCTTCGCGGGACCTCATAAATATGGTACAATACTTCGTCCTACAAGCATTGATAGAACAGGGCGCACAAGATAACATTCGCCGGTTGCTGAGGATATTGCGCCTGGAACTCGAATGACACCAGGGCAATCGTGCCATGCACCCGCTGAAGCAAGTCTGGAGGCGGTCGTATTGCAGCTGTGTTGAAGCGCGATCCACGCTCATGCTCACTTAGTCCCCGATCTCTAAATCGCGCTTTCTTTGCTGCCGGCCCAACGAAAGCGTTCCATGCGCAACTGACTGCCTACCAGACGAGGCCGATGCGCCTTCAACAGTTCTCCACGCGGGTGCACGTCCTTCAAGGTTCAACGATTCCCGATCTCCTTGCGGCCCGAAAGCCGCATCTGCGGTTCGTCGAGCGTAACGAGCCCAGTCCCGATTTTCATCTTGATGAACCTTTCTGACGTGCAGCTCTAGTTCTCTTGCGACGGCCTCTTGCGTATGTCCCGTGACTCTCAGCCTCAGAGCAATCATCCAGTCGAGTTGCGACGGGTTCTTCACAGTCAATTTATTCAAAATGTCCGCTCGGTGGAGCTCATAGAGAGAGTTCGGCCGTGACGGATTCGCAACCTCACGATCCACGTGTCGCGAAACCAGCCCCAGCGAGGCCGACGAAACATTGTGAATTCGGAAGCCTTGTTCCTGGGCCAGTTCCGCACAAAGCGCTTCGAACTCCGGTGGCCCGGTGATCGTGAGGAGACCCCACTTCTGGGAAGCCACCTGTAGTGCAGCCATCACGGCTACGCGGTCAGCGGCCAAGTAGATATCGATACGTTGACCTCGATCAGCAAAACTCGCTTGTTGAGGATCACGCGATCCGTAGTAGTTCACTAGAGACCTGCCCGAGGCTTCATCCTGTTCGACTCGCGGGGAAAAGTCTCGGATGTCTCCGGCTCCTAGCTTACCTACTCCAGTCCCAGAAATGCTCGCGCCGCTCTTCTCATTGCCTCTATATCGCCATGCCTCCGCAATTTGGTTCAGTCCTGCCGACCTCAGGAAGTCCTCGTACGAAGGTTTCTTCTTAAGTGCACCATTAAGGACGATGCGTTCGGAGTTATGGCCGCTGATTAGTTCTGCCTTTCGCTTCGCTTGATCAGCGGCCAACAGACTCCGAGCTACATTCAGTTCCATGCCACTCCAGCGCTTACCCGCAAACAGTTCGCCCCGTTCATAACGAAACTGTGAAAACTGATCCTTCCGGGCGCTCCGGTGCGCGGACCGTTGGGCGGTGTGGGCGCGGGCGCGGCTCCCTTCGAGACTCCTGAGTAGAGATTGATACTCCTGCCATGGTTCACTCGCCTGGATGCTTAGTGGCACAGGCCCTCTGGGCGCGGGCTCCACGGCTACCTGCTGAAAAGGTCCAAAGCGCTCTTCCAAGTGCTTCCTGCTGAACTCTCTGCCTACCGTGGACGCCTTTACAGCGACGTCGCCAACCCAGAGCAGCGCTCCGCTACCCTTCTGCTCATACCGCATGCCTTTCGCCGCTAGTGATGTATGTACCTCCACCCAAGTCCGGGCTGCTCTCAACAATTGAGGAGCTTCTTCAATTGCAAGCCGCTCCCCTGACTTCGCCCCAGTCGTGTTCTCGTAGTCCCTAGCTTTAGTTCCCGGTTTGGCCATCGGTTCGTTGTGCAGTGATCCGGCACCGCCAGCTCCATACAAGGCGTGAGCTTCCGGCTCCCAGCCCTGTTGTTCGACGATTTCAGCCAGAGCTTGATGTGCACGATCTATACTCCAACCCTTATCAGCGACCCGGAAAGTACGCGGGTCTGTCCTATTGAGGACTACGTGTAGGTGGAGATTTTCCGTATTCCGGTGAAGAACAGACACTGCCTGGTGATCGACTGACATGCCAAGATGCTTCTTCAGTGTCTCCACAGCACGGCGGCAATCGCTCTCGCTCGGCTGCTCGCCAGCCTTCCAACTGAAGAGCCAATGGTCAATGGGGTCCTTACTTCTTTTCGCCTCGATTGCAAGGGCAATCATTTCCGCCCTTTGGCCTTGACGTGATTCGGTGATGAAATCACCGGTGGCGAAGCGCAGCTCGACCTTCTCTTCAGCTCCGGCTTCGATGTAGTCCAGCAGATTGCCGATGCGGCTTGCCTTCGGAGAAGGAATCCTAGGATTTGGGACCCGCTTCACGATCATTGGGCTAGTCTTTCAATCGCTTCCCGCAAAGCGATGATTGTGGCTATGCACTCAGCCGTCACGCCGTCTCTGTTCAAGAGCTTGTTCATTGCGTGCTTTTGCAGACCGCCCAGTCGACGCAGTTCACGGATTGTTGTCATGTCCGATGCGGCAGTAACGACACGGCCCAATGCTCTACTGCGAACAAGTTCACTCACGCTTAGGCCAGCCGCATCCGCAGCTTGCTCTAGCTGCTCACGCTCTCCAGTGGTAAGCCGTATCTCGAACCGACAGCTAGCACGTTCAACTGTGCGCAACCTAAATGACATAAGTCCTCATGCGCGAAGCGTGTCCGCTTCAGGATCAGTTTCCATTGCGACAAGTGAAGCGCGGAGCATGGAAAACGTGGGTTGTTCGGGAACATGCGCAGCATGTGTACGGACAACCCGCATCCTGTACTGCTCTGTGAACACATGATTGGTAATTGATCTAAGCGTCTGTAGAAACGTCGCGATGAAGCCACGGTAGACGCAGATATTTATTTTTACAAGCCCTCTTACGCCTACTTACGCTCAACTAAGAAACACTGCGTGTAACTACATCTGTGGGTGTTTATCGCCTCATGTTTGCAATCTTTTGCTGTGCTACTTTGCATTTGTAAGTCTTGCTGTATTGCTGGAGAAGACTGATGGCAAAGAGCCGAGTAGTTACTGAAGCAATGATTGACCAGGCCTTGGAACTCTTGCAGAAGCGAATTGCGGAACCACCGCTGGAATAGGTCAAGAGCTATACCCGGAGAGATGCTTTTCTCAAACTGAAGTCCCGCGCTAAAGAGGCACTTGCTGCTGGCCATGCTCTAGAAACGATTCTTGACGACCTGAAAGGAATCGGCATCGGCATGACGCTCTCAACAGCTCGTCAATACATGAAGCCTGGACGGAAGGCCAAACGAACACAACGCGCATACACGCCGACTGAGCCGACTGGAATAAGTAATAGGACAGTGGCGAAAGGCGCGGAACCCCCGTCACAACGAAAAATAGCGGCAGGGGGAACCTTTGCCGTAACAGAAGACGAAAGAGAAATCTGAGAGGGTTCCTATGGCTGGAGCGGTCGTAATGGTTAGTGGATCAAAAGGCGGAGTTGGTAAGAGCATGGTTTCAATGGCGCTCACCCATACGCTCCTCAAGCGCGGAGACGACCTTCTGCTCATCGAAGCTGACACAGCAAATCCGGATGTCGGTAAAGCTTACGGAAGGACAGTAGAAACTATTTATCTGAACTTGGACGAAAAGGAAGGCTGGATGGACCTCGCCAACCGCCTAGCAGAGAAACCTGAAAAGGTAGCCGTAATCAATACGCCAGCCCGTAGCGGAGAGGGCGTCAAGCTCTACGGCAATCTCCTATCGGAATCCTTGGTTGAGCTCGAAAGAAGGCTGGTAACGCTATGGGTTATCAACTCCCAGCGCGACAGCCTTCAGCTTCTTCGGGAGTATCTCGATGCGATGAAGGCTGGCACGACTCACGTATTGCGAAATCTTTACCACGGACCGGAGCGTAAGTTTGAGCTCTACAACTCCTCCAAGATCAGGGAGACCGTCGAGGTCAGCGGGAAGACTTTGAATTTCCCCGACGTTGCTGATCGCATCTCCGACCAGCTTCATAGCGAGCGCTTCACCATTGATCACGTCATTGCCACCGCTCCTCTCGGAAACCGGGCTGAGGTAAACCGCTGGGTAAAGGAGTGCGCAACGATGTTTGAACAGGTGACGCTATGAATCATGAGGCAGCGTTCCGAACAGTCTATGGACGTGATGCCAAACCAGAGGAAACAGCTCGCTTTAGCCGGCTAGCCAAAGAGCTGGGGATCAGGGACAACGATGCGATATGGAGCGTTGTTTTCCTGCTCGGCCACCATGTCGAACTCGCAGGAATCCTGCCGAAACAGATTGGTGAATCTGCAGCGCAATCGCTGGCGAAGTACGAGGCGATGCTCCGCAGGCGTAATGAGGTTGCGGAAAGTGAACTGCGCGCAGTGAAGGCGCGGGTAGAAGAGACCGTAACGAGAGCAGTGATCGACAGTGCTGAGAGGGAGATCTCTCGATCCGCCCGGGCTGTGGCGCGTTCAGCTGCCGCGAAGAACTGGTTGCAGTGGTTAGGAGGCGCAGCCGTATGCGGAATGCTCCTCTTGGCTACTGCCTTCTATTTCGGCTATCGAAACGGGAAGAACACCGGATACGCCTTCGCGCTGGACGTGAAAGAAGCATCGAGCTGGGCCGCAACGCCTGCAGGGCAAGCTGCCTATCGGATGGACCGAAACGGAGACTTGATCCACGTCATACGCTGCGACGAAAGCGGCTGGAAAGTACAACGAAGTCGGACTGGGGAAAAGTCCTGCTTTGTGAGCCCTGGACCTGATGGTGATGTCTTTGGTTGGAACCTGCCGTGAATCCCGAAGTGACTAGTATTGAGAACACAATTGACCAACCGCCCAAGGCAAGAGAGAAAGGTGCTCCGATGGCGATTAGATGCAAATGGAAGCAGTCAGTAATGTTCTGGTGGTTTTCACCGTTGCTCCTGGTCGGCTGTCACTCCTCTCCACAGTCAGAAATTGTCCGCCAAGTTGAGCTTGAGGACTCTGGGGACGTAAGGCAGGTTCCTGTCGAGTCGCTGATGAACTTTTTCGATCACCACGCCCGCCTCGCAGTGCGGATGGAAGCACTCTGTGCTCCTAAGCGCAGTGTGGGGGATGCCACTTGGAAGATCAGCGACGAAGGCAAAGTCTGCCAGGCGGTTGCGAGTCGAGATCGTGTTCAGTACCTCCAAGCTCTGGAATCGATGAAGCGCATGGATATGAAAGACGGCGACCAAGGCGCAGCAGCAAATATTGAGAAAGCAGAAGGGAAATAGCCCTATGAAGATCTTTCGAAGCAAAGTCGCGTTTATTTTCCTAGGGCTTTCATCCTTAGTTGTGGTGAAGTCTGCCTTGGCCCAGACCGATCCTCAGGGTATGCTGCAGATTTTCGCTGACGCATCGGTAAATTGGCAGAATGCCATCTTTCCTTTCGCGCTCAACCTCTTCAAGCTCTTAGCGGTCGTAGATTTTGCATGGACCTGCATCACCGTCGCACTCGAAAAGTCTGACTTCCAGTCTCTGATCGCCACAATCATCAAGAAACTTATGACGATTGGGATGTTCTACGCCTTGCTGGTCTTCGCTCCGACGTGGTTTCCCAAGATCATCCAGAGCTTTGTGCAGATGGGTGGTGCCGCATCCGGTACACCAACCCCTCTCGATCCTTCCGGGGTCTTCCGAACGGGGACGACGATCGCGGGCACGCTTCTGAGTGCAGCTTCAAGTACGACGTCGTTGCTGACAAGCTTTTCAACCAGCATTGCGCTGCTCTTCGCTGCTGTGGTCATTCTTGTCGCGTACACCGCTATCACCGTTCACTTCATGCTCGCGATGATCGAATCGTATCTCGCCATTGGCGCAGGTTACATCTTCCTGGGTTTCGGCGGCTCTCGTTGGACTACGCCCTATGCAGAGAAGTACGTGAGCCAGGTCGTGAGCGTAGGTGCTCGCCTCATGGTGTTCTACCTCGTCATTGGGTTAGGGCAACAGTTTGCCACTCAGTGGATCGCAGATTCGCAAGTGGCAGCGACCGGAGCCAGCGCCAATCTCTCGTTGTCCTGGACTCTCGCGGCTCAGGTTGCGATGTACGCTGTGATTTGCTGGACGCTACCAAAGCTGGTGAGCAACGTGATTGGCGGGACACTATCGGCCAGCGGAGGAGATGCGATCGCAATGAGCGTAGCTGCGGGAACAGCAGCCATTTCGGGCGTGGCGATGCTCTCAGGTGTCGGTGCACCTGCTGCCGCTGCTGGTGCGTCTTCTGCAGTCTCCAGTGTTGCCAGCGCTGCTGGAGCAGCCGGAGCATCAGGTGCAGGTAGTGTTGGAGCCGCGAGCACTGCAGCTGGGGCTGGTACGTTGAGTGCTGGTGCTGGAGGCACATCCAGCCTAGGAGCCAGCAGTTTGGCATCAGCCGGGTCTGCCTCAGGCTATACAGGCCCAGGAGGTGGAGGGAATGGCGCTTTCGCGTCTCAGACTGGAAATGCAGTCCAGCCGGCCCCTCCTTCTGACTCAGCTAAGAAGTCACTCAGTTCGGCAGCAGCGCCACACGTAACAGCAGGTCAAAGCGTTGTTCAACCTCCACCCCCACCTCGCGAACTTGCCGCAGCAAAGGCTGCGAACAAGGCTCATGATCTGATAAAGAATGTTCACAGCAGCTTGCCACACGACGGAGCAGTCGCGTCTGGGCCTGGCTTGAACATCGGACATTCAGCTGATTGAGTCGGCTGGTGAAGTTACACACGACACTCGCGTGAGCTTGAGATTGCAAAGGTCTGAACAAAGCCGCAAGCTGTCACACGGCAAGCTCGCAATCAGCGCTTGTCTTGCGACAGTGGCACCCACGGCTTGAGGTAGTCCATTAGCCAAGAGGTAAGCCGAAACCAGCCGCAAACTAATTGCTGGGTACAAAACACACTTCAATCAGGACTCGCTCCAACGTTGGGTGCCAGTGGGATGAAGCTTGTCGCTCTGCGTAGAGCGCGTTTCGATAACCTGCAAAGATCCGCAATAACCAAGACCTCTGCCGTCCAACTGAACAAACCGGACTAGCTCGGCATTCCTGATTTGGTCACGCTGACCTTTTCTCCAGAAGGCGCGCATCATCTGTAACTCAGACAACTCCTTCTGCGTCGATATCGCCCGCACCGCTTGGATAAATTGTCCGTGGCTAAAGACGTATACGAGCGCATTGCGAGGGAGCTTTACTAGGCGTTCTGAAGTGGCACTCGCCCGCTCAAGAAGGCCGTGGAAACTCTCGGCTCCTGGCCCATCGCAGTAGCTAGGATCAGCTTCTTCCCAGTAGCGCTCAATGTAGGGCAGCCGCTCTGTACTGAGCGTGCCGTTCCAGCGGCTCGGCTGCAAATAACTGAACTCCTGGACCGGCCAAACCTCCACAGGCACATTCGGATAACGGATCATCGTCGGATTGGCTGTCTGCTGGGTGCGGATATAAGGGGAGGTCACGATCAAATCGGGCTGTTCACGCCACCATGCTGCGACCGTTCTGGCCTGTTCCATGCCAAGAGCAGTCAATTCAATCTTTGAGAGATCATCACAAGGCACTCCGGCGTTCCCAGTGCTCTGTCCGTGTCGTATGAAGACGGCTCGCATCGTTTTATTCTCCTCCTTCTTTTACGGTTTCCTGTTCTGTACGAGCAGCGGGGATTCGGGTCAAGACTTCTTGACTCTAAATACTCGGTTTCTGGACTTTGAATCTTAGTCGCCAATGAACCTACCTAGTGAGCGGCCGGTCGTTTTCCACAGTTGAGCTTTGCCTACTCCTGCTAATCATCTTGTCTTCTTGTACATCTTGCTACCTATATGCAGCCAAATTCATACCTGGAGGTCCCCCTTTTCATACCCGGAGGTCCCCCTTTTCATACCCGGAGGTCCCCCTCGGGCATACCTGGAAGTCCGTTCAAAAAGCCGAATTCAACAGCTTTTCTGTGGAAAACCCAGATCGGGTCTGAGGGCCGAAAGGGAGCTAAAGTCTGGACACGACGCTGCGGCGGTTGGCTTGCGCAGCTTCAGTAAAGCATCGACCGTCAGCGGGTGGGCCAACAACGAGCCCTTTGGCATCGGCGGATGCCCTCATCTCTGGCCAAAGTGTTTGCAAGGCACGGATCGCAAGTCCGAATCGAGCTCTGATCCGGGGGAGGTTGGTATCAGCTTGCCAGAGCTGCATGCGGAGTTCACGCCATGGGATGATTGAGATTGACCGAGCAGCAAAACAACGCCAGTACAAGAAAAGAACCATGTCCTGCAGTTGAGGCTTTCCCCTGGTGGCGCGGATCAGTTCTACAGGTACCACGACCGGATGAGCTACCAGCTCCGCGAAGAAATCCGCGTCTATCTCCAGCCCTAGGTTTAGGCCCGGATGTTTGGAAGCTTCTTGACCGGGCCGATCATCATTTGCGCAGGGGCTTATTGAAGTTGGAAGGCGCGATCTCTTGATTACAGGCATAACCTGGGTTTCAGAAATACCTGAGCTACTTCGCTGCACGCCAATAGTGAGACCGCGAATACGAAGATAGCGCTCCCGTAGATCTCGACGATTCTTTCCGCCCTGATCCATACCCATTGCTTCTAGATACTGGCTGGCCGTCTTCCACGTGATAAATGGCGAGCGAGCCTTGACGGCTTTATCCAGTACAAAATGCAACACGCTACGGTCGCTACCGTACGGAAGCCCTGTATCTAAACTCGCGCTGAAGGTGACCTGAAGCCGAGTTCCGTCCGCAAGTCGAGCGCTTTTGGTGATCTTGTTTAAGGTAGGGGGTCGATACGGCAGGCCGCACAAAATTAGAGCTTGAGCGACTTGGTAATACTCACCGGACAGCTGGTTCTGCCGTTGGAGCGCCGCAACCTCGATGAGACGATTGCTCACGCGAGAGGAACAGCGCTGAGACTCCGGAAGGCAAATAGCACCGGTCTTCGAAATGGATCTGACATCTTGCAATGATGTCTACTCCACGACGACGATCGCTGCAATCTTCGGAGTTGAGAAGTAGACGCGTCTTCCAAGGCGAAGCCGCGTAGCGTTGATGCTGTCAGAGAAGGGGCTTGAGGTGCGTAACGTGATCCTTAGCCCTTCAACCGACCGGTTGAGGATCTTCGCTAATTGAGCCAAAGTAATAAGTGACCCATATTGGTTATAGAGAAGTTCTGCGGTGGACATCGTAGTTTGGCCTAAGGATTGGTAATCCTTGCCTCAAACTACGTGCGCTTACTCTTCAACACGAGGAAGGTTTGTTCCGTGTCTTCCTTCCTTGACAGAGATCAAGAAGCATGAGTCACAAACTCTCTTGCCTCGCTGATAGCTTGCTCACGCAAACCAGTGAAAGTAGTGCCGTATGGGTCCATCAGTTCGTGAACGTTTTTCTGCGTCGTGTGGCGGACGGAGTCGGGTGAGAGCTCAAGCCACTCCGAAATCACGTCGTCTGTGATCATTTCTCGAAGGCTATCGTCGGAAAGGCGCTTTCTCCAGAACGTAAGGTCGATATAGGCCAATACCTGTGCGCCTTTCCAGGTCTCGTACCTAGGATTCCGCGCCTTCTCAGGCGTCGCAGGAGTGTAGAAGCATTCGGAGATCTGCTGGGGCAGGAGTTCTCTCAGCTGGGTAACAACGACTGATGCCGGCTGATTCAGGTCGACAACCAAGTAAGCCAAATTGTTAGCGGTGATCGCGGGCGGCAAACATGATTTGATCGTGTGACTGAGTGATGTGCCTGTTGACCTCTCTGGGTACAACTGCCAGCGGTCATCCTGCAACTGCTGGTCAGCTTCATAGAGCATGTCCGCATCGCAAGCGTGAGCAATCCGCAGGAGATCAGAGACAGTCATGGACCTCACAGCGCATCCCCTCGTGCCCAGCAGAGCCAGAGTGGCGAAGCGTTCTGGAGAGAAGTCCCTTAACCCGGCGTGGAGGTCGGAGAGTAAGCTCCTGGGGATGATGCCGGCCACTTGGGTTTCATCTAGCAGGTCGGCGAAGGAGGCTACTTTATTGTGTCCTGATTGCTCTGGAATGGGCCGACCCCAGAGAGTGTTCATTCGGTGCAGGTCGATCCGACAGGCGATCTGTTGAAACCAGTCGACCGCCCCGAAGTGCTTGCACCGCTCGTATTTTGAAAGCGCAAACCACGACAAATGCCGCTTTTTCAGTTCTGCGCTACCGAGCGGCTTAGACACTTTGCTGCGCCGTTTCGTCACCTTGAAACCTCCTCTCCTTCTCGCGATTTACACCGTCCAGACGAGCTACCAAGTCTTCTGCGCGTAAGTGTGTGTAACGCTTAAGCATTTGCATGGACTTGTGGCCGCTGATCGCCGAGACTTCTTGGTCAGAGAGGCCAGCTTCAACCAAACGGCTCACTGCCTCGTGACGTAGATCATGGAAGTGAAAGTCATGCAAATCTTCCTTCTTCTTGATCTCCTGCCATACGCGATCAAAGGCATAAGGTCCGCGAGTTCCTTGCCTGCCAGGCTCACCGAAGAAAATAAGGTCGGTTCCTTCGGGACGAATCGGATGGGCGAGAGCGCTTTTAAAGAGCTCTGTTGCAGATGTGGTCAGCGGAACGGTCCTCGGATGGGTGTTCTTTGTCTTCAGCAGCCGCACTATGCGTCGGTCCACCTCTATCTGCGACCGTCTCAGAGTCACGATCTCGGACGTGCGCATACCCGTCTCAAGAGCAATCCGCACGATCCAGCCAAGCATTGGATTTGAATGTGCATCGACGGCCTTCAGCAGGCTTACCTCCTCAGCAGAGGTCATCCGGCGATTTCGGCCAGGTCCCGGTGCTGGACGGCGAATGTTCATAACCGGGTTGGAAGGCAAGCCAACGCCCCACTCTTTGATCGCAACTGTGTACAGGTGCCCGAGCAAAGCTAAATCGAGACGCACAGTATTGTTCGCTCGTGGTAAAGGCTCCCCTGACGAGCTGCGACGATCTTCGCCGGCCAATCGCATGTCTCTGAACTTTGCGATGAGTTCTTGGTTGAGAGCCGCTAGAGAATACTTGCCGAGGTGCTTGATGAGGATTCGCGACCGTTTTACATCGGCAAGTTGAGACGTCGCTCGCTTGGTTGGCACGACTTCTGCGAGGTACCGCTTCAGAGCTACCTCAACGGTCATGCGATCCGCCGTTGCGCGCTGGATGTATGAACCGCGTACCATCTCGTCTTCAGTGCGGCGAGACCAGTCTTCGGCGTCCCGCTTCGTCCGGAACGTCTTGGCGGTTGTCGGCCATCCCGACTTCCGAATGACCGCCTTCCAGGTGCCTGAGTCGGTTTTTACGAGGGTAGCCATCGCTCTCCGGTACAGTGCTTTGCAGCGTCACTGTACCGAAATTGTACCGAATGGTGTCAGGTACAGTCGGCGAGGAGCAGAAACGAGACGGCTTAACAAGGAGAATACACTTGCTAAGCCGTCTCGTTTGAACAACTTGTGTTTTGGTGCCGGGAGGGGGGGTCGAACCCCCACGAGGTTGCCCTCGGCGGATTTT
>CAXTZL010000090.1:0-11502 GCA_964248555.1 uncultured Bryocella sp.
AGATCAGATCGATCTTAGGGTGTCGCTACACCAGTCATCTCCGCAAGCCAATCCTCACTGTAAAGCGGTCCAAGATCACCAATAGCGGCGATCGCGCCCGTCTCCGTATTACTCACGGGCAGAGTCGAAATCAGTTTTAGGCGTTCGCGTCCGCCTGTGTAGCTGAGATGTCCAGAAGCATCGCGCGATTCGCGGATTCTGGATGGAGATGCTGCAATTCGCTGGATTGAGTTATCCACGAAGCGTTCGGCATAATCCTCTCGAACAAAGAAAGCATCGTTCGCGGCAGTTGTGGTGCCAACGAAGCGATACCCCTTTTGTAATGCCAGTGCGCAAAGCGACTTGATGGAGGCACCGTAATACAAGTTGCTGAAGTGCGCTTTGCCGCGCTGAAACTGCGGGTCATATGGAGTGGAAATCGGATGGAGGTTGCCGAAGACAGCGTTGTATTCGCAGACGCAAAGAATAGGTTGCACCACCTCAATTGCCTGCCATACCCAGTAATCGTTTCCATCGAGGTCGATGCTCAGGAATCCGATCTCACCGGTAAAACCGGCGCGGGATAAGAGCTCGTTGATGTTCTCCCGCGTGATGAACGCAGGCTGCGTCGTGAGATCATGCTTCCAATACAGACCATCCGCCTTCGCCGCATCCACCATGGCAGAGCTGCCATCGACAATGAGCCCCCGCCAGTTGCGGTTCTGCAACAGAAAACGCGTGTTGGCTTCCCGGTAGGTTTCTACCCCTAACTCTATAAAGGAATGAGCTGCCGGTGGGATATCTGCACGTTCTATAAGCCAATCAACGATTCCATCTTCTCCCCACTGTGAGGAGACCTTGAACTCCACATCCTGAAGGGAAGAGATGGTTTTCTTCGCCCGGACCTCCCAGCTGGCCATGCGTCCCAAAAGCAACTGGCTATCCGCCATCGCGGACCGCACATCATTGGACAGCCAAGACCGAACTTGACTAAACCTCATTTTCATCGCCTGCTCGATTGACATACTCCACCCTTTATACCGCCACCCGCTCCTGTCTAGCATCGCTTAAATGTCTTTGCAATTCCGCAGCGTGGTGCAACTCCTGCCGGTTCCGTGGCCCGCTCCCACCCGCTTTCCAAAATTCTTGTGCGCACAGGTTTACAAGATTTTCCATTTCACTTTTCCGTGTGACCGGGCAATGCCCTGAACTCTGCATTCAGCAGCAAGTCGAAACGATTCGCTTCCAGATGTACCTGCGCGATGGCGAGAGCATCCGCCGTTGTGGCTACTCTCATCGCGACGAGAGCGTTGTTGCCGGGTTGCTCATGCGCTGGTCTTTACATCGCTAAAGCGACCCCGAGAGTGCCTCGGCATTTGGATCTTCCAAACCGGAATCAGAACCGGAAGTAAACGATTTTCAGTAGGCAATCCGCTCCACTTGCTCGCGAGCGATCTCATGATCACGGCGGTCATACAGGCCAGCCGGGGCGGCAGGAGTGCGAATTGCGGGCGGTGGCTGCAGGGGAGCCGCCGCCACCGCGGCAAATGCCCAGTAGTGGGCGAGAAGGAAGTTCACGATGGCGCAGCAAAGGATGGCGACCAGGTTGGCAAGAGGAACCGGAAGGTGGATTCGGTGCACCAACAGGCGCATGAGGGCGAGGTTGCCGAAGAACGAGACCAGGCCGTTGGACAGGTGAAATCGAAGGCACTGCCGCCATGGCGCTTGATACGGGCGGCGGTCGCGCCAGGTGTAGTGCAGGTGCCAGAAGAAGTTATGCAGCAGGGCGAGCTCGACCGCCGCGGACGAGGCGAGAAGATAGTGGCCCGGGAAAACGCGGTTCAAGCAGGTGAGGCTGGAGATTTGCAGGACGGCGCCGAGCGCGCCGACTGCGTTGAACTTGAGAAAGGTGCTCATTCTGCGTGGCTTGGCCCGGCGGTGGCGTCCGATGATGCGAGCGGCTCGGCGCGATGGAGCTCGGCGGTGTGCCGGGCGGTGAGGGCGAGCAGGGTGCCGAACATGCAGACCGAGCCGATCGTGCCGCCGAGGTCAAAGAGGAGCCAGCGGTGGCCGAAGACGGTGGCGTACGGGCTGCGGAGCAGGGCAAAGTTGGCGGTAATAAGCAGAAGACGGAGTTCGGTCGGGCCGAACGGGCCGGGCGAGAGCTCAAAGCGGCCGAGGGTGTAGGTGGTGAGATAGCTTTCGGCGGAAAGCAGAAGGAAGGCGACCAGCATGGCAGCCGCGACGGCCCAGTGGGCAAAGCCGGAGAGGCCGAGGCCGCCCAGAAGGGCAAGTGTGCCGAAAAGATCGACAATATGGTCTACGTAGAAGCCGTAGCGGGGGCGTAACTGCTGGCGGACGCGGGCGAGTGTGCCGTCGAGGCTATCGCCGAGCCAGTTAAGGAGGATGCAGAGGTTTACGAGCAGAAGGGCGCGGCGGTGTGTGGCGGCGAGGGCGTAGAAGCAGCCGGCGGCGAGTTGGGCGGCGAGGCCAAGGGCCGTGAGCTGGTCGGAGGTGAGCCAGCGTGGGGCGCGGACGGCGAGCCAGTGGAGGGTGCGGCGCTCAAGCGGAGCCGTGAGGGCTTCGTGGATGCGGGGGGCGGCGGTGAAGCTGCGTGCCGTGAGGGCGGAGGTGTGCGTGGTGTGCGGCATGGGATCTCGCTCTCGGGTGGGTGGCGGTGTGGTGGATGGATTTTTGCCGGGATGCGGGCTAGTGCTGGAGGGCGTTGCGTACGGCCCCGAGTGTGAAAGCGAGTGACTCGCGCGGGATGGCGTCGGCGTAGGGGCCCACAAGCCAGCCGAGGCCGGTGGGGACCGGGCGGGTGAGCGAGACGGATTCGAGCTGGAGATAGAGGCCGCCGTCACGCTCCTCCCAGGTCCAGTAGGTATTCATGCGCCACAGAAAGCCGTGCGCCTCGGCGGGTGCGAGCGGGTGTTCGTGCGGTGTGCCGGGGCCGGCTATCTCGACAATGGCAAAGCTGCGGGAGGTGCTCCAGCCGTGTTGCGGGTCGAGTTGGCCGAAGGTGACGTTGTAGGCGGTGTCGAGCACGACGGTGAGACCATGGTGCTGGCGAACGCGCAGCAGAATGCGCAGGGGATCGCCTGCCCGGCTGAGGAGCTCGGCGTGGAGAACCTGCGGGGCGAAGACGCGGGGGTAGGCGGGGATGTCGTGGAGGAGGGCCTCGAAATCCGCCGCGCGGACGCCGGGGAGGTAGGCGGTGCCGCGCCAGTCGCGCAACGTTGCGTTGCGGTCCGCGCTGGGACCGACGGGGTTTGCCGGAGGGGTGGCGTTTTCAAGGAGCAACTTTCCGCTGCGCAGCTGCCCGGCCTCCGGGTTGAAGGCGGCGGCGGGGAGAAAGGTCCTACCCGAGGCATGCTGCTGTGTGAGGTGCGCTTCGAGCGCTGCGGTGTAGCGGTCAAAGGCGGCAAGCGCTGCGGGGGTGGGGGCCTCCGCAGCGCTGAAAGCGACGGCGAACAGGGCCCAGAAAAGCAGAACGAGCGGGGTGGCGAGTCGGCGGCGGCGGTGCTTCATGAACCCCACGATGGCCCCTGCGGAGGGTGGCGCGCCATGGTGGGGGTCTCATGGCGTCCGGGCATGATTCTCACCGGGTAAATGATTGTTGTATTTGAACTTAGAGCAAGTTCTTCATGGCGGATGGACGCGCGTGGATGGGCCTTTCGCTACACTGGAGCTCGCGTGATGCCCCCTGAATCTCCAGCCCCGTGTTATCGCTTCGGTGTGTTCGAGGCCGACACGCGTACGGGGGAGCTACGACGGGGTGGTGTGCGGATGAAGCTGAATGCGCAGCCATTCCAGGTGCTGGCGATGCTGCTGGCCCGGCCCGGCGAACTGCTGACGCGGGAGGAGATTGCGCGGGAGCTTTGGCCGGAGGGAACGTTTGTGGACGCCGAGCAGGGGGTGAACTCGGCGGTAAACCGGGTCCGGGAAGCGCTGGGGGACACGGCGCGGAATCCTCGGTTTGTGGAAACGCTGGCGCGGCGCGGATACCGCTTCCTGGCGCCTGTGGAGCGATTCGGGGTCGCGGCACCGGTTGCTGCGGCGGTCACTGCGGCGCCTGCTGCGGAGGTCTGCGAGCCTGCGCCGCTGGTGATCGCAACTCCGGTAACGATGGCAACGCCGGTGCGGGGGCGACGGACGTGGCTGACGGCTGCGGAGGACTTGCCGGCGGCTCCGCATCATGTGGTCTTGACGCTGTTTTTGCTGCTGCAGGGGATGTATCTGGCGTTTTATGTGGGGGCGCTGGCGAACTTCGGCGAGGTGGAGGATCTGCTGGCGGCGTTGCCGGGTGCGGCCGTTTGGCTTTGGGTCACGATGGCAAGTGCGGCAATGCTGATTCCGCTGCGGGTCTTTTTGCTCTGTGCGGTGCTGTTTCGGCCGCCTGGGTTGCAGGCCAAGCTGTTGCGGCTCTGGCCGTTTCTGCTGGTGGTGGACCTGCTATGGGCGCTGGGGCCGTTTCTGCTGCTACATCACATCAGCTTTGGGCTGGCGCTGGCGTGTGCGGCGGTGCTGGTGTATGCGCCATTTGCGCAGAGGTCGCTGGTGTTGATGGGGGCCAATAACGGATAGCGTTCTTAACTTGGGGTGCCTGTTCACTCATTACTGGAAGCTATTCTTCTATGAAGACGCCGGGCGGAGCCCATTTCTCGAAGAAGCCAGAGGAACTGAGGTGTTTGTAGGCCCAATCGCGGGTAGTTTGCGAACAGCAAAATTGAAACGGCACCTGCGGCGCAGAACTTTCCATCCTGGCACTGCCCCATGGGTCCGCTGTCGCTTCTAGTGGGTGGGCGGCTCATTGCCGAGCAGCTGAAAATCGTCGGGAGCCTGGTCGGGCAGGGGTTTCTGCCAGCCGCCGGGCGGGATGGGGAAGTCCTCGCAGCGGGGTCCCCACGTGTGCGGCTCGTACGGGTAGACGGGCGTGTCAGCCTTCAGGATGGGGTCGACGATGCGCCAGGCTTCTTCGACGTAATCTTGACGGGCGAAAAGGGAGGCGTCGCCGTGCATGGCGTCCGTGAGCACGCGGGCGTAGGCGTCCATTTCTTCGGGCCGGGCGTGGCGGGTGGCGATCATCTCGACGGCCTTGCGCGGGCCTTCGGGTGAGACGACGGAAATGGCCACGGCGATGGTGACCTCCGGGCTGAGGCGGAAGCGAATGTAGTTCTGCGGCACATCGGGTTCGGTGATGTTGGTCTGCGGCGGTTTGCGCAGGCGGGCGACGATCTCGAGACAGGTAGTGGGAAGTTCCTTGCCGGCGCGGATGTAGAAGGGCACGCCGGACCAGCGAAAGTTGTTGATTTCGAGGCTGAGGGCGGCAAAGGTCTCGACTTTGGAGTCCGGCGCTACGCCTTTTTCGTCGAGATACCCGCGAAACTGGCCACGAATAAGGTTTTCCGGCTTGATGGAGGGAATGGAGCGGAGGACTTTGACTTTCTCATCGCGCAGGGACTCGGCATCCATCCGCGCGGGGGCTTCCATGGCCACGTTGCACATGACCTGAAAGATATGGTTCTGGATGACGTCGCGAATGGTGCCGGTCTGATCGTAGAAAAGACCGCGGCCCTGGATGCCGAAGTCTTCGCTCATGGTGATCTGCACGCTTTCGATGTAGTTGCGATTCCAGAGCGGCTCGTAGAAGAGATTGCTGAAGCGGAAGGCGACCATGTTGCGGACTGGGTTCTTGGCCAGATAATGGTCGATGCGGAAGATGGAAGATTCGGGGAAGGCGGAGAGCAGAATGTGATTCAACTCCTGCGCCGAGGCGAGATCGTTGCCGAAGGGCTTTTCAACAATAATGCGTGCGCCCTGGGCGGAGCCGGAGCGGACCAGTTGTTCCACGACGGTGCCAAAAAGAGAAGGCGGGATGGCGAGATAGTGGGCGGGGTGCCTGGCTTCGCCGAGTTCGCGGCGGATGGCGTCAAAGGTCGTGTTATCGGCGTAGTCGCCATCGACGTAGCGCAGCAGGGAAGAGAGTTTTCCCCAGGCATCTGCATCGATACCGCCGTGGCTTTCGATGCTGCTTCGTGCGCGCTCCTTGAGCTGATCCAGGTTCCAGCCGGCTTTCGCCACGCCCACCACTGGAACGCTCAAGGTGCCGCGCTTGACCATGGCCTGCAGCGCGGGAAAAATCTTTTTGTAAGCGAGATCGCCCGTGGCGCCAAAGAAAACGAGTGCGTCGGAGAATGCGTGCCCCACTCTGCCTCCTGGTTCTATGGCTCCAGTGTAAGGGAGTTCGCGGCTGCGGAGAGCGAACAGAAGTGTGAGGGTTGAAGCCGTATCATACGGCGCTCACCCGGTACGTGTTTTCCGGCGCATCCGGATTTCCCTTTGGCGCCCGGAAGGCTTACTTCAGTCGAAAGGCACGGGCAAAGAACTGGATGCCGAGTGCCGCTGCCTGTGCGTGCACCGCGTTTCGGTCGACGCCGGGCGGGTCTGTGCAATATTGCGGTGCCAACGTTTTGCCGGCTGCGGTGCAGGTGTCGAGGAAGTCGTAGTGCCCGACGCCGGGCAGCGTGGATTCCCGGGCGCCGCGTACGTTGGCGCGGAGGAAATCGGCGCTGGTGGCGGCCGGTGCCACCGTGTCGGCGGCCCCGGCGACCAGTCCGACGGAAAGGCGCAGGGCGCGGAGGCTTTCCTGCGTGAGGGTGAAGCCGAGTGCGGGGGCCAGAGCGAAGACGGCTTTGATGCGTGGATCGCGGTAGCTTTCCTCGGAGCGCGCGAGGCTTTCGCCGTTGGTTCGGCGTACGGTGGCGAGGAGTTGCTCGAAGGAGCGCGGGTGGCCATCGGCGCCGGGCGTCTTGTCGCGGAGCAGATCGTGCATTTCGGGCACATGGCAGACGTCGGTGTCCGGTTTGGCCTTGCAAAGGTCATAGAAGGCGCTGATGTCGGTGCGCGCACCGGCGAGTTCAAGCACGGTGTAGCCGCCGAGGGAAAATCCGGCAGCCCCGACGAGACCGCGGTCGATGTGGGGAGAAAGTTCGGGGTCGGCGAGCAGGCCGTCGAGGACGTTTGTGAGATCGGTGGCGCGTTCCCACCAGAGCAGAAAGCCGGCAGCAGTGTAGCCGGTGCCGTCGCCGCTGGCGGCGTTATTGCCGGGGTGATCGACGGCGGCGGCGATGAAACCGGCGCGGGCGAGGGCGGTGCCGAGCCAGGCCATTTGCGCGGCAGAACCGCCCGTGCCGTGCGAGAGCAGGATCAGCGGAAAGGGCTGCAGCGAGGGAGCGAACGCGGCATGCGGCGTCACGCTGCCGGCTTCAAAGAGCGGTTTGCCGGGTGGGCCGATAAACTGCGGCGTTTCGACGGCGGTATCGGGTGCGGGATACCAGACCGTAACGTGCAGCGTGTGGTCTTCGGTGCCGCGCCAGTTGCGGGGTTTGGCGGGGGTGTAGTCGCGGGTGACGAGGCCGACCTTGTTTTGTGATTCGTGAGCGGCTTGTTCGTTCGATTTCGCCTGTGCATGGCCTGCCGCCGCCATCCACAGCAAGAGGATCGAGGCAGCGCAAAAGGGCAGACGAACAGGACGCGTCATGGTTTCACCAGAGTACGACGCGGGAGCGCGAACGCAACCAACAGCTCCCATGACGGGCATCGAGACCGTTCAGGTCCAGTAAAGGATGCGCGCGGCAGGCAGGATTTGTGCGATGGATTGCTCGAACCAGGAGCGCATTTCGCGCATGGGGTCCTTTGGATAAACATATTTGAAGCCGCCGAACTTGGTGCGCTTCTGGGAGCGGGCCTCTTCGCGCAGATCAAGGGTGGTCTTGGGATACCAGCTTAGAAGGACCTCCTTGGAGCCGGGCGTAAAGCGGTGAGTGATGAGCTCAACGGTGAGATCGACGTTGGGGATGCCTTCGACGGCCTTCGCGGCGGCGGTGAGCAGGGCGCCGTATTCCTCCTCCCAGCTTTCTATCGGCATAATGGGCGCGATCGTGAGGCCGACGGGGTAGCCCTGCAGCGCCATGCGGCGCAGGGCGTGGAGCCGTTGCGCCACATTGGCGGTGCCGCCTTCAAAGCCGCGCGAAACGCCCTGCGCATTCACGGAAAAGCGCACGCGGGTACGGCCGTTGTGCTCGATCGCGGTGAGGGCGCCGACACCGTCGAATTTGGTGGTCCAGCGCAACTGCACAGGAGCGTCCCACTGGCCGAAGAAGCGAATGGATTCGGCGAGGGCGCCAGTCAGGTGCTCGATGCCGAGCGGATCGGTGTAGCAGGAGGCCTCAAAGGTGGTGCCCTCATGGGCGCGATCGCGGGAGGCGGAGGTCACGCTGCCGGTGCCCGCATAGGCTCGCAGGCCTTCGAGGATTTCCGGCAAATTGGCGTAAACACGCGTGACCGGCGGGCCGGAGAGCGAGCCGGCCAGATAGCAGTACTGGCAATGCGCGGGGCAGCCCTGCGCAAGGTGAAACTGCCAGTCGGCGGAGGGCGGAATGGGCTGCAGCTTGCGCTGCCCCGGCGGCGCGACCACAATCGCCAGCGAGGTCTTGGCCTCGGCGTAGGCGCGCTGCGCGGCCTTTTCATCGCCGGGCGCGGCAGGCGTAATCAGGCCGCGAAGTTGATTGCTCTTGAGGCGAACGACCTGCGCGCCGAAGCCTTCGGCGCGCTCGAGCATAAGTCGGCCGTGGGGAAGGTTCCAGGCGTCGGGTGTGATGAGGACGCGGCGAGGCCGCCAGAGTTTGCTCTCAACGGGGGTGCCGGGAGCGGTCAGCGGCTCGGGGTCGGCTTCGCGCAGCAGATCTGTCTTCGCCTCGGGTGAGAGATGCGGGTTGGGTATGGATTCGAAGGTCGCCGCGGGCATGTGTTATTGGATGAGGGCGGGGCCGGGAAGGGGCAAAGTGCGTTGCGTGAGGCCGAGCTTGCGACCGGGCTGTTATGAGGGCTTTCCGATCTGCCGATCCAATTCTGGTGCTTGCCGGGGGCCGGTGTGACGTTGAACGCACTGGCGGCCTGCGTGCTTTATGCGACGTCGCTTACGCTCTTTTTCCTGGCCTATTACGGTGTCTAGTGGCTGGAGTACCCGCACCCCGGTGTGTAGGTGCAGGCGAAATGGTTTGCGCGGCGTGCCCTTTCGAGGGCCGTGGGGTAGGATCGGGGGACACCCCAGCTTTCGAAGTCCAACTGCCAGACCAAGAGGTATGCATGAAGTACTCCGCTTTGATCGTGTCCGCCGTTTTGTGCGCCGGATTTCTGCCTGCCCCGGGTTCGGCGCAGGTTATGGTTTCGCCGCTTGTTCCGCAGACCGGCACGTCGCAGCCGGTTTCTCCGGAACCGGCTGTGCCGCGGCCGGACACGACGCCCTGCACGGTGACGTTGTTTTCCAATGTGGCTTTCAACAATTACGGCACGCCTGCTTTCAGCTACACGCCGCCGACAGGCGCCGCGTGTGCGGGACCATGGGCCAAGGTGGTGCTCACGGCCGACATCACGGTCACATCCGGCCGGCAGTTTGACCGCACGGCAAAGTTTTTCCTTGGCGGCGCCAACATCTACTTCGGTACAACGGCAGAGCCTCGCTCGACGCTGTCGCCTTCCTGGCACATCGAACGGGATTTAACGGATTACAGCGCGCTCTTCACGGCACCGCAGGTTGGCATCGCCAGCATTCAGAACGTGGTGAACTCCACCTATACCGGCATGATCTACGGTTCGGCCACGCTGCTGTTTTACCCCGCCGATGCGGCCTATCCCGCATCGGTGACGCCCACCGCGGTGCTTTCGCTGGCCGCCAACACGACGACCCGCGTGAGCTCCACGACGGACAAGCAGGCAGCCACATTTACCCTGCCGCGCAACATTACGCGAGCCTACCTCGATGTGGTTTCGCAGTCCCAGTCCAGCGACGAGTTCTGGTACACCTGCGTTCCCAGCGACGTTGCCGGAGCACTGGAGAATTGCGGCAACTCGGGCTTTCGCGAGACGGAGATCAGCATCGACGGCGTTCCCGCCGGTGTGGCGCCGGTGTATCCGTGGATCTACACGGGCGGTATCGACCCGTACCTGTGGGAGCCCCTGCCGGGGGTGGAAACGCTCAACTTCAAGCCGTATCGCGTGGACCTGACACCGTTTGCCGGCCTGCTTTCGGATGGAACGCCGCACACGGTGGCGGTGTCTGTTTTCAATGCCGACAGCGGCTTCGATGAAGCCTCCACGCTGCTGCTTTATACCGATCCGAAGCTGGCAACGGTGTCGGGCGGCATCACGCAGAATACGCTCACCGCGCTGCCCACGCCGCAGGTGGAGCACTACCTGAACACCGCCGCCGATGGCACCGTGTCGGGCCCGGTGAACGTGCGTTCGCAGCGCGCCTGGACGATTTCCGGCTATGTGATGACCTCGGCGGGACGCGTGGACACCACCGTGCAGGCCTTCAACACCTTCAGCAACCTGCAGGATGAGAAGGTTTCCGACGCGAACAACATGTACAAGCAGAGCATCACGCAGGACACCGAACAGCAGGAGCTCGTCACGACGGTCTCCGACAGCGGCACGGTGCAAACACAGCACAACGCGAGCTATCCGCTGGTGGTGTTTTATAACCAGACGCCAGACGACAACAACGACGGCGGATCTTACGTGGCGAACTACATCAAGCAGCAGAAGTTTGACGCCGTGCGTACGCCCTTCGGTGGCAACAGCCCGCCGGTGAACAGTGCAGAGGTGGTGGAAACCTCAGACACGCTGCGTTACAGCGCGACGGGCAGCCTGTTGAGCCACGATACGAACCATGCCACGTCCACCTACGGCGCCAAGGATGCGAACGGCAACTGCTACTTCCGCGGCCTGACGGCAAACCAGCTGATCCTCAACCAGGTGAACGACAGCACCAGCTGTTCGCTCGTACCCTGATGCACGGGCGGGCAGACCAAAGAATTTGTTTTGGCCTGCCCCCGCCTTTTGCTGTTGAAGCGACCGTTCCCTTACTTCGGAAGGGCTCCGGCGTCGCGGATATAGCTCTTGGCGTCGAACTTTTTCATCGCGCTGGCCTCCGTCATGTAGCGGCGTTTGCCGAAGATCTTGCGTTCGGGCCAGGGACGGTCGAACTTGCCCAGGACGGCCCAGGCAATGGAGGCGTAGCCATTGGGGTCGCGGCCGTCCAGGAAATACTTATCGTTGAGATGGATCATGTGCTGCATGGCGGTGGGGGCGTCGGGGGTCCATTCCACGATCTTTTTGCCCCAGTACATGCGCAGGTAGTTGGGCATCCAGCCGTGGCGATTCATCTGCGTCTGCGCGGCATTCCAAAGCTCTTCATGCGTCTCCGCGGCCTCGAGTTGCGCGAGGCTGTAAAGGGTATCGCGCTTGTCCTTGTCGTGTTTGGCGATGGTTTCGGCGGCCCAGTGATCTACCGGTTTCGGGGTGTCGTAGTCGGGCTGGTAGCGGCAGAAGTTGACGCTGAGTTCGCGCCAGGTGATGACCTCGTCGAAGTAGCCGTCGCGCGCCTCGGCAAGTTCGGGGTGCTTTTCGGCGGCGGCGTTCAAGCGATTAATGATCGTCAGGGGGCCGATGTGGCCG
>CAXTZL010000091.1:0-11451 GCA_964248555.1 uncultured Bryocella sp.
CGCGCTGGTCTGCAAAACCAGTATTCGTCGGTTCGATCCCGACCCGGTGCTCCAAAATCCATTCGCTTAGAGCCAACTGAGGCCTTTACCGTCTCACTCCCTCAGCTTTGGGTCTTTAGCTGCGTTTCGTCTCGCAACAGCTTACGGTTGTGGCGTTGTGGTGTGGTCGGGGGACGGTTTGGCGCTTACGGCAGAAGCCGGAGGGACTGCCGGGCCCTCCTTGGAAGTCACTACGGACTGGGCCATGGAGGCGGGTTGGGCAGTGGTCTGCGGTATACCTGCAGTCCCTGTGCCAGGCGCAGGCGCAACGGGGGGTGCCGTGGCAGGCCGAGCGGGAAGCGTGATGGTGGCCAAGGCCTGTGGGTCGTCACGCAACTTCATGTAAAGCGTGCTGCCGTCCGCCGGTGCCGGCACGATCAGTGTGCCTTCAGCAAAACCAGTGGGTACCGGGGTGGGTTTGGCGAAATCCTTTGTGCCGGCGAAGGCCTGGGCAAGAAACAGATTACTGCCGTCCAGGATGCAGGTGGCGTCGCCCATAGCGGAGCAATGCACCGCGGTAATCTCGGGCGTGCGAACCAGCGTGCCCAGAGGCGTCCAGTCCCCGGGTGTGCCGTCCGCCGCCACCGGTCGCATTTGCAGCTTGCCAAACGCCGACGGACCGAAGGCCTTCAACGGGTCGAGCCTGCCAATGGCGGTATGCTCGTCCTGAAGTACGAGCGTGTTTGCCGCGACAGACAGCGTGGTGTGGACGGAACCGTCCGCTGTGGCGACCTCCACCGTTCCGGTGCGCGGAAACGGATTCTTCGTTTGCACAACAAAGCTCAACTCGCCACGGAGCGGGAGTTCCTCTTTCGCCCCTAACTGGATCTGCAGACTGCCTTGCGATGGTGCGGGCTTGTCGTCAAACGAGAGCAGCTTCAAGGCCGGGCGGGCGGCTTGGGTGGAGACCTTGACCGTCACACTCCGGCCGTCCTTCAGCTTGACCGATGCATCTGTACCATCCTTGGGAGAAACACCCGTCTTGGCCTCAAGATGGACCATATCCCCGGTGTTCCCTGTGCCTGACGGCGTGAATGTCTCGTCGGCAATCTGCACGGACACGACGTCCTCCAGGTGTTCGCCCGTGAGCACGGCCGTGTTGTCTCCCTCATGCAGCTTGAGAGCTCCCAGGTGGATCTCGCCGGTGTACGCCACGAGGGGAACGTCATCCGGTTTCGCGGTTCCGAACTGTTGGATTGCCAGGGCATAGCCCCCGGGCTGCACCTTTTTCAGCGAGACGTTCAAATCCAAAGGAGTTTTCGCTTTGGCATCTCCTCCCGGCGCCAGCTTGAAGGAGACGTCAACACTTTCGTCCTGCTTGCTGGTAAGCGCGATGTGCTGCACACAAGCGGTCCCGTCGCCGGCGAGGATGAGGTGATTGTCCTGCCCCGCTAACATTTGTGCCGTACTGGTGATCCTCCAGTTCTTGCCGGCTACCTGCTGCAGGGTGAGCGTAGGGCCATCGAACGGGTCAAACCCCCAGTATCCCCTCACCGTCCCGGTCACAATCAGGTCAGTGCTGGTCGCGGGTCTGGCGGATATCGTACCTACACCCGCTTTGCCAGTCGCCGCGGCTTCGGGAGCGCCTTCGTACAGCGGCTCCCGATTCTCCTTCGGAGCGGTGACCAGACCACCTTCGAAGGCATCGGGTATGAGCGGAATATTCGCGGGCGCGCCGGTCCGGTTTAGATGGAGCACCATGTTGTGGGCAAAGCTTGTGGAGAACACAAGCGGCGCGCCCTCAAGCGGCAAGGTGAGCTTCGGTCGCAGCAGGCAGGCCACCTGATCGGCATCGTGAGGTCGCAAAGGCGGCGGAACCGCCTTCTGAATTGCCGGGAGCCCGACAACGATCACCGACTTGGGGTTGTGAAAGGAAGGAGGGGCGTTCAGCTTCAGGTTTAACGTGCCATCCTGCGGAAAACTGATCGCCGGAATGTACTCATACTGCGCCGTATGCAGCAGACTGGTGAGGTGAACAAGGTCAACAATCGCCCCGACATAGGCCGAGTACACCCCAGCCCCCGCCAGCGGCGTTGTGGACGCAGCGTTGATGAAATCCGAGGAACTACCCGTGGAGAGTGACTCTGCGATGCTTTGCCCGTGGCCGTCATCCAGCAAAACAGGCGCGCTTGACTGCGTAAGGCAGCTCACCTGCTGATCTACCGGCTGTTTGAAGCAGGTGGCATTAGGCTTCAGCGCCAGTGTGGCGGCCAGCTTGGCGGAGCGATCCTGGATCGCCTTTGGATCGTCTCCCGCGACGGTCTTCATGGCGGCCAGGTAGCGCTCGATGCGTTGCTGCTCAAAGGAAGCTTCATTCAGATCGGCATCGGCGCGAATGAAAAGCCCTGGCTTCCCTTTGACAGCCGAACGCAGCGTTTTGAAGTCGCCCCCGGTCTCCGGCGCGATGAAAAGCAACGCCTGTTGCGCGTCCGGCGGCACCACGACCGTGGTGCCTTCGACGGTCTTTTTCTCCCACGTATCGATCTCGGTGAACCAGTTGTCGGGCGGCTCATTGGTCGTCCCGCGCAGAAAAGCAACGATCAATAGCAGATGGTTCGACTGGCTTGAAGGCAGGTCCGCCTTGATCCAGAGCTTGTCACCCGGCTGCAGATTCGGAACTTCCGCGATCGGTAGAGAGATTCCGCCGCGCGTCACACGCATATCGATTTTGGGACCAGTCAAATCGAAACGCGCATTGTCGGCGTGGAGACTTCCCACCAGGAAGATGGAAGAAAGGAATGCGGCAAGGTTCCTAGGTCTCATCTCATCCTCCTGGTCATCCTTCTGGCGCCCTCGACTCGCCGTCAGCCTGCAATCTCGGGTGCGGACCGTGCCGGTTGGCAAAGCTCCTTACCTATTCATTCTAAAAGCTAAAAGACGAATGGCCGGGTCGGGCAGCAAGGGCAGGGTGCCCCTTTCGAGTCATCCTGCACGCCCTGGTGTGTCTTCAGCGGACAGCCCGAATGACCGCACAGCCCCAACGGGGGATCACCCTGAAGCGCTTGCGCCGTTTTTCGCCGCCTGCACCATCTTCACAAGGGCCGTGCGCGTTTCGCCCGCGCTGCGCACTTCCGCAGGAAAGTTGATTCGGGTGCCCTTCATGCCCTCCGCCGTTTTCAGGCGAAGCGTGAAGCCGAGGCGGTCCACCGAGGTCATGGTTGCCTCCGATGCATCCAGTGCGGCCTCGGTGCGGGCCAGCAGGAGCATGGAATCCACGTGGTCTGCGTTCATGTGGGTCAGAATGCCGTGCGCCGCTTCGGCCAGCGGATCGGGACGGCTCAGGCGATACTCCTCGTCTGTAACCCAGCCCATGACCCCGAAGCCGCCCACGTAGTAAACGTCCAGCGGCTGCAGCCGGAAGAAGCTGAAATCCTTAAAATCCACCCAGTACCGGCTGTTTTCATGGCGCGCGAGGTATAGCTCCCGCACAGCCGGGAGATCGCCGGCCGGCACTGACTCGACGGGCCCGACCAGGGTCGCCCTTGCGGCCCCCAGCGGATCCCCATCCGCACCTTGCGAGACGAACAGGCTGGCCTTCGGATCCGCCTTGACGTTCTGCGTATGCATGGCCATGTTGCTGATCAAAAACAGCGGCCTTCCCTCGCCATCCAGCGCATAGGGCATCAGCGAACCGAAGGGAAAGCCGGGCTGACGGCGTGACACCGTGGCGAGCATGCCGGTGGAGGCGAGCGAGAACAGCGTTCGCACCCGTTCCGCATAGCTTGGTTCGGGCAATTGTGGCAGTGCGGGGCCGCTGTAGGCGTGCTGACGGGTTCCGGGTGCAGTTTGTTCAGCCATGAAGTTCTCCTTGCGAGTGGGTTTGCGGCGCAGCTGGTTTCCGGAGCACCCAGGTGGTCATGCAGCGGAAGTTCGCCACGACGGTGGTCTTGAGCGGATCGACCAACGTCCCGCCCAGCTCCGCCGTAAGCTCCATCAGCTGCGCTTCGTCGACCAGAAACCACGCCTGCCCATCGCCAATGTAATAAAGGCCGTTCCCCGCGGGTTCAAACTCCATGCCGATGCGCGAACCGAGGCGACAAAACAGCAGGCCTCCGGGCCGCAGCACGCGCCAAAGTTCCATGACCATGGCATGAAAGTGCGCCCCATTACGGGCGAAATGCAATACGGAGCTGCAAAGAACCACGTCGGCGGTAGCGTCGGGAAACGGCAGCGATTCGATGACACCGGTCTGGAAGTTCGTAGCCGGCAGGCGAGGCTGCAGAACCGCCGCCATGCCGCGCACAGCGTCTACGGCGTCCGGGTTGGCATCCAGGGCGCAGATCTCGCAACCGTGTCGAAGGAGGTACACCAGGTTCCGGCCGTAGCCGCAACCGGCATCGATCAACCGCATCTCCGGACCGATGTTGCCGCGCAGAAGCTGATCGAAAACATAGATGTCAATCGCCCCAAACTGTTGCTGTAATTCTGATTCCACGTCGATCCCCACCTCCTCGCGCCTCTTCCTGATGGCTTCGGCAGCGGACTTCCGCACTACCTTTTCGATGCATGGTCCAGCCCTGCATGCGGTGACTCAAACGACGCTTTGTGATTTGCTCGGGAAAGTACCCTCGGCGAAGCCGCCCTCCGGCTAGAATCTGGCTTGTATGCCCTTATTGAAGATCCTGATCCTGGCCATTGTGCAGGGCCTTGCCGAGTTGCTGCCCGTTTCCAGTTCCGCCCACGTGGTCGTTGCCGAAAAGCTGATGGGCCTGGACCCGTCCTCCCCGGCCATGACGCTCATCCTGGTCATGCTGCACACGGGAACCATGTTCGCCGTCATCGTGTACTTCTGGTCGCAGTGGAAGCGAGCCTACTTCGCCACTCCCGACGCCTTCCAGCGCTTTGCCATCCGCGCCATCTGGGCCACCGCCCTTACCGCGATCATTGGCTTTCCCATCATCAAAATCATTGAAAAGACAGCCTTTAAAGGTATGCCAAAAGCCGAAATCGAGCTTCTGTTCTCGCGCCTCGATCTTGTCGCGTATGCGCTCTTCGCCGTGGGTTTGCTGATTTTGCTTGCTGGCCTGCGGGAACGGGGACGCGAGACCGTGGCCGCGACCGGAAGCAGTTTTGAGAGGAGCGCCCCACGTTCGGGCGAGAATGTAACCTTCGGCCAGGCCGGCTGGATGGGTGCCGTTCAGGGGCTTGCGCTCCCCTTCCGCGGATTTTCACGCTCCGGCTCCACCATCTCCGCCGGCCTGCTAACCGGCGCCAATCGTGAGCGCGCGGAAAGATTTTCCTTCGCACTGGCCGTCATCTTGACGCCCGCAGTCATTGGTCGCGAAGCTTTGCGGCTGGTCAAGGCCTCACATGAGGCGACTGCCGCAGGGATGACCGTGAATCTGCACGACAGCATCGCCTTCTCGCTGATCGGGATGGCTGCCAGTTTCGTTGCCGGCCTGGCAGCGCTTAAGTGGCTCAGTTCGTGGCTGGAGAGCGGTCGCTGGTGGCTGTTTGGGGTATATTGCATCGTCGCCAGTGGCGTGGTTCTCTACCTTCACCATATCGGCTATTAAGGCCGCGCCTGGACAGGGCCACGCTCCTCGCGCCTGGTATATAGCCATGCCCAGGCCAGCAACGGGATCTGAAGCGGCAGGCGGCACCAAAGCAGCCACGGAGGAATCGATGGAAATCGTTCCGGGTGCTGCGCCATCCAGAGATTTGCCGGAAAGACGGCGATCAGAAGCAGAAACAGCCCCCAGGCAGCAGGGCGGCGTGTCGGGGGCAGCAGAACGCCCAGACCGCCGGCAAATTCCGCGAGGCCGGAGATCCGCACGAGGGCACGGGGGTCGGGTAGGTAATCCGGCACAATCGACAAAAAGGACCGGTTGAGCGCGAAATGGGCTACACCGGCCCCTAGAAACGTAAGCCCGAATAGCAATCGACCTGCTTTCAAGCAAGCTCCTTTAAACGCAGAAACGGACGGCCTAAGGCCGTCCGTTCCACAATACGCGATCCGCTACCGAACAAATTATTTGCCCGCCAGGGCGTCACGATGATCCCTGACGTAATCGTGCGAAGACACGATGTGAGCCTGCTGCTCGGAAAGCAATTGGCGAACCGGCAACGGAAGATCCTTCTCCAGGGCTTCCTTATAGGTCTTCTTGGCGACGTCCTCACCCTGCTCCGCGGTGGATAGTAACTGATGATCGCTGCCCGCCCCCAGGTGGGCTTTCAGGTCGCCCCAGACGCGGTGCACAGCACCTGCCGTGGTGCCAGACTCTTTCACGTCGGCCATGCCCGCGCGGTGCAATTCGTTTTCCAGTTCGGCACGGAAGTTGGCACGCTTGAGACTCTCGGATAAGAAGTACCGCTTGAGAGTTTCATCTTTCAGGTGCTCTCCGATGTCAGCGAACCCCTTCTGGCCGTCGATCAGATTCTTGACCACATCCAGAAGTACGCGCTCGGTATCTTTGTTCTTGTCCGATCCATCCAGTTCGTTTGCCATCGATCTCTCCCAAAAAGTCTCGTTCAGATACGCCGTGGCGCTCGTAGGTCGGACGGCTGGCGCGATTCTCCTTCGCCGTCCACAAGGAGGGGAAATCGCGAAAACCCTCCGCCCCCCGAACACCGCAACCTGGCTGGAACTCTGCCTCGGCGTGCAGTCTTAAGGATGCGTCTCTTGTCCCGACGTTTGCCTGCGAATTCCGTGAGCCTGGAATGGGCGGGAGTATGGCCTCTTCGGTGCCCACTTTGATTCTGGCCCTTTTCTAGTCATTCCGGCCCTTTTTGCCGGCAGGGGTGTGAAAGAATCAATTTGCTCTGGTGTGCGATTTGTCGTCCGGGAAGGCCTACCCAGGCCCTACGGCTCCGCGCGCCCCGAATATGAAGTCGCAACGCCTCACCTATGCGCCTACGCGCAGCCGGCGCATGAACGAAATCTTCGGCCTTGCCGTCCTCGCCGTCGCTGGCATCCTTCTCCTCGCATTACTGTCCTATCGCCCCACGGACCCGTCTTTTGATACCGTCGGCGGGGGCCTGAACCCCATGCGTCCGGCGGGGAACTGGACCGGGCTCCTGGGTGCGTACTTTGCCGATCTTGCCCTGCAAAGCGTGGGCGTGGCGGTGCTGCTGGTGCCGGTCATGATCGGCAGGGTGGGCGTTTCCTGGATACGGTCCCAGAAGGTCGGCGCGGGGCTGATCAAGACAGCCGGGCTGGGTTTGTGGCTGGTGTTTGCGCCCGCCGGTGTGGCCCTTCTGCCATTGCACCTGCTCTGGAAAGGCGCTCTGCCGCTGGCCGGGGTAGAGGGCCTGCTGATGGCGCAAACCATGGTGCACCTCGTCAATGCACCGGGGGCGGCCATCCTGACGCTGCTTATGATCGCCCTTTCGCTGTATTTAGCTACCAGCTTCGCCCTGAACACCGCGCCGGAATGGCTCACCGGGCAGTTTGCCTGGCTGCGCAGCAGCCGCCAGGGAGCAGCGCAATGGCAAGGCCGGCGAGCCCAGGCGGAGACCCTCGCCGTACAACCCGTGCAGGCCCGGACGTCCGAGGCCACCGAGGACGACTTGCCTGCCGGCATGGGCCATTCCCCAAATTCCCTGCTGAGCGGCCTTCTCCAGCTTTTCAGCCGCAAGAAGAATCGTGTAGCGGCCCTGATCGCCGAACCCGCAGGAGACAACCAGGAAACCTCCGCCGCGGTATGGGATTCCATGCCCCGCACCAACGTCGACCTGCCAGTCGTGATCGGGCTGGCCGCAGCCAATGCCGCAGCCGCACCGTTTGCGGCACAGCTGGCAGCCGCCGCTGCGCCTTTACGAACCACTGATACCCTGGCTGCGCCGATGCTCGATGCCCCCGGGGGCGGCGTTGTGGTAATCCGGGAGTTTGCCGAAACCCTGCCCTCGGCCACCGCGATGACGGATGCGCCCGTGCGGGACGACGACGGCTGGCTGGATGCACCGGAGAGGCCTTCCTTTGTGCGTATTCTGAGCGCAGAGGTTCCCTCGGGCGGCTCTTCTCCCCTGTCGCCTGCAGCCGTCTTGCCGACGGCTGCGGGTCCGCGCCTGGTCAGCCGGGCCTTTACGGTACCCAACCCGGACCCCTCGCCCTATCCGATGCCTTCCCCCTTTCCCGACCCTGCGCCCATGCCGGCCCCGATCCCGCTGCCCCCACCTTCAGAACCGGTTATGCGGCAGCCTTCGGCACCGCTCCCACGGTCTCTTCCCCCCGGGGATCTTCCTTCGAGACGGCCTGAGTCACAGGTGACGATCCCGCTGGCAAAGCCGTCGCCTCTCTCCGACATCCGGGACCAGAACATCGCCTTTGGGGCGCGCTCCGATGCGCATCAGCTGCGCGGCTTTCAGCCGGTGAAGTCGATCAAAGGTTACGAGCTGCCCCCCTCCACGCTGCTACATCAGGGGGGCACCCACTCCGTCGTGCGCGAGGATGCCCTGCGCGCCGAGGCCCAGGTGCTCGTGGAGAAATGCGCAGAATTCGGCGTTGCGGGTCGCGTGGAACAGATCAATCCGGGCCCCGTCGTGACCACCTACGAGTTCCGTCCCGACGCCGGGGTGAAGTACAGCCGCGTCACCGGTTTGGCGGACGATCTTTGCCTCGCGATGGCGGCCGAATCTGTTCTGATCGAGCGCATGGCGGGCAAATCAACGGTCGGCATCCAGGTGCCGAACGGGGAACGCGAGACCATCTGGCTGCGCGACGTCGTGGAGAGTCCGGACTTTGCCAGCCCCACCATGCGCCTGCCCATCGCTCTGGGTAAAGATATCGATGGCCGCATCGTGACAGCCGATCTGGCCAGCATGCCGCACGTGCTCATCGCCGGCTCCACCGGCTCGGGCAAGTCGGTGGCTATCAACGCCATGATCATGAGTGTGCTCTTTCGCTCCACGCCGGAGCAGGTACGCATGATCCTGGTCGATCCCAAGCGCGTGGAACTGGGGATGTATGAGGGCATTCCGCATCTGTTTACCCCCATCATCACGGAGGCCAAACTCGCCGCCAACGCGCTGAAGAATGCGGTGAAGGAGATGGAGCGGCGGCTGAAGCTGCTGGCCGCCAACCATGTCCGCAACCTGGATCAGTTCAATCATCTGTTTGATCCCGGCTCGAACCATGTCTTTGAAGACCGTAACCAGGAGCCACTGCCCTACATCATCATCGTGATCGACGAGCTGGCCGACCTGATGATGCTGGATCGCTCCAACGTCGAAGAGGCCATCACGCGGCTGGCGCAAATGGCGCGTGCGGTCGGTATTCACCTGGTGCTCGCGACGCAGCGCCCGTCGGTCGATGTCATCACCGGTCTGCTGAAGGCCAACGTGCCGACACGCATGAGCTTCCGGCTGGCTACGAAGATCGATTCCCGCACCATCATCGATACCAATGGCGCGGAGTCGCTGCTGGGACGTGGCGACATGCTGTTCCTCCCGCCCGGCACCAGTCGCCTGCAACGCGTGCATGCGCCGTTTGTGACCGAAAAGGAGATTGCCGGGGTCACGGCCTTCTGGAAAGCGCAGGGCGAGGCGCAATATGTCGAAGGCTTCCTCGACGGCCCCAAAGACGAAAAGGGCGATGACAGCGCCGGAACGGCCAACGAGGGTGCCGATGCCGACCCCATGTTCGACGACGCGGTGCGACTGGTCTTCGAATTCGGCAAAGCCTCCACAAGCCTGCTGCAGCGTCGCTTGCGTATCGGCTATGGCCGCGCGGCGCACCTGATCGACATGATGGAGCGCGATGGCCTGGTAGGACCTGCCGATGGGTCCAAGCCGCGCGAACTGCTGAAGCCGCCTGAGTATTTCGGCGAGGTGGATGCGGCGATTCGGTGAGTGTGAGGGAGTGAGAACGAACAGTAACTGAGTCAAGAGGTGCGGCGGAGATCCCCGTCACACCTCGTAGAATTCCCGTTATTCCACAGGCTGACCCAAGGACCTCTATGCCACCTTCCACCTTTCTGCAATCCCTTCTGCTTCCCGAGCTCGAAGCCGAGCTGGCCAAGACACGCAAGATGCTGAGCTACGTTCCGAACGGCCACAACGACTTCAAGTCCGCCGACAAGTCCATGCTGTTGAGTCGTCTCGCCGGCCACACGGCCGAGATGGCCAGCCTGGTAGCGGTGATCCTCACGGCAAACGATGTGGACTATGGAACGCCGTCGGACCCCCGCCGCATCCTGCGCATGGAGACCAAGGAAAAGCTCCTGGCGGATTTCGACGAACTCGCTGCCGGAGCCCTGGAAGCCATGCGCGCCACAAACGACGAGGTCCTGATGGAGACCTGGCGAGCCTCCAAGAAGGGCGTTCCCGCCTTTTCGCTCCCGCGTTACAACGCCTATCGCAACATGGCGCTGAATCACATGATTCATCACCGTGCGCAGCTGGGAGTCTATCTGCGACTGCTCGGAATGCCTGTGCCTTCGACGTTTGGTCCTACCGCCGACGAATCAGCGTGAACTAGAAGCATGGTGGCCCATGTGAACTCGCCGGCTTCACCGAGGAGGGCTTGTAGTCCCACTGCCCCGCACGGGGTGACTTCGCAACCAATGCAAGACCGCCTGGCGGACATGCCGGTAATCCGGTTCGCCAGAAGTGTACGTCAGGATGGTTCCGTGGGCCGCTCCCGTATACCAGTTCAGCGCAAGCGTCTTTGCGGCGCCCGGATCTGCAGAGATGGGAGGCGTGAGACCGATGCGCACATCGCTGGGATGCAACGCCGCTTGTGCCGCTGCGGCATTCTCCAGGGAAATATAGGTTTCGACACGGCCGCTTGGTGAAAACTGCTCAAAGTTATAGACCGTCTGAGAGCGTCCGACTGGCTGGAAATAGGCACGCACCACCCAGTGCTTACCCTGCAGATCGAAGCTGTCAATCACATCGCTTTCGCGTGCGCTGATGCCGGGCGCATTGCGTTCGCGCGCCAGGCGCAGCACGGTACGCTCGCCTTGGAAATCCTCCCACCGGCCCAGCGCCGCCTCCACGACGACCAGGTTCCGATGCGCCTGCCAAAGCTCCGGTTGCTGGGCAATGACGGCGCGGTAGGCTGCCTCGGCGGCCTCGTACGCATGCAAGCCGAGGTCGGCATCTCCCAGGCCCAGCTCAGCTTGCACGTTCGCCGGATCCTTCTGCAGAACCAAGCTGAAGAAACGCCTCGCCTCAGCGAATTGCTTCGTTTGCAGCAGCAACCGGCCAGGGCGCAGATCGGCTTCGGGGGCGACTTCCGGAGCGGTCCGGAGTGCAGGAGTCGACTGCCGCGGAGTTGGGGCAGAAAAAAAGCGTACCGGCTGTGCGCTGCGAGCGGCCAACCCTGAATGCGCCATCAGGCAAGCAAGGGTGGTTCCAAGCAGGGCTCTTCGGCCCCGGTTTAAAGCTTTCGCTAGATCATTCCTCCCCAGCAATGCCCTCACCTGCGATCTTCCCCCGTGCGGTGTTGGACGAACTGCAGGGCCGTTCCGC
>CAXTZL010000092.1:0-9702 GCA_964248555.1 uncultured Bryocella sp.
CTGTGTTGCCACGAGACTGTGTTGCCACGTGACTACAGAATGTGGGGCTGTTTCGAGTTGAGTTCGCTGGTGTTTTGAATCGAGGCCTTCAAAGCCTTCCACCACGCGCAGTTTCATCGCCCTGCCCGTCGATGTGCAAGTAGAGGACATCGCCAATTTTGCTCCTATTGTCAGCGCTGCAATGTGTCGTCTGCTACAACTCGTTGCGAAGTTTATCTTTTTTGTTTTTTTAAGCGCGATGGATGCCATGCGTTGTTCGCTGTTGGATAGCCCCTTCCTGACGTTGCAATGGGGACGTGCTGGAGAGCGCATGATGCTTACGCCCGAGACAGAAGTCAGGGTCGATCCTGCGCTGTGAACGGCAGAGCTGAAACTTTTCAGGGGAACGCGCGCATGAAAGCTGATAACGTTTCAGCATGAACAATTCCCGTACCATCGCCGCTCTTGAAAAGACAATTGCTCAACTGACCGCGGTCAAGGAACGCCTTGCCGCCGCGGACGCGAAAGCTGGGATACCAGCAACTCCAGCGAAGAAATCTGCTGCAAAGAAGTCCGTAGCCAAGAAGGCTCCCGCAAAAAAGAGAGCCGCAAAGAAGACTGCCTAGCGGGCAGAGATGCAGAGTTACGGTCGCTGGCTAGATATCGTTCCTCCATGATCGTGATGGGTGAACGATTTCTTTTGGCACAGTTGTGCGCTGCGTGAGCGCGGCGCACAAGACCGAAGCTTTGGGACCCGGATTGGAAATTTTTGCATAGATTCGATGGCAAAGTACACGAACGATCCCCTGCTGGTGAAGCGGACAGCGCGTTTTTCACCTTGCCGCTTTTACCGCTACCGCCTGGACATTGTCTGGGATGAGCGCTTGCCCATGGCGGCGTTTATTGGCCTGAATCCAAGTACCGCCGATGAATACAAGGACGACCCCACGGTGCGTCGCTGCCGTGGTTTTGCTGTCTCCTGGAAATGCGGCGGGATGCGGATGCTGAATCTCTTCGCATACAGAGCCACATTACCGGCTGACATGAAGGCCCAGGCGGACCCGGTAGGTACAGGCAACCGTTTAGCGAAATTGCTGCAGGGCATCACCGGACCGCGGATCGCCTGCTGGGGGACGCACGGTGCGCATCTCGACCGTGGGCGACAAGTCTTCCTGCAGCTTGGCGCCGCGGGCCTGCACTGCCTGGGGCTGAATGCGGACGGCAGCCCGAGGCACCCACTTTATCTGCGAAGTGACAGCCGGGTGGAACTTTATCGCAACCTCTAACTACGGTGCTGTCGCAGCAAAGCGTAGAGCCTGGGCGAGTTGCCAGGAGAGGGGAATGAGAAGATCTGCTGCACCTCAAGGCCCTGCGAGTGGTAGTAGTGAATGATCTCTGAAAGCTCGTCGGTGCCTTTTTGAATCTGGGTAGTGACTTCTACGACCATTTGCGCTGTTTTCGCCATGCCGTGTGGATGCGAATTCCGTGTGCACGGGATGTGCGATCGATGCTGCTTTCTCTTGCTCACGCGGCGCGAATGGCCGTCGTAAGGATGACGACTTCCCTAAGCGCGGTTGCCGCGTCGTGAAGGAGGACGAGGAGATACCGTACTGCTCCAAAGCGGGTGTGCCGTTGTGTACCTTTGCGGTTGCGAAGTGAAGCGTCCCCGATGAGAGTTCTTGTCGTGTGCGCGTGCAGCGCGTTGCGGTGTGCTTATGATTCGCTGCTCCGATTTGGAAGCGCACGTATAAGCTCAGCAGATGAGATTCGGATTTGCTGCCAGCCTCCTGCTGTGTAGTCACCTCGTTGCTTTCGGTCAGGTCTCCACGGGGTCCACGTCCTCGGTACGACAGCCTCCCTTGTCGGCTGAGGTGCGTTCCGCGCTGGGAATCGATTCTCTTTTGGATCGCATGAGGTCGTTGCAAGCACAAGGCCAGGGTGCCTCGCTCGAGGCGCTGAATTTGCGCCAACAGGCACTCGAGCAGATTATGGCGGCCTCGTTTCAGGTGGACGATACTCTTGGCCGTATTGATACGGAGGCGTCCTATGCCAGTGAGGATCGCTACGTTTTGCAGATCCATACGCAGCGGCAGGCCAACGCCCTGAATCTTGTGACGTTTGCCGCCAGCGGAGCGTTGGGCGCAGCCGGTTCCGCGATGCAGCTTACGCATGGCTTGAATCATGCGGGTACGGCGCTCCAGGCTGCCGCAGGAGGAACCTCGCTGGTGCTTTCGGGTGTGCAGTTCAAAATGACGGGCGGCCGTCAACCTATCCGAAGCCCGTACAACATGCTGGCCGAGGTACTTGACCAGAAACCGAATGCAGAAAGCCAATATCCGCCCTTGGTTGCGAGCTACCTCCATGCGCCGCGTCCGAATGGGCAATCCTCGGTGGCCGAGGGTATCACCGCCGCCTGGCATCGCCTGCACCGCTTGAAAGAAGGGCCGAAAAGCAATGGAGCTCCCGTTCAGGACCTGATCGCGGATCGCACCAGCAATGCAAAGCTTACGTCAGACGAGTTGGCCGACCGTGAAGCCATGCTTCACGATCTTCATGCCAATATTGCCCTGCTCCGCAGTGATCTTCAGCAGACGTTGCTGGCCGTGCAGAGTACACGTTGAGTTCAGAGGGCGTGCTACAAAATGTTTACCGCACGTGCAGCGAGGAATGCCACGGTGCTGAAGGAGATCAGCGACTGCGTCATCATGAGGACCTTGGCCCAGCGGTCGAGCACGGGGGCGTCGGTGGGCGAGAACGCCGTGCTCGTGTTGAAGGCGATGAACAGGTAATCGATGAAGTCCGGACGCCACTGCTGAAGACCCATGATCTTGCGGGTTGGATCGTCCAGCGTCATTTGCGGAAAGAGAAAGGCCCCGTCCGCATGGTGAGTGCGTAGTTCGCGTGCATGCGGACCGCCTGCGTCCAGGCGCCAGTACCATGAGGCGAATACCAGGATGTTGGTCACCCACAAGGCGGCTGCGGATCGCAACAAAGCGAGCGGGGATTCCGAGTGCGAAGGGAGCGCCTTGAGCAGAAGTCCGAGCGACCAGAGCATGTCCAGGGTCACAACCCCGCTGAGGATGTAGCCCATGATCTGGTTGAGGAGGTGACTGCCCCGTGCAAGGGCCCAGAGCGTGGGGATGAGCAGCGCGAGGATGACTGCCAGCAGCAACCAGGTAGGCCCAATGGCAAGAGCATTGGGCAGCGCCAGACGCAGACCGCCAACTGCCAAAATTGCCAAAACCGCGGGCCACCGCGGCTCTCTTCGAATTTTACCTTGCGCCATCCTTTTCCATGATGCGGCATTCGAACCCGATAGGGCGGCGGATGACGGGAATTTTGTACTTGCTGTCTTTGTGTAGTTGGTGGTTTCCGGTTGATCGCTATCCAGCGTGGTTTCGCCGCGCGATGGAGCGGCTTCATCCTATTTTGTTGCGTGGTAGCGATTGTCGCCGAAGGCCCGTTACGATGATCGCGACGGCAGGTGATATCACCAGCTCCGGTCAGGTGCACCGCCTGCGGAATGCTGACGAGGAGATTCAGTTTTGAACAGCAAGCAGAAGGAAGAGTTGATCAAAGTTTTGAAAGAAAACTGGCAGACGGAGATGGAGAGCCACTACGCCTACCAGGCGCTCGCGGAGGCGGAGCAGGATTCGCGGCGGCGCAATGCTCTTCGAGGTCTCGCCACAGCGGAACGCCATCATGCCGACCTATGGTCGAACCGGTTGCGCGAAGTCGATGGCACCCCGTTGGTTTACAGCGGCCAGGGGAGAGGAGATGCGGAAAGTTCTGCTTCGTTGCTCTCGGGCTCCGCGACGAATCTGCGCCGGCTTGAAATCGAGGAGAGCCGCGATATTGCTCGTTACCATAAGCAGCTTGTTGAATGGGGAGATGCTGCATCGGTAGCGATTTTGGAAGAGGTGATCGCGGAGGAGAAGGAACACTACCGCACGCTGGGCGCGCTGATTCGTCCGAGGTCGATGAAGGGCAGCGATTTGGTGGACGATCCGAAGACAGCGCTCGAAAAGTTGCTCAGCGTGCGCAACAGAGGCCGCCACGAGGCCTCTGGATGGGTTGGGGATGCCATTTATGGCATCAACGATGGACTTGGTTCGATTTTTGGCATTGTTTCCGGTGTTGCAGGCGCTACGCTGGGCAACTCGCATTTTGTTCTGATCGCCGGACTTGCGGGCATGATCGCAAGCGCGCTCTCCATGGGCTCCGGCGCTTATCTTGCAGCCAAGAGTGAGCGCGAAATTTACGAGGCTGCCTTCGCCCGCGAAAGAGAGGCGGTGGAGCACAACGAACCGGAGGCACGGGAGATCCTTTCGTTGACGTATCAGATCAGAGGATTTTCAACCGAAGATGCTGATCGTTTTGTAGAACACCTTGCCTCGGATCAATCGCAGCTTGTGCAGGCGCTGGCCAGGGAGCGCCTGAATACGAGTGAGGAGGGTTTGCGGGATCCGCTTACAGCGGCCATTTCCGGCGCTGTGTCGACCGCCGTTGGGGCATTCGTACCGATTATTCCGTTCTTCTTTATGGCTGGTCTGCCTGCGGTGCTGGTGGCCGCGGCGGTGTCGCTGGTCGCTCACTTTGCGGTGGGTGCAGCCAAGTCTCTGATCACCATCCGTTCCTGGTGGAGCAGCGGGCTGGAGATGACGCTTGTGGGAGCGGTTGAAGGCCTCGTTACGTACTTTATCGGCGTGGGCCTGGGACATATCGGAGGTGGTTCTTAAGGGTTGATTCCGGGACAGGGACCGAATAACGCCGTGAGAAAGACCAACCTGCTCCGAGCCCCCGTACTTTTGGCTCAAATCTTCGATCCGGGAAGTTTAGTGGGGTACTTTCGCGGGCGTAGCCGGATTTTGCGGGTTTGGTAGAAGTCGGCTCCCCTGCTGATTCTGAGATTAGCTGAAGGGCGGGGATCTGTGTGCAGCCGGCGCTTTGCGGATGGCGCGTTGGGTGGCCACCCGTTCACCCAACGGGGCTAGTTGATGTCCTTGTAGACGGCCCAGAGCTCGTCGATGTGGTGGCGCGTGATGTTGATTTCGCAGGCAGACTCGATGTTGGATTGGGCGGCGCCGCCGAGGTACTGGTCGGCGACGGATTGGCAGACCTGCTCGCGGAAGAGGTGCCAGGAGGCTTCGGCCTGATCGAAGGAGAGGGGACCCGGCTTGGGCGGGGCTGACTCGTAGCGCAAGCGCAGGCGATAGAAGGCGCCCAAGGTGCGGACCAGTTTGGTCTCGTTGGCGTCCGTGAGGGCTCTTTCCTTGCTTTGGCAGATGCCCTGCGTGTAGTTGTCCGCTTCCGTGGCGCAGAGCGGCTGCTGTGCGCGGGCGTCCTCGTCCCGCACGATGGCGGCGGCGCGGTTGTGGAGTTCCCCTAGCTGTTTGGCCTGCTCCGTCGCGATGACCGCGGAGGGCTGCTGAGCGGAGGCGCAGGGCAACGTGGTGCCGAGCGTGGCGAGCAAGAGGAGAGCGGAGCGAACCATGGGTCGGAGTGTAGCAGTGTGGGTGAGGGCTGGACGTTCGTGGCGATTCGGGAAAATAGATCAGTCGATCCACTTCGCTTCTCTCCGGCCTTCGGCGTTGGTGGCTTTAGGTGGGTGGGCCACCCGCCTCGACGGTTTCTTCCAGTTGCGGGTTAGCATGTTGCGAGGCGACCGGAGGGCCCGGATATTTTGGGCTTAACACATTTGATGAGCTCTGGTAGAGTGGCTGCAATCAATTGCTTTCTTTGAAGGATTGCTTGCTCATGCGCCGTGTTTTGCATCTCTTGACTCTTGCTCTTTGCCTGTTGCCCTTAGGTTCCTTTTTGAACAACCCTGCGTGCGGGCAGGCGAGAGAGAGCAGATTGCGAGGTAGCCTCGCGGACAACTCAAAGCTGATTCTGCCCAACTCACGAGTTCCGCAGGCTGAGACGATGCAGGACCTGGGTGCCGTTTCGCCGGATCAGGTGATTGCCGGGATTACCCTGGTGTTCAATCGGTCGCCGGAGCAGGAGGCCGAGTTACAGAAGCTTTTGGAGCAACAGCAGGATGTCAAATCACCATTGTTTCACCAATGGTTAACGCCCTCTGATTTCGGAGCGCGTTTTGGGATGCCGGCGGCCGATCTGGAAGCGGCGGAGAGTTGGCTTGCCGCAAGCGGTTTTGAGGTGATGGGTGTTTCCCCGAGCCTGGACCGAATTACCTTTACGGGGACGGCGTCCGAGGTGCGTGTCGCATTCGGCACGGAGTTGCATCGCTACCAAGCCAACGGCGAGGAGCATTTTGCGCCGTCCTCTGATCTGAGTTTGCCGGCGGCCCTGCAGCCGATCACTGCGGCGGTGCTCCATCTTTCTGATTTTCGTCCGCAGCCCACCGCCATGGTTGGCACCCGGGCCAAGCCCTTGTACACCACCCTTGCAACCCAGGCGCATTTTCTGACACCCGCGGACCTAGGAGCGATGTACGGCGTTTCACCTTTGATTAGTAACAATGTGCAGGGGCAGGGACAGTCGATCGCGGTAGTTGGACAGTCGTACGCGGACACCTCCGCGACTGGCCCGGCTAATCGCCTGGTAAGTCTGGGCTCGGCGAATCTAAGTGCTGTGCTGGTTCCTGGCTCCGGTGTAGAGGCTGTTTCCCCTGGTGATGAATTAGAGTCGGACCTGGACCTGGAGTATGCACTGGGTGCGGCGAACAAGGCCAATATTTTCCTGGTGTTTGTAGGAGACCAAGCGAATTACAGTGTGTACGATGCACTGACCTACGCTATTCAGGAGAAGATAGCTCCTGTTATCAGCATCAGTTACTCGACCTGCGAGACGTTACTAAGTACTACAACCCTGAACCAGGCGAATGCCCTGTTCGCGCAGGCAGCAGCCCAGGGGCAGACACTGGTTGCGGCCTCCGGTGATAGCGGATCTACAGCCTGTGCGCCGGTTTCGACGGCCAGCGGCCTGACAACAACCCAGATCCAGTCCGTAGCTGTGAATTTCCCGGCTGACAGCCCCTATGTGACAGCAATTGGGGGAACGCAGATGGCAGCGGGTACCTACACAGCGGGCAACACGACCTACTGGGCAAGCGCTGTGGGTGTAGATCAGTTCTTTTCTCTGCTGTCCTACGTTCCGGAGGTGGCCTGGAACGAAGGGTCCGCCACGGCGGGCATCCTCGCGGGTGGGGGTGGCACGAGTAGCGTTAATCCCCGACCTTCGTGGCAGACCGGGGTGCCGGGTATCACTGCCGGTCCGTATCGCCTGCTGCCGGATCTGGCGTTGCAGGCTTCCGCGCAGAGCCCCGGATTTTTGGTGTGTACGAATGATCCGTCTGCGGTGAGTGCCCTAGGCTCGGAGGCAACCTGCGCGTCAGGTCCGGTGATCAGTTCCGCGACACACTTCCTTGGAGGTGGCACCAGTTTTGCGGCACCGACGTTTGCGGGTATGGTGGCGATTCTGAACCAGGCAGAGAACTCGCTCGGGCAGGGCAGTCTGAACCCCACTTTGTACAGCCTGGCGGCGAATCCGGCGACCTACGCTGCGGCGTTCCACGATATTACGTCCGGCAATACCGCTTGCGTCACCGGCGCGACCCATTGCGTTGCGGCAGGACAGGCAGGGTACTTTGCTACGGCAGGGTATGACGAGGCCACGGGTCTGGGAAGTGTGAACCTGAGTGCCCTTGTAAAGGCGTGGCCGGCGACCCCTGCTTCCCAGCTGAATGCCGCGAGTGCCTCTGTGCAGACGTCTGTACCGTCGACCACAGCAGGCGCACCCGTGTTGCTGACCATGAACGTTTCTGGTGTGAGGCGGGTGCTGACTGTTCCTGCGCCGGTACCAACAGGGACGTTCGCTGTCTTGGTCGATGGGGCGGTGGTGACCACCGGTGTCCCTTTGATTTACCAGGGGCAGCCGACGGCCTACACCCTTACGGCGACGTTTACGATCAATGCTCCAGCCGCGTCGGGTACGCATGTGATCTCCGCATTATACTCCGGAGATTCCGTCTATGCGCCGACCGTGGGGACCACTTCATTGCTGGTGGGCAACGTTGTTCCTACGGGGGCTTTTTCCCTCGCGGCGGCTAGCTTATCTGTAGCCAACAACAGCCAGGGACGTACGCAGGTAAGTGTTACGCCAAGCGGTGGCTACGGTGGCCGCGTGTTTTGGTCCCTAAGTGCGACGAGTTCGATTACTGGGTCGACGGCGCTTACGGCGTGCTACCTGATCCAGCCACTGACCGCCAATGGCGTGAGCACGGAAAGCCTTGTGATCGGCGTGGGCACTGCGTGCAATGCACCGCTAACGGCGCAACGGCGAGAGGCGGGACACCCGCTGGAACAGATGGCGCAAAAGGGACCCGGCAGCAGAAAGCCTTTGCGACCCTTGGCGCTCACGTTGGCTGGCCTGCTGCTTTGTGGATTTCAGCGTAGGAAGTCGGTCCGGCGTGGGCTGCCCGTGCTGCTGTCCGCGGCTTTGCTGATGGTCATTACACTGGGGGTGAGTGGCTGCGGAGGCTCAAGCCCCGCCACAGCCAACCCTGTTACGCCGACACCGCCTGTTGCCAGTGCCACCACCTATACGCTGACCTTGAAGGGACAGGATTCCGTGAATACGGCGATCACCTCGTCGACGACTTTCACGCTGACTGTTCAGTAAGGCGGTTTGATCTAAATCGCTTACCGCTTTGCACCATCGTTGGGGTGCTCGTAGAGGCTGATACAAGAAGGACAATCTAACAGGAAGGCGCGGCTACCTGGGCCACGTCTTGCTTGTTTGCGATGGGAGTGCAGGTATGTTCCGGGATGACAGCAAGGCAACGGCTAACGTAGATTCCTTCGGCAATGGCAACCAAGTTAGCAAAGAGGCGCGGCTTTGACCGCGCCTCTTGTTGCCACAGCGGTTTTGCTGACGGGGGTTACTGGAGTAGGGTGCCGTCTTCGGGGTTGGGGGTTTTGGGGTCTTCTGGGGGGATTACCATGGCGGCGGCTACCTTGTCGTCGGTGTCGAGGTCGAGGAGTTTTACGCCCATGGTGGCGCGGCCGGCGGCGCGGACCTGCTTGGTGTCGATGCGGATGATTTTGCCGAACTGGGAGATGACCATCATTTCGGTGGTGTCGTCGACTAGCTGGATGCCGGTGACTTTGCCGATTTTGGGGGTGGTGCGCATGTTGATGACGCCCTTGCCGCCGCGGGACTGGAGGCGGTAGGCGTCGACGTCGGTGCGCTTGCCGAAGCCGTTTTCCGAGACGGTGAGGATGAGGCAGGGGGTGAGGCCGAGTTCGGCGTCGAGGGCTTCTAGTTTTTCGATGGCCTTGGGGTCGAGCTCGGTGGTGTCCGAGCCGAGGATTTCCTGGCCGTCGGGGGCGTTGGGACGGTGGCCGAGGTCGGAAATCTGTGGCGCGCCGAATACAGGGGTCTCTCCGCTGCGGCCTTCGCCCCCCCAGCGAGCGAGCTCGCCGGGGGCCCCGGTTGCGGCCTCCGGTCGAGATGACGGGTCGGTGAGTGAGGGGAGGGCGAGGCCGGCTTCGTCCAGGACGGCTTCTACCTTGGCGGTGAGGCCCTTGGCGGCGGCGAGTTCGAGGCGTTTGCGGTTGCGGGCCTCGTTGGAGGGGGTGACGGCGGCACCGATGACGTAGTCATTTTTGGCGAGGGTGATGCCCTTGTTGCCGAAGGCGGGGCGGCCCATGGCGCGGAGGTCGCGCTCGTCGAATCGGATGGCCATGCCGTCGTGGGTGG
>CAXTZL010000092.1:9802-11340 GCA_964248555.1 uncultured Bryocella sp.
CCCATGGCGCGGAGGTCGCGCTCGTCGAATCGGATGGCCATGCCGTCGTGGGTGGCGAGGAAGATGACCTGTTCGCCGTCGGTGAGGCGGGCGGTGATGAGTTCATCGTCCTTGTCGATTCCGATGGCGATGATGCCGCGGGCCATGACGTTCGAGAAGTCGCGCAGGGTGGACTTTTTGACCGTGCCGTTGCGAGTGGCAAAGAGGACGAAGCGGTTTTCCTGCGTGAGGTCGCGGACGGGGAGGATGGTGACGACTTTTTCGCCGGGCTGGAGGTCGACGAGGGAGGCCATGGCCTTGCCCTTGCCGGCGGCGCCGATGTCGGGGATCTCGTAGACCTTGAGCCAGTAGACGCGGCCGGTGTTGGTGAAGCAGAGCAGGTAGGCGTGGGTGGAGTCGATGATGAGCTGCGCGACGAAGTCTTCTTCGCGGGTCTTCATGCCGAGCCGGCCGGTGCCGCCGCGCTTTTGCTGGCGATAGATGGAGATGGGCGTGCGCTTGAGGTAGCCGGTGTTGGAGACGGTGACGGCGACCTGCTCGTCGGCGATGAGGTCTTCGAGGGTGAGCTCGTTGGCTTCGTCGATGATGATGGTGCGGCGCTGGTCGCCGTATTTATCGCGGACCTCTTCGAGCTCGGCCTGGATGACGCCGCGGAGTTTTTTCTCGGAGGCGAGGATGGATTCGAACTCGGCGATGTTTTCGCGGACGGCGCGGAGTTCGTTGAGGAGCTCGTCGATGGAGAGCTGGGTGAGGCGATAGAGCTGCAGTTCGAGAATGGCGTCGATCTGGCGGTAGCTGAGGATCAGCGTACCGGCGGCAGCGGCGGCGTTATTGGCCGTGAGTTGCGCGGAGATCGAGCCGCCGGTGAGGTCGATGGCGTATTTGGCGGGGTCGAGCGTGATGCCGGCGAGTTCGGTGCCGCGGAGCGAGATCGTGCGGTTGGAGAAGAAGGCGAAGAGGTTTTCACGGGCGTCGGCGCGGGAGTTGGACTGGCGGACGATGCGGATGACGGCGTCGAGGTTATCGACGGCGATCTGGAGGCCGAGCAGGGTGTGTTCGCGGTCGCGGGCCTTGCCGAGGAGGAAGGCGGTGCGGCGGCGGACGACGTCGATGCGGTGATCGATGAAGGCGTGGATGGCGTGGTGGAGCGGGAGTTCCTTCGGCTGGCCGTTGAGGACGGCCAGGAAGATCATGGAGAAGGACTCCTGCATCTGGGTGTTTTTGTAGAGCTGGTTGAGGACGATTTCGTGCTGCGCGCCGCGTTTGAGTTCGATGACGATGCGCATGCCGTCGCGGTCGGACTCGTCGCGGACGTCGGAGATGTCGTCGACGATTTTTTCGTTGACGATTTCGGCGATGCGCTTGATGAGGTTGGACTTATTGACTTGGTACGGGATCTCGGTGACGATGATGGCCTGGCGGCCGCCGGTGATCTGCTCGAGACCGCATTTGGCGCGCATCATGAAGCGGCCGCGGCCGGTGTTGTAGGTTTGGGCGAGGTTGCCGCGACCGTAGAGGAAGCCGCCGGTGGGGAAGTC
>CAXTZL010000093.1:0-11319 GCA_964248555.1 uncultured Bryocella sp.
AGACAAGATCCTCGAGAGAGGCACGGCTTCCGGGGACTCGCAGGTTAACCGCTATCACGTGAAAGAAACTGATTGCAGATCTTGTCCCACCCGCCGACAATGCACGCGAGGCAGATTCCGTTGCTCGTCCGTGTCTGTGGACGAATCAATTCGAAAGCAGACCAAGGCTCTCGAAAACACAGAACCGTTCCAACGATCGCGTCGTCTCCGCAGGAAAGTAGAAATGCTGTTCGCTCACATGAAGCAGCAGTTTCGATTTACGAGGCTCAAGCTTCGAGGTTTAAGTGGCGCCTCAGAAGAACGTTTCTTAATGGCGACCTGTTCAAAATCTGCGCCGTCTTGCCCGGCTCCGCCGACCGGCTATGCAAACAGCGTAGGTTCAAACTGCTCATCATCGGACAGCAACACTCCATCCGGGAGTTGCGAGGCTACCCTGCTGTTACTGCAAACGCCCGACTTGCTCGATTATTGCTGACTACGCCAGACCACAGACACGCAGTTCGCCCTCAGAACAGAGTTTTTCAACAGCATCAATCGTTTGTGGCGGCCTAAGTGGGTTGCGGAGGAAGCGACCGGATGGGTGGCGAACCCTGCCGATGGCTACTTCGCGGCATCATAACTTCCGGGTTAAAGGGAACACTTCTCTTGGCCGAGGTTTTCGAGCGAGGAGACTCGCCGCTCTATGCCGCTGGTGCTCGAATTAGTTGCTTAAGCCAAGTACCTGAAAGACCCCGTCGTACCCCTCCATCTCCTCCTCTACCTCCATCGGCTTGCGATGCAGAAGAATCACGCTAGTATGCGAGACAACGGCGGCAGTGCCCAGAAGCAAAAGATTCCATAGATGGCGCCCCATGTGCAATTCCAGGTAAACCACTCCGATGAGAAAGGGCGTCAGCACGCCTAGGTAAAGTGTCAGGAACAGGGCGAAGTTGGTCCTGCCCGGCAATCGTGGCGTGATGAGTGGCACACTCCGCTCGAAGAAGAAAGCGGCGACGAAAAGAAGGCTGAGGCAGGAGCCTACGACGAGCTGGACAGCGAGGATGCGGGCACTCGATCTCGCAATCCAACAGCTGAGACCACGCAGGCCATCATCAGCAACGTCGCAGCCCTTGCCCATGTTCTTGCTGCCGCTGCGCAACTGCGATTGTCCGAGCCAGTGATGCGGAACACCCACCGGGCCGGCAGGTTAATCGGGAGCCAAGGCCATGCGCAATCCTGCGACGATCCAAAAACGAAGCAGCGGTAGAATGGCATGAAGGCCTAAACTGGAAAGGATAAACCCGGTCTAATCGTACGGATTACCTGCCCTGAAGGCACATGCGGAGGCAAGCGCCAGTCTGTGCCAACGTACATAGCCAGGTAGATCCCGTAGCGACTGTTTTGGCCTATGAAGTGAAAAGCCGCACGCCCTGAAGGCTGGCGCACGATCTGATGCACACCCATCATCAGGAGGTTCGACGGACCCCAGCTGCCCTCGCTTGAGAGCGTGTTTGCTCAGCTTGTGCAGCAACGGACACGCGGCAGGTGGCGCGCGACATCGTCGAGGTCATGAAGGTGAACCATGCGTGATTTATTGGGTAAGACAGGACTTCTGACGCGACACTTCTTCCGGCGAGGCATCGGCCACCACTCTCCCAGCAGATAGCACGATCACGCGATCGCAGACCTGCTCGACGACCTCAAGGGCGTGTGAAATTTAAAGGATCGCCTTTCCTTCTTGTGCCAGCAGCACAAGCAGATCCTTGAAGAGCCGGGCAGAGACAACATCGAGCCCGGACAGCGGCTCATCGAAAATAATCAGGCGCGGATCGTGAATCAGCGCTGCCGCGATCAGCACACGCTGCTTCATTCCTTTGGAATACTCGGAGAGGGCGGCATATTGCGCCGCTTCCAGAGAGAGCAGCGCAAGCAGGCTGCGGGCTCTGCGCTCAAGGGGCCACTCTTCCATTTCACGCAGCCTGCCCACCAGCTGGAGATACTCCAGGCCAGATAGATGGGTGTAGACCTGCGCCTCTTCGGGCACGTAGCCGAGCTGCGACCGGTAGCCGGAAAGATCTTCATGGATATCCCGGCCGGCAAACAGCACCTTGCCTCTGGTGGGCCGAATCATGCCGATCACCATCTTAACGGTGGTCGACTTACCGGAGCCATTGGGCCCCAGGTAGCCCAACACCTCTCCTGGCCTCAGAACGAAGCTGACGTCTCTCCCGGCCGGGATACTGCGGTTTGACACAGACTGAAGCTCGAGCCTAGTGCACCCCTATGTAGCGCGCTACTGCCGCGCTCATCCTGAAGGCCTTGAGCCTAGGATACCGCTTCGGACTTGAGGTTATGGCAATCACCGGTCTGCCCAGCGGCACGGTGTATCCGGCCCTCCGACGGCTGGAGCGCGATGGTTTCGTTGACTCCAAGTGGGAGTCCGAGCTGGAGGCCACGGCCAAGCAGCGTCCCGCGCGCCGCTATTACGAGGTCAACCAAGCCGGTTTGGCGGCTGCCCAGGCCGTGACCGAACGCTACCCTCTGCTGGCAAGGCTTGCTCCCGAGAGGTCATCCGTGATGCCCGTTACGCCTCTCCACTTACCAGGGACGGACCGCGCCCTTGTGTATATGGCGAGTTGGCTCGTCCCCTGCGCCGAACGGAAGGAGTGGCGTCGTTCGTGGGAGGCGGAGCTCTGGCACGCACGAAACACAAGCCCGCAGGACGACACCACGACCCACCTTAGTCCGCTTTCCCTGGGTCTGGTGCGAGATGCGCTCTGGCTTCATCTTGAAAGTTGGACTGCCTTCTTCGCGGAACGGCACTTCTCTGCCTGCTCTCATTTTTCGCAGGCTGCCTGTTGACTTCCCTGCTGGCTTTTATCCTGGACGGAGGCTGGCGTTCCTTAGCCCTGGATCTTCACAATGACTACAAGCCATGCTTGGTAGCCGCGCCGCTTGTTTTGTTCGTTGCCTTCTCCGTCGCGCCGCGGCGGCCGGTTCAGGTCTGGCGCAGTGATCGTGTCGCCTCTACGGCCAGGCGAACCATGTTTTTCCTTGCGAAGGCCGTATTGGTCCTGTGCCTGGCATTTCTGTTGAGCGTTGACTGCTGTGCCCCACTGGCGTTGTCGCTTCCCAATGCGGCACAGTTCTGCCACGTGCTCCTCTTCGTGCTCCTGGCGACCACCCAGCTACGATGGTCCTTTCAAGATCAGGAAGCTCGCTGCAAAGAGTGCCTGCGACTGCTTGCGGCTCCCACCCGCGTTGGCCGGCCCTCGCACAATCTGCTGGAGTGGAACGGCACGCAAATCGCTTGTGAGCTAGGCCATGGCCGCCTGCGCGTACCCGAGTTGGAGACAAGCTGGCGTCAATCCAGTGAATGGATGCGCGAATGCAAATACCGAATTGCGCATACCGCATCGATGAAGGTCGACTTTCATGTGAGCAGGAAGTTTGTTCGGCTTACATGTGTAATCCCACTCTCAGCATCGTCACGGCCACGCAGATGTAGTTCACGGCGGCAGAGCAAGAATCCCAGTTCTCGCGATGGAGCATTCGGAAAACAACAAAGCGAAATGTTTCCTAGATAACGATTTCACATAGCGCCGAGTCCAACGACCGTTCCGCGGGCTCAATTTCTCCCTGGTGGGTGTATGACGTCCTCAAGAATTGCTGCTTACTGGCTTCTCTCTGCGTCGTGCTGTGCCTGGTCCCAAACCGTGCCCGTTTCCAAAGCCGTCAACATTAGCGGTACAGCAAGCGATACCTCCGGGGCACGCATCCCGCAGGCCACGGTGGAAGCTCGCTCCGCAGACAATAGCCTTGACCACACAACGACAACCGACGATGGCGGCCGCTTTCTGTTCGCCCTGCCTCCTGGCACCTACAGTCTCGTGATCACTGCTGACGGTTTCGATCCATACGTAGTAAAACTAAAGGCCACTGGGCTGATTGTCTCCGTCCAAGCGAAACTTGTTGTAGCTACTGCTCAGACAGTGGTCAGTGTCAACGGGAACAACGGCGGCGCTAGTACCTCGGAAGACGACAACGGCAGTGCACTTACGCTTAGCGACAAAGAACTCGGCAACCTATCTGACGACGACGCGACCTTTCAGCAGCAACTCACCGCGCTTGCGGGTGGCGATGGCCAGCACGCCCCGAAGATTTACGTTGACGGCTTCAGCGGCGGCCAGTTCCCACCAAAGAACTCCATTCGCGCCGTCAAGATCAATCAAAATCCCTTCTCCGCCGAGTACGATGGCCTTGGCTTTGGCCGTATCGAGATCTTCACCAAACCTGGAACTGGCCGCCTGCACGGCTCCATCGATATTACCGGCGATCCTTCGAGCTTCAATTCGCAGAATCCGTTTCTACATCAGCTAGAGCCCGGTTATTATCGCGTGCACACCCAGGGGAATCTCAGTGGTCCCATTGATAAGAAGACCTCTTTCTTTTTGAGCGGCGACTACTACGACCAGCAAAGTAATGCGATCATCAACGCGCAAACGGTAAGTATCAACGCCAGCCTCGTTACCCTGTCGCAGGCTGTTCCTGACCCGCAGGAGACCTCCAGCTACACCGCTCGCCTTGATCGCCAGTGGTCCCCGAGCAATACGTTCACGGGCCGCTACGAGTTTGATCGCGCTGCGCAAACTAATGCTGGCCTCTCGCAGTTCATCCTGCCCAGCGAAGCCTACAACACTGCCACAAATACAAGCACTTTGCAGCTGGGGAACACGCAGATCATCGGCGCTCATGCAGAGCTCGATAGCAAGTTTGAATGGGCTCGTACACGCAATGCGCATAATCCCCTTAGTGCCGCGCCGACCATTCTCGTTCAAGGCACCGTAAATGATGGCGGCAGTCCCTCACAAACCCTGCACGATAATCAGGACCACCTGGAGTTTCAGGAAAATGGCATTTACGAACACAAGAACCACTTTTTGCGGGCCGGCGCACGCTATCGCCTGTACCGCGATGCAAGCCTTTCCACCTCCGGTTACAACGGCACGTTCACCTTCAACAATTTGGCCGCGTATCAGGCGTCGGTTCAGGGCACACCCTCCGCATCACAGTTCCAACTCACGACGGGCCAGTCCAGCTTTTCGGTCCTGACTGGTGATCTTGCACTCTGGGCCGAAGACGAATGGAAGATCCGCAAAAATGTCACAGCCGATCTCGGGTTCCGCTTCGAGACACAGTCCGCCATCCCGGATCACTCCGACCCGTCGCCGCACATAGGCTTATCCTGGGCCGTACATCAGACAGACAAGAAGCCGGCAGTAGTGGTTCTGCGTGGAGGAGCCGGCATTTTTTACGATCGCTTCCCCATCTCTGCGCTCACCACAGCCGTGCGCCAGAACAACCCGGCCCTGCAACAGACCTACACCATTAAGAACCCCAACTTTTTCGCGACCACCGCTGCTCAGCTGCAGACCGAGCTTACTGGGACGAACCTCGGTACCGTCGGTGCTCCGACCATCTATCGCGTAAGCCCTGATCTTCGCTCCGAGTATGAGTTGGATGCCGGAGCCACCGCCGAATTCCACCTCGGCAAATACGGTTCCGTCTCTGCAAACTACTTGCATTTCAGTGGCATTCATCAATGGGTTTCGGTAAACGCCAACGCGCCGCTTCCTAACGGCACCCGACAGGCTGGAGCGGGCACTGGCGATGTCTATCAATTCGACTCCGGCGGGGAAAGTCGAGGAAACGTCTTCTTCACCAACCCGCAGATCAACATCACGAAAAAGATTCAGTACTGGGGTTTCCTATTCTTGCAGCAGTTCAACTCCGACACCGATGGCCTTACGTCGTTTGCCTCAAACAGTTATGACATCCACTAGGATTACGGCCGCAGTCAGTACGATCGGCATTACGGTCTGTTCACCGGAATCGAGGCCGACATGAAATGGGGAGTGCACGCCGGCGCCTTTCTTGCGGCCCGCGGCGGCGCACCATTCAACATCCCAACCGGCCAGGACAACAACGGGGACACGATCTACAACGACCGCCCGAGCTTCGCCACCGCAGCTTCCAACCCCGCAGATGTGGTGAGCACGCGCTTTGGCAACTTCGACACTGTTCCGCAGCCTGGTGAAACGATCGTCCCTGTCAACTACGGCGATTCACCCCGGTTTGTCTCTCTGCAGGTGCAAGGCCAAAGACGGTGCGTTTTGGCCCACGCACCGCCGAGCCACTGGACGGTCCACCGCCGCCTCCCTTGGCCGCGGGCGCCAAGCCCCACCCCCACCGGACCCGCGCTACGCACTCGTTTTCTCGCTGGAGGCTCAGAACATCACCAACACGGTCAGCCCAGCACCGCCCATAGGTGTGCTCAGCTCCACATTCTTCGGCCAATCCATCGCCACAGCCAACAGCTTTCTCAGCACCTCTGCCGCAAACCGGACCGTTATGGTGCACACGGCTTTCCGCTTCTAGGCATCTTGCGATTTATACGGGTATGCTGTGAGACTGCGAGGTACCTAACTGATCTCATCTGCATGCGAACATTCTCTCCAGCCGGTGGTGATTCATAGGAAGGCTTTGCAATGCAACACCATCTCACCATCATGTGGAAAGCACTCTGCATCGTTCGATTCAAGTTACGGCTCCCTTGCTGGCGACGACTGCCCTCGGCCTAATGGCCGTTTGTCATAGCCGTGAGATGCTACCATGTGTCGATCAGAACAATTGTATCGTTGACTCGAACTTGAGCCGCGCCGTGATCCGGCAATAGCCGTAACGAACCTACTGGCTGGCAAGCTGGATGATCGCTTGCGTGAGTGCATCTTCGTCTTCGCGCCGTATCGCACGATGGCGCTGTGTGCCGCGCGGATGCTTGGCCAGAAGCACGCTCTACGCTCGTGACCCCACGCGTCTGCTGTGCATGCACTGCAGCGAAACATCGTCGCTCAGGGCTTAGAAGTTCCCCGAGGCGAAGTTTCTTCGATACAAGATCTTCAGGCTCAGGTTCGCTACCATGCGCTTCAGCTTGAAGTTCTGCGGCTCCAACTTCTTCAGCCGCTTCGCCTGGTCCACCTGAGACCGCCGTACTCCATACGTCAATGAAAATACGTTTGCTCCACGATCCCGGCTTCCTTCGATGCCTGGACCGTCGCCTTCCCATTCGCGATCGCTACCTCAATCTGCCGCAACAAATCTACAACCCGCTTAGGCTAATACTTCTCGCCCCGTCCCATAGGCTCTCCTTGTCCAGTGTGTCTCTTCGCCACAGGCCCATTTCAAGCCGGGCACGCCACGCCGCGAGAGCACGGCGAACTGGTCCAAATGGACGGCAGTGATCAAGGGGCTTTGAGAGGCGTGCCGAGCTCTGCACGCTGTTGTGTTCATCGAGGATGCCATGGGCGAACTTAAGACTGAGGCCGTTCCTATGGCGTCTGCACTCTACCTGTAATCGTATGACAGCCTTTAGTTGAAAGAGCGGAGGCTCGCCCAGGGCCGATCCAGACCTCCGCACCCCCAGCAGTCTCACCTACTTCGTTATCGAATTTCTGAAGCAACTTTCCAGAACAGCTCAAGCCATGTATTGTGGCTACACAATTCTTTTTGTTTCGCACCAGCGATCCTTCCAGGATGACTGGATGTTTGCGCAAGATTTATGTGATCGCATTTCGGGGAAAACGTCATGATACGAGCAACACCCTGGTTACCTCTGCTTTCCCTACCACTCGTTTGTGCTGTGGGGCTGTCCGCCCAGACCATAACCGCCGGTGTCAACGGCACGGTTACCGACGCCTCTGGCGCCATCGTGCCCAACGTAAAGGTAACGGTGACGAATACGGGCACCAATGTCTCGGTGGACACGCAGAGTAATCGGGATGGTGTCTTTGTTATTCGAAACCTGAATGTGGGTACGTATAAGCTGTCTTTCAGCTCTACCGGATTCGCCGAGCAGACCATTGGGCCGTTCACGCTGGAATCCGGTCAGGATGCCAAGCTGGACGCCAAATTGAGCGTGGGGACCGAGGCGACCAACGTAACGGTGACGGGTGAACTGGTGCCCTTGTTAAACACCGAAAATGCGACGCTGGGGTCCACGCTGGATACCAATGCCGTGAATACCATAACGCTGGTGGGCCGCAACTTCACCGAACTGACCCTGTTTGCGCCGGGTGCGGTGACGGCAAATCCCGCGAGCTTCTCCGGTTCCAGCGCGATCGAGCGGAATGGCAACGGAACGCTTGCCTCGCAAAACGGGAACCGGCAGGAGACCAACAACTTCCTCCTGGAGGGCATCGACATTAACGAGACGCTGAACAACGGCGTCGGCTATAACCCCAGTCCCGACGCCATCGGCCAGGTGCGTATCGTCACGCTGAACGCACCGGCGGAGTTTGGCAACGTGAGCGGCGGTGATGTGATCACGCTGCTCAAAAGCGGCACCAACGGATACCACGGCAGCGCATTTGGCTATCTGTCCAACTACAATATGGACGCAAACACCTACGCGAACAAGCATTTTGCCTCGCCCAGTCAGTTCATTCCGATCACGCCGTACACCCAAACGATCTTCGGCGGCACCCTTGGCGGCCGCATCCTTCGCGACAAGCTGTTTTTCTTTACCGACTACGAAGGCGCGCGTTACCACTCGGCCGGCGTTGGCTTGGCCACTGTGTTGACACCCGCGATGCGTACAGGCGACTTCAGCGAATTGTTGAACCCAAACCTTTCGAGTAAGCCGATTCAGCTGTACAACACACAGGCCCCAGGCCAACCGGCGTACGTCAACAATCAGATCGGTGCGGTCGGCAACCCGATTGCGGCCTACCTGTTCGCCAATCCCCAGTACTATCCGCTGCCCAATCATGCCGCGTCGCCCGGAACGGTCATTCAGAACAACTACAGTGCGCCTAACAAGACGAATCGTTACAACGATCAGTTCGACGCCAAGATCGATTGGAATGCGACCGCACGCGACAAGATCTCCGGCAGTTACTCGCACGGCAAAGCCGGCGACCGCACCATCCCGGTGCTGGCCATTACGTTTCCGGGTCAGAACATATTCCCTTTTCAGAGCTTTGCGTTCAACTCCGTGCATACGTTTACGCCAACGCTGATCAATGAATTTACAGCCGGATTCTCACGCATCGTGAATCTCGGGGGCATCCCCACCGACACCACCGGAGCGTTTGGAAACTCTGGCAACGCCACAATTGGCCTGACAGGAATCACCCAATCGCAGGCCGGATTCATAGCGCAGAATTTCAACGGCACAAACGGAAATTTCTCGGGTAGCGGCGTGGGCAATTCCTCGACCGGCACGACGTTCTATGACAACACGTTCAGCTACTACGACAACCTGACGTATCAGCTTGGCCGGCACACCATCAAGGGCGGATTCCAGGTTCTGCGCTACCAGCAGAATTCCTTTTACCCGGGAAACGATGGAGCAGTGGGCCACTACGATTACAGTGGGGCCTTCACCGCACAGGCCGGTACGACAGGAGGTTACAGCGAAGCCGACTTTTACAAAGGTTATGTGAACACGCGTGCCATCGGCGGCGTGACCGGCCTCAGCGGGCAAAGATCGTATCGTGATGCGGGCTTCGTTCAGGATGACTGGAAAGCCACACCGCAACTCACCATAAACCTGGGCCTGCGCTGGGAGTACGACCAGCCGATCTATGAGGTGCACAACAAGGAAGCGAACATCAACTTTGCGACCAAGACCGTGCAGCTAGCCGGGGTGAACGGCGCCAGTCGAGCGCTCTATAACCCGGTCTATACCAACTTTATGCCGCGGCTCGGTTTTGCGTACAGCCTCAATCAGCGCGCGGTCGTTCGCGGCGGCTACGGCATCACCAACTACTTTGAAGGTACGGGCGCAAACCTCCGTCTGAACTTCAACTACCCGTTCCAAAACTCATTCACAGCGACTGGGTTTGCCCCTACGGCTACAAGCCCGGGTGTTTACTACACGCCGAATCAGGGCTTCGGAACGCCCGCCGTGGGGTGCAACGTCCTCACAAGCCCCACGCCCTGCACCACGCAGATTCGCGCATGGCAGCAAAACATCCGGCCGATGTTTGTCCAGGAATATGACCTCGCGGTGGAATACCAGCTCAGCAATACGGCTTCGGTGACTGCGGCCTACGTGGGTGAGCTTGGCCAGCATCTGGTAACCGCAGGCGCGGCAAATGCCCTGCCCGCGCCCTGCGTACAGAACGGCGTTGTGCAGAGTAACTTGACGAGCGCCTTTTGCACGGCGAACTTCCCCAGACCATTCATCAACCTCGTTGGCCAGAACGGCTCGGTGGTCTATACCGGTTCACAGGGATACGAGAACTACAGTGCGCTGCAGACTACCTTCCGTCAGCGCTTGAACCGCGGTCTCGAGTTTACGGCGAACTACACGTGGGCAAAGGCGTTGACCAACAGCACCGGGTTCTTCGGTGCGCAGGGCATCAACGGACAGTCGGCCTATGCGCAGGATTTCTACAACTACCGCGCGGAATACGGCCCTGCCGCGCAGGATGTGCGCAACAACCTCAACGGCCATCTCACCTACGCCTTGCCGGTTGGCCGCGGGCGCCAGTTCGGCAGCCACATGAACGGGGTACTGGATGAGGTGGTCGGCGGCTGGCAGATCGCAGCCACGGCGCTCGTCTACTCCGGCTTCCCTGTCAACATCACAGCCGCGAATAACAGCGACACCGGCAACAATTCCGAACGCGCCAACGCCTATCGCAGGCTGGTCATCAACAACCGGACCGCGCTTCACTGGTTCGGCACGGACCCGTCGGTGAACACCTGCCTTGCAGGCGTAAACAACGGCGTCTGCGCCTACGGTCAGCCGGCCAATGGGACCTTCGGTACGGCTTCAGTCGACTCCGAACGTGCACCGGGATACCAGTCCGCGGACGCTTCGGTCTTCAAAGACTTTCACATCGTTGAAGGACAGCGCCTCAGCTTCCGCGCCGATGCTGCCAACGTCTTCAACATCACGTCGCTGGGCAATCCCAGCAACAATGCAACCTCGTCCACCTTCGGCCAGATCACCTCCAGCCGGTCACCAGCGCGCCAACTGCAACTTTCTCTGAAGTACGCCTTCTAAGTCGCACGCAGCGCACATCGGATGGCACGCGCCCGGTACATTTGCCGGGCTCGTACCGCAGCGAACGTTGTGGTACGAGCTGCCCTTCCCCTTTGGACGAAGGTGTTAGCGTTGAAGAATGCCTGCCGGAATAATGTCTGCAAGAGGCACCTCCAATGAGAATGAATCTGCAGTAAAGATGCAGGGGTTGACCTCACTGATCCTGCGCAGCGCGATCGCCAGGAGACACCATGAGGCATGACACGCTCGAACGATGGCGACGTCGA
>CAXTZL010000094.1:0-11271 GCA_964248555.1 uncultured Bryocella sp.
CAGCCCGCGCAGCCCGGCTACAATCAGCCCGCGCAGCCCGGCTACAATCAGCCCGGCTACAATCAGCCCGGCTACAATCAGCAGGGCAGCGGCTACCCGCAGGCGGGTGCCTACAGGCAACCCGGCTACCCCGGTGCGGGTGTTCCGCAGCAGGGGTACGCGGCGCAGCCCGGCTATCCACAGGGCGGTGCCTATGCTCCCCAGGGTGGACAGCAGGGCGGCATTCCCGTGACGGTGCCCTCCGGAGCGCTGCTGCGCGTGCGAATCAATCGCGGTCTTGACTCCAATCACATTGCGATCGGCACTCCATTTGACGGCACGGTGCTGAGCGATGTGGCCGCCGACGGTCAGATTGCCATCCCGCGCGGGGCTTCGGTTCAGGGCGTGGTTGTGGATTCAAAAAAAGCGGGTGCACTGAAGGGAGAGGGAGAGCTCTCGCTGCAAATTACGAACGTAATGCTGGGTGGGGTCAGTTACCCGGTGGCCTCTGACATCTGGCAGCGCGAGGGTGGCAGCAAAACGGCCCGTACGGTGAATAGCGCTCTGGGACTGGGAGCACTTGGGGCCATTATCGGCGGCATCGCGGGCGGTGGAGCCGGGGCGGCGGTCGGGGCCGGAGTGGGAGCGGGAGCGGGAGTTGCCGGTTCCGCAGCATCGGGTGGCGGCCGGGTCATCGTGCCCCCGGAGGCGGTGTTGAACTTCCATACGGAGCAGCCGGTTGCCGTACGGACTGTGTCCGAGCAGGAAATGCAGCGTCTGGCGTATGGGGCGGGACCGGGGCAGGGAGCGCAGCCCGTCGTCCGGCGGCGTTACCCCTATCCACCGCAGGCTGGGTACGGCTACCCGTACTAAGTCAGCCAGCTAATGAAGGGAGATCCGCAATCTCCCCTCATTGCGGTTCCAGCAGCCTTGTCACAGCCTGCGGCAGAGCGTTCGCACGGTCTGATTTATACTTCCTGGAGCTACACCGACGGCTTCCGGGTGCTTTTAGCCCCACTTTGACCCGGGGTGCAGCGTTGATGCGGGTGTGGGGACTCCAGCCCGTTCAGGAAGAGGGCTTGCTCCCCGATGATTCGTTTGTTTCAGCAGGACAGCCGGGCGACCAAAGTGGTCTTCGGCGTTGTAATCGGATTTGCGATTCTGGCGATGATTGTGACGCTGGTTCCCGGCATTTTCGACAATGGCACGGCAAATAACAGCACCGTCTTCGCCACGGTACGGTCACCAGGGTTGCTGGGACGTCTTGGTGGGCAGAGCACCTCCATCACCAATGACGAGGTGGAGCGCAACGCGCGGGCGCAATTGCGTCAGCAGCAGATGCCCGAGATGTATCTTCCGTACATTCTTGCGCGGGTGGGCCAGCAGCAGGTGGAGCGCGCTGTTCTGGTGCGTGAGGCTGACAATCTGGGTCTGGAGGTTTCCAACGACGACCTGCGCCGTGAGTTGCAGACGGGTCCCCTGAGCCAGTATCTGTTCCCAGGGGGTCAGTTCATTGGTACGGAGAAGTACGAAGGCTTTGTGAGCCAGTTTTTTGGGATCTCCGTCGTTCAGTTCGAAGATGAGGTCAAGCAGGATCTCGAACTGCAGCGGCTGGAGGCCCTTGTCACCGGTGGCGTCAGCGTGTCCGACGCGGCGGCGCGGGAGGCGTACCTGAAGCAGGGTGAAAAGGTGAAGTTCGAGTACGCCACCATTTCCGCGGCGGATGTGAAGAAGAACATCAACCCCAGCGATGCGGAGCTCGAGACTTACTTCAAGAGCAATAGTGCGAAGTATGCCACTGCCGTTCCGGAACAGCGCAAGATCGACTTTTTCACCGTGGATGCCTCGAACCTGCCGGGTGGCGTACCCAAGGTAACGGATGCGGAGATTGCGGCCTATTACGCAGCCCACGCCACGGACTACAAGGTACCGGAAGAGGTAAAGACCCGGCACATCCTGATCGCCGTTCCCAAGGGAGCGGATGCGAAGACGGATGCGGCCGCCAAGGCCAAAGCGGAGGCACTCCTAAAGCAGATTCAGGGCGGCGCGAGCCTGGCCGAGCTGGCCAAAACGAATTCGGATGACCCTGGCAGCAAGGCCCAGGGCGGTGAGTTGCCCATGATTCCAACGAGCAGCCTGGATCCCGCGTATGCGAAGGCGGCGATGGCGCTGAACCCCGGGCAGACCTCCGGTTTGGTGCGGTCCCAGTTCGGCTATCACATCATTCAGACAGAAGAAAAGCATGCGGCCGGAACGAAGACTCTGGCCGAGGTCAAGGACGAGATTGCCAGCAAACTTTCCGCACAGAAGTTCGCGCAGGCGCAGAGTGCGCGGGCGAATGAGTTGGCTGCCGAGGCAAAAAAGAACGGCATGGCGGCCACGGCCAAAGCACACAACTTGCAGCTGACCACGACCGACTTCCTGGGCCGCAATGGAACGTTGGCGAGCCTGCCGGACGCGGCGAGCCTATTGTCTGCCGCGTTTGCGACGACAAAAGCGGCCCCCCCACAGGCCATTTCGACGGGCGAAGGCTATGCCATCTTCCAAGTGACGGATGTGCAGGCGGCACACGCGCCGACGTTTGCGGCCTGGAAGAGTCATGTACTGGATGACTACAGGGACGATAAGGTACCAGTGTTGCTGAATTCAGAGGTCAAGAAACTGGACGACCTTGCTAGGCAGCGCGGGGATTTGGCGAAGGCGGCAACGGAGATGAACCTGCCGCTGAAGACGAGCGATCTGGTGGGGCGCGACGGGCAGGTAGCTGATGTAGGAGCTTTGACCGGCGATGCCGCTGCAATCTTCTCCCTACCTAAGGGAGGCATCTCGGGACCCATTAATCTGGGGCCGAATGGCGTGGTGGCCGAGGTGGTGGACAAGGAGCAGGCTAGCCCGGAGGATATCGCGCAGCACCTGCCGGCGACCCGTGACAAGATGATCGACCAGCAGCGTGCGGAGGTCTTCAACGTCTTCGCGGGTACGCTGATGGATCGTTATCAACGCGCCAAGGCCATCGTGTATAGCCGCAAACCCAGTGCCGGGCTTCCGCTGGGAAGCTAGGGTGCTTTATGGCATACACCTGTCCGGTACCGGACTCTTCTCCGCGATCCGTTGCATCTGTTTTTTGTGGAGCAACGTCCTAGGGGGGAGGTCCGCTGCCTGAGCAGTGGTTCTGCGGGAGATCTGATGAATTCTGAGCGCCTTTCCGGCGTCCTGTTGCATGTCACGTCGCTGCCTTCCTATGGCGGTATTGGCGATTTTGGCCCGGCTGCTTACGAGTTTGTGGACTTCCTGGTGGAGGCCAAGCAGCGGCTTTGGCAGGTGCTTCCACTCAATCCCACAGGGTACGGCAGTTCACCCTATTCAGCGCTCTCGGCGTTTGCCGGAAACTCGCTGCTCATCAGCCTGGAGCGGCTGGTCGATCAGGGATGGCTTTCCCCAGAGAGCATTCAGGGGCTGGCAGGCCATGACGGCCCCTGCGACTTTGGGCGAGCCTTTGAGCAGAAGCAGCCGCTCATAGAAAAAGCCGCGGGCAGGTTTCTTGATGAGGCTACGCCCGAGGCGCGGATGCGTTTTCAGCGTTTCGTGCAGGAAAACAGTTCCTGGCTTACGGACTGGGCGCTGTATGCGGTGTTGCGCCGACGTTTTGAGTTCCAGCTCTGGAATGAGTGGCCGGTCGAGTATGCGTACCGCCAGCAGGACGCTTTATCCCAAGTCATGAACGAGTGTGGACGCGAGTTGGCTGTGGAGCAAGTGGTGCAGTTCTTTTTCCAGGAACAGTGGGCGGCGTTGCGGGCTTACTGTGCGGAGAAGAAGGTGCAGATCCTGGGCGATGTGGCCATCTTCGTGTCGTACGACAGCGCGGACGTGTGGACGCACCCGGAAATCTTCGAGCTCGATGAGCAGCGGAAGCCGATTCGTATTTCGGGGGTACCGCCGGATTATTTCTCCGAAACAGGGCAGCGTTGGGGCAATCCGCTCTACAAATGGTCACTGCTGGAAGAGCACGGTTTCGACTGGTGGGTTGCGCGGTTCCGCCGTGCACTGGCCTTGTATGACAGCGTGCGGCTGGATCATTTCCGCGGCTTTGAAGCCTACTGGTCAATTGGAGCAGAGGAGGAAACGGCGATGAACGGGCACTGGGTCAAGGCGCCTGGACACGCACTGTTCCTGCGTCTGAAGGAAATATTCGGCGAGCTGCCCTTTCTGGCGGAGGATCTGGGGGTGATTACGCCCGAGGTGGATGAGCTTCGTGAGTTTTTCTGCATGCCGGGGATGCGAATTCTTCAGTTCGGCTTTGCGGAGCGTGGCGGCCATCTCTACCTGCCGCACCGCTACGTCCCGAACACGGTGGTCTATACGGGCACGCACGACAACAACACGACGCTCGGTTGGTGGCGTCACGATACGTTGCCGGCGGAGCGGGAGCATGTGCAGATCTACACACGCCCTATCGAGCATGATGGCGACATTATCTGGACAATGATCAAGCTGGCGTCAGGCTCGGTCGCTAACACCTGTATTTTTCCGATGCAGGATGTACTGCACCTGGGCAGCGAGGCGCGGATGAACACGCCTTCGGCGCCGGAGGGCAACTGGACTTGGCGCTACAGCCGCGCGGATCTGCATCCGGATTTTGCACTGCAGATGGCTGCCATCGCTGAGTTGACAGACCGGGATGGCAAGCCCGAAAAGGTTGACGGGAGTATCCCGGGCGGTCCAACCGATCAGGCCCACCTGCGTACCGACGAGAGTGGTACACGGTAAGTCTCTCTACCCGCGACAAGACGTCGCGGGCGGTACACTTGAAAAGAGTCGAAGGAGAAATGCTTTGCCCCTGTCTGGAGAAGCCATTCGCACCATGAACTACGTCGATGACATTGCGGTGACACTGCGCCGCATTCTGTCTGTTATGCCGGTGCTGACCGAGGAAGAGCGCAAGCGTGTGGCGGAGTACATCCGGCAGACGGAACCGAGCTATGACTCTATTCTGGCGGCTCTTGAAGCCAAATAGGGCGAAAATGGCTGAGCCGGAGGCGGTCCGTACTTCGGTCATTCGTACCGTTGCTGTGATCGGGGCTGGAGTGCAGGGCAGGACCTTTGCCCTGCGCTGCGCCCAGGCTGGCTTCAAAACAGTTCTTGAAGACGTGATGCCCGCCAAACTGAGACGGGCGCACGAAGATTTGCTGGACCTGAAGTCGCCGCCGGCCGGCCCTCGCATCCATCTCTCCTTTGCGCTGACCGTGGAGGATGCGGTGCGAGATGCGGATGTCGCGATCGATTTTGTGCCTGATGAGCTTGAGTCCAAGCTGGAGATTTTTAGCCTGCTGGACCGGATGGCGCCGCCAAAAACCATCTTGTGCACGCCAACGCGTGTGCTGAGCATCTCGGATCTGGCCTCGTGCACCTATCGGGCGGACCGCTGCGTTGCACTGCACTTTGGCGGTCCGGAAATCCTGGCGAGTCCCCTGCGCCTGGTGCCGGGCGACAGCATGGATCCGGCATTCGCCGTAGCCGTGCAGCAGTGGCTGGAGCAAATGGGTTGCACAGTGAGCGCGGGCACTGATTTCGCAAGCGAACTCAAACGCTGAGCCTGGCTTGGAGAAAATAGCAGCAGGACTGGCCGGCCGGGTGAAGGCGCATCAGGGTTTCACGCTCTTCGCAACGTCAGGCGTAGCGGTCGGCATGATCGCGTCCGTTCACGGGCGCAAGGCAGAGCAGGAGTAAACCTTCTACCAGCACGGCACCTTCAAGACGTGTGGAAAGTCCATGCAGACGGTCGAAGTGAAGTCGCGCCGGGGAGTTTGCGGGAGCCGTCGCGATGTCTCCTCCAAGGCTTAGCCGATCGGTTTCCATGCGAGGCAGCACGGACTGCTGCAAGTAGAGCGTGAGTGCCATCATGGAGATGACCAGAATCAGTTCGGCGGCACGGGCGGGGTGTGAGTCCGCCTGGGTCGCCAAGAGAGCCAGGGTGAAAAACAGGTAGAGGGCACCGGCAAACAGGCCAATACGGTGCAGAATGAGTAGGCTTCCACGCACCACGAGGCCCGCCTGGTGGACCGACGGAAGCACCTTGAAGGCAATGCCTGCAACCACGATGAAGAAAACGATACTTCCGACCCAGATGGCCAGGGGGATCAGACGGAGGATGCGCAGGGCCGTTCTCACGCGGCGCCCCCGCCGGGATGTACGGACTCAACAGCGTCCTCGGGTGATGCCGGTGCGATGTCGTTGTGGGCGGCTCCGGTGAACCAGTCGGACGAGGGAGCAGTCTCTGGCGACTGGCGTCGCAGGACTCGGCCCAAAACCAGTTCCAGCGCTGATTTCAGTGTGCGGTATTCCCCTTCTGGAAGTTTCTGCTGCAGGCGCTCGGTTTCGAGCAGAAACATTTCTTCTTTCAGGGCCGCGAGCATGGCCTCACGATGTGAGAGAACGGGCCCCGAAACGGGGGAGTACGCACTTTGAAGAGGCCCACTGTTCCCGGCTAGGGCGGTGCCAGAGGGTTTGCGCAGGAGAAGACCCGCGGCACCCGCAAGGAGCACCGCGAGACCAGAGAGGATCCACCATTTGTACTTGGACCAGGGATCGCGGTCGCCGGCCTCGTCGAGCGGTTCGTTCAGGCCGCGGCCGCCGGCCAGTGGCGAGTTGCTGACTGCAGGAGCGGCGGCGTCGCTTGTGGGGCCTGGGTTGGCGGTACTGGCGTTCGGGCCGGCGCCATTGTTCCCGCCGGCTGCCGCATCGGGCAGGGTTCCTGTTCCGGAGACTGTGAACTCCGGTCCTTGCCCGGTGCCGACATTCTGGGCAATCAGCGTCTGTGTACCCGGTTTTCCCGGCTGAATGGCCAGCGCGGCGCCCAGGGATGGCTTCACCTGCATGCTCGCGGGCAGAATGACGGCGAAGGTCTTCACCGGGGACGTGATCCGCGGCGTGAACGTGAAAGATCCGGTGTAGGGCACCGTGTACGCGATGCCGAACTGCGTTTCGCCCGGGCGGAGCGGGAAAAGAAAGCTGTAATGGCCGGGATCCGAGCGCGGGACGGCGGGGGTTTGTACCGGCATGCCGCCTTGGGTGATGGCGCCGGTGCGGCCGATCAGGGCTCCCTTGGGCAAGTAGAACTCATAGCCGGCGGGACCGAACTGTGTGCGTGGAGGGCTGGATTGGTTGAGGACCTGAAGCACTTCGACGACGTGCAGTTCGGAAGGCGTGGCCTCAATGTGCAGCTCTTCCACGCCGGTCCCGACTCCCGGGACCAAAGGTGCGGCGTCATAGACTGTCACCGCTACATTGTGCTGATCGGGCTGTACTGGCTGAAAGTAGGCGGCTTTTTCATGGGTGACGCGTACGAGGTGGATGCCGTCGTCGGGTACCTCGAGGGTGAAGTGGCCGCGGGCGTCGGTGGTGGTGTGGGTGGCTTCCTGCATGCCCTGTTGCAGCTGGATAAGCGTGACCTGGTCACCGGCCGCAGGCTTGCCATTGGTGCGGTTGGTGACGGTACCCGTGATCGGCTCCGCGGCGGAGGCGGAGAGGGTAGCCAGGCCAAGCACTCCGCACAGGAGGGCCAGTTTGGGAAGCGGGAAGGCACGCACAAAGGAGGGCAGCACCTTTTGAGGATACGTCACGCGCAAGACATCGCCGTGTACCGAACGCTGAGGTTCTTCACGCGGCTGAGATCCCAATGAATCTATGCGATGGCAGGATCGAGCTCAGCCACCCAGGACTTCGATTTCGGCGAGAACTTTGGCCGCTTCCTGCTCGAGTTCTTCGCGCTGCCGACCATAGTCGTCCTCCGGGAACTTTCCAGCGCGAAATTCAAAATTCAGATCACGCAGATTTTCGTAGATCACATCCTTGCGTTCGTGGAGGTAGTCGATGCGTGTCTTTTCGGGAACGGGGATGGAATTTTTTCTTTCAGCGGGCCTAAAAATAAAGACGAGGCAGCCGATAAGAAGAAGCAGGGGAGGAAGGATGGTTTGAAGAGTCATGGAAAGGCGGGCGGGTGCGCAGGGGCCCGGAGTGTAGTTTAATCGCGGCCATGAGGATGTTTCTCGCGGTTCGGGTGGGGTTGGACGGGTCACAGAGCTGGGGCAAGGCTCGCAAGGGCACTCTGGCGAGTGTGATCCTTTATCTGGGGCTTGGCAGTTTGTTGCCCGGTGGGGCCATGGCGGGGAACATAGGTTTGTTCGCCGGGGCGCAACAGCCAGCCAGCCGCACGGACGCGCTGCACACTGATCCTTTAAACCTGGATCCGCTGGTTCGGCAAGGGTTTGAGCACTTTTACAACCTGGACTATGACGGGGCACAGAAGATTTTCACCGCCGTCGCGCAGGCTCATTCAAATGAGCCTATGGCCTGGGCCTACCTGCTGCAGACGATCATCTTTCGAGAGCTGTACCACCAGGATTTGCTGGACACAACCTACTATGCTCACGACAGCTTTCTCTCCAGCAAGCGCGAGGTGGACATCCCGCAGGCCACCCGGGACCAGATCGAGGAACTGACCAACAAGGTCATCGCGATGTGCGACGCGCGGCTCAAGGCCAACCCGAACGACAAGAATGCGCTTTTTGCACGAGGGTATGTGCGGGGCATCCACGCTTCGTTCCTCGTCCTCGCGGACCACGCCTTTGCGGCTGCGGCGCGGCAGGGATACCAATCGCGCAACGATTCCGAGGCGGTGCTGAAGATCGATCCGCAGTACGCGGATGCGGAGATGGCCATCGGTATTCAGCAGTTTGCCGTGGCCAGCCTGCCCCGCTTCGTGCGGCTCATGGTGGGCATGATGGGGGTGGGTGGTTCCAAGCCGAAAGGTTTGGAGAAGATACGCGAGGCGGCGATGCACGGCGTGCTGACGAACGTGGAGGCGCGGACCATTCTGTCCCTCTTTCTGCGACACGATGGGCGCTATCCCGAGGCATTGCAGGTGGAAACAGGGTTGGCGGCCCAGTACCCACGGAACTACCTCTTTCAACTAGAGGTCGCCAACCTGTTGAAAGATGAAGGCCATGGTCTGGAGGCGATTGCAGCGTACAAGCAGCTGATCACGGAGGCACGCAAGCCAGCGTACTTTGTGGACCCGCAGCTGCAGCTGGCGTTTTTCGGGCTGGCGGATACGCAGCGGGGCTATAACGATGTTTCCGGCGCGGCCGCGAACTACGCCGAGGCCGCGCAGCAGTCCAGTACCAGTGACTGGCTGCGGAAGCGGGCAGAGCTGGATGCGGGCGAAATGCAGGATTTATTGCACCACCATCCCGAGGCGATGGGGTTTTATCAGGCGGTGTTGAAGGCTGGCGGCGATCAGTCCCAGGCCGATGCCGCTCGCCGCTACCTGCACACGCCGTATACGGGGAAGTAGAAGGGGAACCAGACATCGCATCGCTGCGTAAAGAAGGGTGGGTCGGGCGCCACGGGCGCAGAGAGAGGCAAGGATGACGTGCACTGTTTGTGGGCGATCGCAGGAAGCCAGCGCGCAGTTTTGCAGCAGCTGTGGAACCGCGCTGAGGGGGGCCGGCCCGCAGCCGGGGCTGGCGATGAGGCAACCGGGCCGGCTGGTGAGACCGCGCGAAGGTCGCATGGTGGCCGGAGTGTGCGCTGGCTTTGCCCTGGCTTATGGCTGGGATCTGGCGATTGTGCGCCTGGTGGTGGCGTTGTCGATCCTGTTTGCCGGGGTGCCGTTGATTGCGTACCTCGTTGCCTGGGTCGTGATGCCGAACGCGCAGCATGCTTTGCCGGCGCAGGCTGGCGCAAGGCCGGGTAGCATGGCTTTGTGAGCTTATTTCCCGCCCCACGCCCCCTTCGCTACCAAAACGGCACGCTGCAAATGTCCGGAGCTTGCCTTGATGGACTTGCCAGGCAGTTTGGTACGCCGCTCTATGTGTATTCGGCCGACGATTTGCTTGGCAGAGTGAAGATGTTTCGCGAGCACTTCGAGGCTGTGTCGCACACGGTGTGCTTTGCGGTGAAATCGAATTCGTCACTGGCCCTGCTGCGGATTTTGGGCGAGGCCGGGTGTGGCTTCGATATCGTATCCGGCGGGGAACTGGAGCGCGTTCGCCGTGCGGCACCTGAGGCGCTGTCGCGGGTGGTGTTTTCGGGTGTCGGCAAGCAGGCCTGGGAACTCGATGCGGCGCTTGAAAGCGGCATTCTGCTCTTCAACGTGGAGAGCGAGTCGGAGTTGGCCCTCCTGGGGGAGTGTGCCGAGCGACTTCGTAAACCGGCGCAGTTTGCGCTGCGGGTCAATCCGGATGTGGCGGTGGAAACGCATCCGTATATCTCCACCGGCCTGCGGGAGCACAAGTTTGGGATCGGGATCGAGCGGGCACGGGCGATCTACGCCGGGGTGCGTGGTCATCGCTGGCTGCAGCCGGCCGGCGTGAGCGTGCATATCGGATCGCAGATTCGCGATGTAGCGCCTTTCCGCAAGGCAGTTGGGCGTGTGTGCTCCCTGATTGGAGATTTGCGTTCGGATGGTCTGGAAATTCGTTACCTGGACGCCGGCGGGGGCTTCGGGATCGAGTACGGACGGAATGCGTTCGATCCGGAAGCCAGGGTTGCGGAGTACGCGGGTGCTCTGTCCAGTTTTCTCGAAAAACTGGATTTGCATTTATTGCTCGAGCCGGGGCGGTTTCTGATTGCGCAGGCCGGCGTGCTGCTGACCCGGGTGCTTTACACGAAATCGAACGGGGCGAAGCGTTTCGTGGTGGCGGACGCAGCCATGAACGATCTGATACGGCCTTCGCTGTACGGGGCGCACCATGAAATTCTGCCCGTAGCAGAGGATTATGCGGATTCAAAGACTGCAACGGTCGCGGATTTGGTGGGTCCGGTATGCGAGAGCGGTGATTTTTTGGCGCGCGAACGGGAGCTGCCTTCTTTGCCGGATGGGGCTTTGCTGGCGGTGTTGGACTCGGGGGCCTACGGCATGAGTCTCAGCTCCAACTACAACACCCGGGCGCGGCCTGCGGAGGTGTTAGTGGAAGGGGGAACGGCAAGGCTGATACGGCGTCGCGAATCCCTGGATGATCTGCTGGCGGCCGAGGTGTTTTGAGCTGGCCGGTTCGTCCGTGGGGCGGCATCCGCAGGACTCGGAATATGGCGAAGGCAGAGCGCTGCATGCTAAAATTAGTCCCGGCAGAAGAGCCTGTGCCCTGGTGAATTTCGGCCTTCAACGTGCGTACACCGAACGAATCTTCAAGCCAGAGCTTTTTGTGAGCATAGAGGTTTAAGTATGTCCGGCCACTCAAAATGGGCGACGATCAAGCATAAGAAAGGCGCGCTGGATGCAAAGCGCGGCAA
>CAXTZL010000095.1:0-11139 GCA_964248555.1 uncultured Bryocella sp.
CGGGTAGAGCAGCGGGATCAGGATCAACAGGCCAAGGATGGCAGCGTTGATCCCGAAAGTCGCGATCATCCAGTATTTGGACTTGCTCTTGATCCGTCCACCGGATTCGAGCATGGAATCTTCAAACATAAGAGCAACCTCGGGGCTTGCGAGCGCAGCTTGATGGCTTAGACACCGGCCTTTTCGATTTTGTTCCCAAGTTTCGCGGAAAAGGTTGCCTGCCCTGTTGTTTGTGCAATCCCCCGGTTGGGGGAGCATCTTTCGCAGAGTCCGACGGCACAAGACGCAGCTTCCCCTGAAGGTGGCAACAAAGCTGCGGCTGACCTGTGGCGAGTCGCTGCGTTTAGCGGCGGACGGCCCTCGCGGCAGGAAGGGCGGCGCGCTTGCCCTGCTTGCCCCGCCAGTCCTGGTAGGCGACGAGCATGGGAGCGGCAACGGCGATCGAGGAGTAGGTGCCGATGAGGATGCCAATGACCAGGGCGAAGCTGAAGCCGTGGAGGACCTCGCCGCCGAAGAGGTACAGGCTGAGCACGGTGAGAAAGGTGAGGCCTGAGGTGAGGACGGTCCGGCTGAGGGTCTGGTTTATGGAGCGGTTGACCACCTGCGAGAGGGTTTCGCGACGACTCATGGCGAGGTTTTCGCGGATGCGGTCGAAGACGACGATGGTGTCGTTCATCGAATAGCCGATGAGGGTGAGGATGGCGGCGACGACGGTGAGGGAGATCTCCTGATTGGTAAGGGAGAAGAAGCCGACGGTGATGAGGGTGTCGTGAAAGACGGCGACGACGGCGGCGACGCCATAGATCAGCTCGAAGCGGAACCAGAGATAGATCAGCATGCCCACGAGGGAATAGATGGTTGCCAGCCAAGCCTGGTTTTGGAGCTGCTTGCCGGCAGTGGGACCAACGATATCGACCCCCTGCACGGAAAAGGCGCTGTCGTGGTAGTTGCGTGTGAGGGCGCCTTCGACTTCGGCGCGGCCCTGGTCATGGGCGCTGTCCTGCGCGGTGGACTGGGGCAGGCTAATGATGACGTTGTTCTGGGCGCCGGCACCGACGACACCCTGGGCGGCGGAGATGCGCTGGATGCGGGCGTCACGGACGCCGGCACGGCTCATGGCGGCGCGAATGGCGTCCTCGTTGGGGGTGCGGTCGAAGTGAACGGTGACCTGTGTGCCGCCACGGAAGTCGACCCCGAGAGGGATGCCGTGCCAAAAAAGCATGCTGGCGATGCCGGCTATGGAAAAGATCAGGGAGAAGGCTAGAAAGTACCACTTTCGCCCGAGCCAGTTGACTTTTACCTCGCGAAACAGTTCCACGTCAGTTTGTTCCTTTGCGCCGTGAGTTCAGGCGCGGAGTACGAATTCTTCCCGAAAAGGGAGTGCGGCGTGTAAAGCAGATCCCCTGCGGGGATGACAACGGGGAAAGCTAAATGGAAAGAGCGGCGTTGCGGGCGCGCCTGGTGAGTAGCCAGTCAAAGATGGTGCGGGAGACGAAGACGGCCGTAAAGAGGTTGGCGAGTAGGCCGAAGACGAGGGTAACTGCAAAGCCCTTGACCGGGCCGGTGCCGAAGAGGAACAGGATGCCGGCCGAGACGATGGTGGTGATGTGGGTATCGATGATGGTGATCCAGGCGTGGGCAAAGCCGTCCTGAACGGCAGAGGCAGAGTTTTTGCCGGCGCGGAGTTCTTCACGGATGCGCTCGAAGATGAGCACGTTGGAGTCGACGCCCATGCCAATAGTGAGGATGACGCCGGCGATGCCTGGCAGCGTGAGCGTGGCGTGGGAGAAACCCATGAAACCCAGCAGAATGACCAGGTTAAGAATGAGGGCGAGGTCGGCGTTGATCCCGGCGCCGCGGTAATAGATCAGCATGAAGGCCATGACGGCGAGCATGCCGGCGACGGCGGCGAGGACGCCCTGGTGGATGCTGGTGGCCCCGAGCGAAGGGCCGACGGTGCGGGTTTCGAGGTAGCTGATGCTGGCCGGCAGGGAGCCGGTGCGCAGCATCATGCTGAGATCCTGGGCTTGCTGCTGGGTGAAGCCGCCCGTGATTTCACCGGTGTCGCGAATGGCCGAGTTGATGGTGGCGACTTCTTTGACCTGATTCTGAAGGACGATGGCCATCTGTCCTGTGCCCTTGTTGGCGTCGGTGTACTTGTAGAAGCGATCACCGGCCTCGGTGGTGAGATTGAAGGTGAGGTCGGGGCGGCCGTTCTGGTCCTGCGAGGGCTGGGCGTCGCGGAAGTCGGGGCCGGCGACGATGGCAGCGCGCTTGAGAACCCAATACTGGGGCGGGGTGCCGGGGGCGCCTACGCCGGGCAGGATTTCCTCCTCAGGCGGAATGATGCCATTGAGGGCGGTGAGTGCGGACTGCTGGTCGGGATAGCCGGGGCCGACGACCTCGTGAATTTCGAGCTTGGCGGTGGACTGGATGATGTCTTCGACGTGGGCGGGGTCACTGACGCCAGGAAGCTGGACGAGGATCTGGTTGTCACCGAGGCCGTACTGCTCAATGACGGGCTCGGAGACGCCGAGCGAGTCGATGCGGGTGCGAATGGTCTCGATGGACTGCTGGAGGGTGCGGGCTTCGAGGTCGCGAATGGCAGACTGCTTGAGGGTGAGGGTGTCGGTGCCACCGGTGGCTCCGTTTCCTGCCTGGGCGAGATCGTAATCGGTATAGCTGTTGCCGTTCAGGATGTCACGGACGGGGCCGGCCTGCGGGGGTGCAATGCCGGAAACGGTGATGACATTGGCGTGGGCCGGATCGAGCTTGGCGGCGGTGGCGCCGGTGGCGGCCAGCGCCGTGTTGAGGCGCTGCACGTCGATGTCGGTCTGCGAGCCGATAGCCTCGGCAACGTGGACCTGGAGGACGAGGTGGGTGCCGCCGCGCAGGTCGAGGCCCAGATTGATCCGCTGCAGCAGGGAATTTTTGAGGCCGCCATGGGGGATGCCGATGATTCCGTAAACGAAGATCACCAATACAGCGATGATGAAGCCTGCTTTTCCGGCTAGATTCTTACCCATCCCAACTCATTTCCCTTTGCCCGGCTGCACAGTTCTGGCATGGTGCCGGGGATGTTTGATTTCACTTGTGGGGAGATTTGCCTGCGGCGGCGTCAGCTCTTGAGCAGAGCATCCTCGGTGGTGACGGCCGCGATGGCGGTCTTGACGATTTCAAATTTGACGCCGTCCGGCTGCGTTTTCAGGATGACGGCGTCATCCTTGAGGCTGACCACCGTGCCGCGCAGGCCGCCGTTGGTGGTGACGCGGTCCCCTGTCTTGATGGCGCTGAGCTGTGCCTGCCACGTTTTCTGCTTCTTCTGGTTGGGCGCGATCAGGAGAAAATACATGGCTGCGAACATGATCAGCAGCAAGGGAAGACCGGTAAACGAGCTGAGGCCGACGCCCGCCAGCAGTACCGAACCCAAAGCCCCGAAACCTAAACTCACCGTAACAACCCAACGCCGCATTGCGCGGCGGCTTTCCCTGAAAATCTTGGTGTGCTAGCACAGAAGCTGCGGGGCAGTTTGCCAGCCCGCGCATGATTTCCGCATAGACCTGCCCGAGCAGGCAACGCACACCCAAGCATCCAGCATCGGGGTTCGCGCGGCCTGTGTCAAGATTTCCGGTGGGTTTGGGCGCGTCCGCGGCACCTCAGGGGCTGGCTCCCGTGATGGAGGTGGTTACGGCACGCCCAAGCTACCCTTCCGGGGGTGGGGGATCGTGCGAGGGCGGATTTCTGCCCTGCTCAGGATGACGGAGCTTGGTTGAGTCGGACGACTACTGTTTCGTGGCTGGGGTGGTGGCGGGGGTGACGTTCAGGGAAAGGCCGGTGAGGTCGCTGTCGGTGACGGTGACGGACTCCTGGAGAGGCTGAAAGCGGACGGTGGACGCCGCCGCGGATCCGTTGCCGCCACGGCCGAAGCTTGGGGCCTGGGAGCTGGCGTTGGCGCTCAAGGTGTAGTTGCCTGCGGGCACGTAGGGAACCAGAAATGTGCCGTCGCTATTGATGTTGCCGGTGCGGGTGAGCGAGCTGTCGGTGGTGTCGGTGAGGCGCACGGTGCCGGAGTGGACGGGGGCGCTCGAGGAGCCGACTGCGCCGGAGACGGAGTGGAGCGCGGCCAGGTTCATGGTGATGGCGAGGTCAGGGCGTTCTTCGCCGGGGGCCAGGATGACGGTGACGGCGTCGGTGCGGCGAAGTTTGTCGGGGGCGTAGACGGTGAGATTCAAGGTACGGCCGAAGCCGCGTCCTCCGGCGTTGCTGCCCGCGGGTGCGGGCGCCTGGACGCTGGCGCGGACGAGGTAGGCGCCGGGGGCGATGCCGCTAAGGCGGAAGTGGCCGCGGTCGTCGGTTTGGGTTCCGCCGCCGCCAAAGTTCCCGCCAAAACCGCCGAAGTTGGCATTGCCGGGCTGGGTGTTGAAGGGCGCACCCGGCGCGGAGGAGGGTGCGGCGACAACGCCGATGCCCACGCCGGCGGCAGGGCTGCCATCGTCCCACTGGACGGTGCCGGCGACCACGCTCCCGCGCGCCAGGCTGAGTTGGGCCGAAGCGCCGCCGGAGCCGACGCGGATTTTGGGGACGTCCGCCGGAAAAGAGGCTGCCGAGGGGCTCGCCGCCGCCGCGTTGAGGGCAGCCTGTACGGCAGGTGCCTCGTTGATATAGCCGGTGAGCTGGCCGGTGAGGTAGTAGTCGCCGGGGGGCACGCCCGGGATGCTGAAGTTGCCATCAAGGTCTGTGCGGGCTGCAAGCCTGCCGCCGCGGCCACCCCCGAAGCCGTCCTCGTCGCCGTCGGTGGCCGGGATGAGGGAGACCTGGGCGAAGCGGGCGGAGCGCTGCGTGTCGGCGCAGACGACGTGGCCGGTGACCGTGGCGCTTGGGGCTGCCGTCACCTGGGGCTGGAGCGTGGGAGGTGCCGAGGCGTTCTGGGCGCGGGCGAGCGATGCGTTTGCGAGGAGGAAGGCCGAAGCGATACCAAGCCGGACATGGAGGAGCAGGCGGGGACGGTGAGGGACAAACCGGGCAGGAACACAGCGGCGAATGACCCGGGCAAGGGTGTCGATAGGGGGCTGGGTACGGGGCTGGGTACGACTCAACGAGGTGCACCTCGACAAAAATGCGCGCTGCCTTCGCCTGTTGGACGCAGGAGGTGCGGCGAAGGATTGGGCTCAGCCGTTCGCGGCTGCTGTGGGGCTGGCGGGGGAGGCCGAGGAACGAGTGTCGGCGGCGTCTACGGCTTGATTGTAGGCGCCGGGCGTTTACAGGAGCCGGTTGAGATAGGCAGGCGCACGCTGTTGCCTGGATCAAGGTGATATGGGCCGAAACGGCTGCAGAATAGAACCTTTGCGGAGAAGAGGGCGTCTGAACGATTGGGTTCCCGGGGAGAGCATCCTCACCCGGAGATCGTAAATGCGCAATGCTCCAGACGGGTAGGCCCGGTCTGGAGGTTCACAGACCGTCGTGCAGGGAATTCGGCTCCCGCAGGCAGCTTTGGGATCGGGTTGAGAAGAAATTACCAGGGGAGAATGCTTTGGCGAAACAACAGGCCATTATCATCGGCGCGGGACCGGCAGGCCTGACCTGCGCGCTGGAGTTGTTGCGCCGGACCGAGGTGCAGCCCATCGTTTTGGAGGCGAGCAAGGAAATAGGCGGCATCTCGCGGACGATCCGCTACAAGGGCAACCGAATGGACATCGGCGGCCATCGATTCTTCTCCAAGAGTGATCGCGTCATGCAGTGGTGGCTGGAGCTGATGCCCGCGGTAGAAACCGGCGAGGCTTCGAGTGCGGGTCCTGCTTCCGGGAATCCCCGTGCCATGGCGTCCGGAATGGCCGAAGTGAGCTACCAGGGCAAGCGCCGTGAGGTGCCCGTAGCGAGGGCGCGGGGGGGAAAGACGGGCTCCACTGCAACGGCTGTGCTGGAAACAGAAACGGAGGAGACCGAGGCGGACGGCGAGGAGCATCGCGCGGCGCACGGGCACACGGAGACTCGGTTCGACGCCGAGCCGGAGGATGCGGATCACGTGATGCTGATCCGGCCGCGCAAGAGCCGGATCTATTACCTGCGACGCTTTTTCGATTACCCCATCAAGCTGACGGCAATGACGATCCGGAACCTGGGTGCCGTGCGCATGGTCAAAATCGGGGTAAGCTACATTTTTTCAAGGGTGCGGCCCATCAAGTCGGAGCAAAACCTGCAGGATTTTTTGATCAACCGGTTCGGGCGGCAGCTTTACCTGACCTTTTTCAAGAGCTATACGGAAAAGGTGTGGGGCGTGCCATGCGACCAGATTTCGGCGGAGTGGGGAGCGCAGCGCATCAAGGGCCTGAGCCTGACGACGGCCGTACGCCACTTCCTTCGCAAAACGCTGCGCGGACGCTCCCGAGGGGAGGCCGGGGCGGCAGACGGGGGCCAGGACGTGGCGCAAAAGGGCACAGACACGTCGCTTATTGAGAGATTTTTGTACCCGAAGTTTGGTCCGGGGCAGCTTTGGGAGCACGTGGCGGACAAAGTGATCCTGAGCGGCGGGGAGATTCACATGGGCTGGAGGGTCGAACGCGTCATCAGCACAGGTGATCGCGTGGTGGCCGTGGAAGCGGTGAATGCGGCGGGCGAACGGCGGCGGTTTGAGGGCGAAATCTTTGTTTCGACGATGCCCATGCGCGAGCTGACGGACGCCCTGGAGCAGGGCGGGGCGACGGTGCCGCGCGCGGTGCGCGAGGTCTCGGATGGGTTGCAGTATCGCGATTTCATCACGGTGGGCGTGCTGGCGAATCGGTTGGATGTGCAGGAATCGGACGGCGGGTTGATTCGGGATACTTGGATCTATATACAAGAACCGGATGTTTTGTTGGGGCGGCTGCAGATCTTCAATAACTGGAGCCCCTACATGGTGGCCGATCCGAGCAAGGTGTGGATCGGGCTGGAGTATTTTTGCTACGACACAGACCCGCTTTGGGCAATGCCGGACGAAGAGCTGAAGCGGTTTGCGGCGGGTGAGTTGGAGAAGATCGGAATTCTGCGCACGGCGGAGGTGCTGGATGCGCACGTTGTTCGGGTGCCCAAGACCTATCCGGCCTACTTTGGCACCTACGAACGTTTTGGTGAACTGCGGCACTGGATGGACGGGTTTGAAAATCTGTTCCTGGTGGGCCGCAACGGGATGCACAAGTACAACAACCAGGACCATTCCATGCTAACGGCGATGGCCGTGGTGGACGGGATTGTGGCAGGTGGGGTGGACAAGGCAGGGTTGTGGTCCATCAACACGGAGCAGGAATACCACGAGGACAGCGGTAAGACCGGCCATCGAGCCTGAAGTTCCGCGCCTGATCCGGGCGGCGGCTGCACATGAAAACCTATTTGCCTACGCTGCCCGGGCAGAGACAGCTGCGGAAGCTGTCTTGCGCGTGTTCGCGGACGGCACAGGCGTAGGCCGGCCAGATTTGTCCCAGACCGATGGCGTAGAGTCCAAAACCGCCGGCGTAGAAGTGATCTCGGAAGAACGTGGAACGGGGTGCCTTACCGTCCAGGTCAGCAGTGAAGCCGTCCGCAAGCGTGGCGGCCGAGGCGGCGGAGAAGTCCGGGAGGCCGTAGGCCGTTGTGAACTCGTAGCTGTTCGTCCAGGGCGGGGTGGAGCCGTCTTCAGCTGAGGAGACGAATGTTTTCCAATCTTTGAGGATGAGAGTTTGCGTATCGATCGCGGCAACCAGAAAGGCTGGGTGGTTGCCGTAGTAATTGGTGATGGAGGGAACGATTTTGACCGGAACGGCAGCGGCCGGGAGGTCCTGCCCGGCGGCGTTCTTTGAGGCCGGGCGGCGCAGAAGACGAAACTCATCCATGTGGGTGTGAGCGAAAAGGCCAAGCCGGACGACGTCGGCGAAGTCCAGCAGGGTGTCTGCGAGTGCGTCGTCGGCCAGGAGGGGGTGTTCCTCCGCGGAGCAAAGATCCTTGGGGTGCAGGACGTATCTGGCGAAGCTGCCGTAGACGTCAATGCCGGGCGGGATGTGACCCATGACCCAGACCGGCTGCCCGTGGGCGCGGGCGGCGGTGAGTTGGGTGCGGAGCCAGCCCATCTGCTGTTTTTCCTGGACGCGGGTGTAGGGACCGCCGTTGCAGGGGCCGTACCATGAGGCGTCGAAGATGTCCTCCAGGACGATGAGGCGACCGCCCCTGAAGGGTGGGGGCAGGCTGATGCTGTAGTCGCCTTCCGGTGAGCTTTCGGAGAGCAAGACCGAGGCCCGGTGCCCCGAACTGCCCTGGGAGGCGGAGCGGACAATGGCCTCCAGGGCGGTATGCATAAAGGGGCTGCCGGCGGTTTCGCGATAGTCGGAGCAGCCGGAGTCGTTGTTGCCGAGGGTGATGTAGACCGGGACGCGGGGGAAGCTCAGGCGGAGTTCCATGGCCACGAAAGTGACGGTCTTTGCGGAAAAGGCGGCAAGTTCAGCGTCCGAGGCGCCGGGAAGGGTCTTGTGGAAGCGGCAGGGGAACTGGTGGCTGAGCAGGTCGCCCCCCATGGTGACGAAGACAGGGTGCGGCTCGGCGTCGTGCGCCGCGACGAGGGCTTTACGGAAAAGAGACCAATCGGAGTCGAGGCGGGGAGAGCGGCAGGCGACCTCCAACCTGGCGAGGTCGGCATCCGCCTTGAGGCCGTTGCCGCGGTCAAGAATGGCCGGCCAGTGCTCGATCGGGGCGGTACGGAGTTCGGGGACGAGGCGCGGGTTGTGGAAGGGATCGAAGTGGACATCGGCAAGCAGGACCGCCGGGACGGTTCCCTGCGCGGAGGCCACGCCACCGAGGCAGACCATTGCGATGGCGAAAAGCAGGGCAGGGACGGCGCGGCGAAGTGGCATCGGCGACTTCAGTGTAGATGGCGAAAACAATCTGCGCTTAAGGCGAACGGTCTGCTTATCCGTGTTCTATTCCAGGACAGCGATGAACAGACGGCGCGCGCAGCCGATAGAGTGTGTGGAGGAAGAAGTGAGGCGAGACAATTTTGATCCGTATTCCATTTGACGAGCTTGAAGGCCGTGTTGCCGAGGTGCTGAGGGAGTTGGGGCTTGCGCCGGAGCGTGCGCGACGGGGTGCGCAGCTGATCGCGGAAACTGACCGGGATGGGGTGCGCACCCATGGGATCGCCCGGTTGCCGCGGTTTGCAGAGATGGTGCGGCTCGGGCGCATTGATCCAGTCGCCGAGCCGGAGCGGGTAGCCGGGATGGGGGCGTTGGAGCGCTGGACGGGGCACCGCGGGCCGGGCAACCTGGCCGCACAGGCGATGACGGCGCGCGCCGTGGCGCTGGCGAGCGAACACGGGGTAGGAGCCGTGGCGCTGGGCGATACAACGCATTGGCAGCGGGGCGGAAGCTATGGATGGCAGGCAGCCGAAGCCGGCTGTGCGCTGCTGGCGTGGACCAATACCATGCCGAACCTGCCGCCATGGGGAGCAACTTCAGCGGCGCTGGGGAACAATCCGCTGGTGATCGCGGTGCCGCGCGGCGGCGGGGATGATGAGACGGGAGATGCGAATGCTCCCGTGGTGCTGGATATTGCGATGAGCCAGTTCAGTTATGGCGGTCTGGCTAGCTACCGGCTGCGCGGGGAGCCGCTACCGGTGCCAGGAGGCTTTAATGAAGAGGGCAAGCTGACGACGGACGCGGCAGCGATTGAGCGGACGCAGCGAGCTCTGCCGCTGGGGTTCTGGAAGGGCTCGGGGCTGGCGTTTGTCTTGGATTTGCTGGCTGCGATGCTGTCGGGTGGCAGGGCGACGTACCAGATCGAGCGCGATCCACTGGCCGAGGTGGGCCTTTCCCAGGTGTTCCTGGCCGTAAATCCGGAAGCCGTGGCGTCCTTGGCGGAGATGCGGGCAGTGACGGAGGGGTGCATCGAGGCGCTTCACGCCGCGGAACCGGTGGAGGCCGGCAGGCTGCCGCGCTATCCCGGCGAAGGAACCGCGCGGATGCGGGCAGAAAGTTTGCGGCTGGGGGTGGGCGTGGAGGAGTCGGTTTGGGCCGCCTTCGAGACCTTGGAGTCGCCGGGTGCGGGTTGATCGCCAACGAGTGAAGGCAGGGCTCCTGCCCTGCCTTCAGAATGCCGACACGTGGGACTCAAGCCTTGCATCCAAGCCGGAGGATGGGGCAACGCCCCAGAGGAGATTTGCAGATGAAAAAGGTTCTCTATTGGGCGACGATAGCCTGCGGCGTTACCGCGGCATACTTGATGTACAAGCGCGGCGTTCCCGTGTTGCAAATCGCGCAAAAGGCAGCTACCAATCCGCTGGGGGCGCTTGTGAATGAGGTTCAACAGGCCTAGTGATTGTGTATCGGGTTGAGCGCTGTTGCTGGCGCTCAGCCTAGGGCTCAAGTCAGCACCTTAGACTAGCCCTGGACGCGGCACCCTCGTAGCGGCCGCCCGAAACTGCCGAGCACATGGGCAGGCGATCCCGTGGCACGGGCCAATGGGATCGTGTCGCCGAGGTCGGCTCAAAGAAACTGGTGCGCCGGAAAACAAGTTCCGGAGATGGTTTGTAATGCCTGTCCGCCCCATGACCGGCTTCTGGCGCAGGAGATCTTCTAGCTCGATAGAATAAGGACGAGAGATACAGGACAGCCCATGAACCTTACCGAATCCCCCGCCCACGCTCAGTTGGAGCTCGCCGCACACACCGCTGGCCTTTCCCTTACGCCGCTAGATCCTGGAACCGCCTTCGGCGGAGAGCCCACGGTGCGCTACGGCATGAGCCTGCCGGGTGCGCCTGCACGTAGCCTTCCCTTGGAGCTTGGGCAGGATTTCGACGCGGCCGATCCACAATTTGCGGGTGAACTTGGTACTTTTTTCGCCGGCATTGCCGAACGGCTGACCAATCCGCGGCCGGACTGCCAGCTTTCCCTGATGGGGCTGCCGCTGAGCTTTGGCAATTTTGCGTGGCCGTTCCATGGATCAACCTCCGGGGCTGACACATTCATCGTCCATGGGGAGATTCGGCTGGAGACGGGTGCAGAATCCATCTTGCACGCCAAGATTTCGGCTTCGCTGACGCAGACCTTCCGTGATGTCGTGAGCGCGCTGCAACAGCCGTTTACGGAGAACTTTATCTACAACGCCGTGCGCAAGACGCTGGACCAGGGACAGCTGGAACTGGTG
>CAXTZL010000096.1:0-11012 GCA_964248555.1 uncultured Bryocella sp.
CTCACCCACCCCAAGGGTGCGCTCTACCAGGCTGAGCCACGTCCCGACTTGCTGCAAAGCGCCGGCCTCAAAGGCCCGCGCGGGGTATAGCCAGTGTACACCAGGGCACCGGCTCCCTGCCGCCAAACGGGCCTAGTGCGCCGGCGCCACGAACTCCTTCGGCAACTCACCACCTGTGCCAAAGAAGAACTCGTTCATCTGCTCAACCAAAAACTCCTGCGCTTCGCGTGTCCACGGCTGCAAACGGTACTCATTCAGCAGCATCTTTTGCCGCTCCAGCCACTCGCTCCAGGCCTTCTGCGATACGTTCTTGTAGATCTTCTGCCCGAAGTCGGAATCAAACGGCGGCTCGTCCAGCCCTTCCATCTCGGCTTTGTACTTCGTGCAAAAAACAGTGTGAGCCATTGCGTCTATCTCCTGAATCGATCTCACCCTCAGTGTATCGCGCTGCCTATAATCACGGTCGATGCCTGCCAACGCCAAGCTGACACCCGACCAGCAGATCGAAGCCCTCCGCGAGCAACTGCGCCACCACGAACACCTCTACTACGTTCTGGATTCCCCCGAATGGACCGACGCGCAGTACGACGCCCGCATGAACGAGCTCAAGCAGCTCGAAGCCGCGCACCCCGAGCTGATCACTACGGACTCGCCCACGCAGCGCGTCGGCGGCAAGGTCAAGGACGGCTTCGGCAAGGTCGCGCACTCCCGTCCCATGCTCTCGCTCGACAACGCCTATAACGAAGCCGAGCTGCGCGCCTGGTCCGATCGCGTCACCGGAACGCTCGGCGAGGCCGAACCTCCCAGATACACCTGTGAGCTGAAGCTCGACGGCCTCTCGCTCGCCCTGCAATATGTTCCTGGTGCTCGCGGCGATGCCGTCCTGCTGAACGGCCTCACCCGTGGCGACGGCGCCATCGGCGAGGACGTAACGACCAACGTCAGAACCATCCGTTCTGTGCCACTGCACATCTCTGCCGCCAGACTCGCCGACGCCGGTTTGCCGCAGGCCTTCGAGGTTCGCGGTGAGGTGGTGCTGCCGCAGAAGGCCTTCGAGCGCATGAATGCCGAGCGCGAGGCCGCCGGCCAGGCCCCCGCGGCCAACCCGCGCAACGCCGCCGCCGGCACCCTCCGCACCGTGGATCCCAATATCGTGGCCACGCGCAGACTCGAGCTGTTCGCCTACTTTCTTCTTCGCGATGGAGACATGCTTCTGGCCGAACAATCCGGCGCTCTGGAAGCCCTGCGCCGCGCAGGTTTCCGCGTCAACACAAACCTCATCACGACGGCATCGCTCGACGAGGCACTGGTGTTCATCCAGAGAATGGAAGCGCTGCGGGACCATCTGCCCTACGAGATCGATGGCGTTGTGCTGAAGGTGGATGCCGTGACACAGCAGCGCAAGCTTGGCTTCACCGGCAAAGCCCCGCGCTGGGCCATCGCGTACAAGTTCGCCGCGCGCGGCGCTGTCACACAGCTCGAGGATGTGCTCTTCAACGTGGGACGGACCGGCAAGGTCACTCCCGTTGCGATGCTTGCCCCGGTCGGCATTGGAGGTATCACCGTTGCCCGCGCCACGCTGCATAACCCGGATGAGATTGAACGGTTGGGCGTACGAATCGGCGACTATGTCGCGGTGGAACGCGGCGGGGATGTGATTCCCAAGATCACGGAGGTGGTCGAGGACGCGCAGCATCCGCGTGGAACGCGTGAGATCGTGTTTCCCAAAGTCTGTCCGATTTGCGGGAGTGAGTTGGTGAAGCAAGCTGACGAGGTGGACTTCCGCTGTGTCAATGCGCAGTGCCCGGCGCGTGTACGCGAGGAGCTGCTGCACTGGGCCTCGCGTGGGGTGATGAACATCGAGGGCCTTGGTGAAGCCATGGTGACCCAGCTGCTTGGACAGGCACCCGACGAGGTACCAGAGGATGACGGGCAGCCCGTGCAGCGCCGTGCCCCTCTGGTTCACTCACTGGCAGACCTCTACCGCCTCACGCGCGAGCAGCTTACCGCATTGGAACGCGTTGGTGCAAAGACGGCGGATGCCCTGCTGGCGCAGATCGCACGCTCGAAACAGGCTCCGCTGGCGCGTGTGCTTTTTGGTCTCGGCATCCGCTTTGTCGGCGAACGCACCGCGAGTCTGCTGGCGACACAGTTCGGGTCTATTGATGCACTGATGGCTGCGAGCGCCGACCAGCTCGAAGCGGTAAACGAAGTGGGTCCGCGTGTGGCCGAGGCGATCGTGGAGTTTTTTCAAATAGAAAAGAACCGCGCGCTGGTGGTGGATTTGCAGCAACTTGGCTTTGCGATGCCGGCGCCGCAGCGCATCGCGGGTGGCGTGTTGGAAGGCAAAGCCATTGTGCTGACCGGTACCTTTCCAACGCTTTCGCGCGAGCAGGCCAAGGAGCGTATTGAAGCCGCGGGTGGCAAGGTGTCGGGGTCAGTTTCAAAGAAGACAAGCTTTCTTGTGGCGGGAGAGGATGCCGGATCGAAGTTGGAAAAGGCGAAGGATCTTGGAGTTGAAGTGATCGACGAGTCGGAGCTGCTGGTGCGGCTCGGTTAGGGGAGTTTGCGTCAGGCCAAGCTTCGTGACGTCCTGTCTGGCTTGCCTTTTGCGAACCGGCCAAACCGAAAGGCTTGCCATCGCCCGTCCCGGCGGGGTATACCCGCCCAGTACGTCGCTTTGCGACCCAGCCCATTCGGATTTTTGGAGTGCTCATGTTTTGTAAGTCTTTCGTTGCCCCACTTGCCTTGGCTGCCTGCCTCCTTTTCCCGGCAACACTCGTGTATGCCCAGGCACCTGACACTCCGGCGGGCTCTGCGACCCGGCCCTGGATGGATGCTTCGCTCTCCCCGGATGAGCGCGCAGATATGGTGGTGAAACAGCTCACGCTGGCGGAGAAGATTCAGCTGGTGCATGGCATTGGCTGGGGACCGTTGCGGGAAGGTGCGCCCACACCGCCGGACAACAATGGGGGCGCCGGTGAGGTGCTGGGCATTCCACGCTTGGGTATCCCGTCGTTGCAGCAGGCAGACTCTGCGGTGGGTGTTCGTGGAACCGCTAAGGAGAGCCGATATTCAACGCTGCTGCCGAGTGTTCTGGGTGCGGCGGCCAGCTGGGATCCGGAGGCGGCGCACCTTTATGGCGACGTGATCGGCCGGGAGCTGCGGGCTGAAGGCTTTAACCAGTCCATTGGAGGCGGCGTGGATCTGGCACGAGATCCGCGCAACGGCCGGCTTTTTGAATACCCCGGAGAGGATCCAGTGCTGGCCGGTGTGACGGTCGGTCATCTGATCCTGGGAGTGGAACAGAACCAGGTCATGGGGGACATCAAGCATTACGCGATGAATGATCAGGAGACCGGCCGAACCGTCGTGGATGCGCAGATCAGCCGCAAGGCCATGCATGAAAGCGATCTCTTGGCGTTTGAAATCGGTATTCGCATCGGTCATCCCTCGTCGGTGATGTGCTCGTACAACAAAGTGAACGGCGACTGGGCGTGCGAAAACGATTACCTCTTGAATAAGGTTCTGAAAGGCGAGTGGCATTATCCCGGCTTCGTCGTTTCAGACTGGGAAGCGACGCACACCACCGTCAAAGCCGCGCTGGCGGGGCTCGACGAACAGCAGCCAGGCGAAGAATATTTTGGTAAACCGTTGATGGACGCCGTGCAGCAGGGGACCGTGCCAATGAGCCGCCTGGATGACATGGTGCACCGGCTGTTGCGATCGATGTTTGCGGCCGGAGTGATCGATCATCCGCCTACGCGGCGCATGGTCGTTGATCCCTTCAAGGGCCATGATGACTCCGAGCACATTGCGGAAGAGAGCATCGTGCTGCTACGCAACCAGAACAACACCCTGCCGCTGAATGCTTTGACACTGCACTCCATAGCGGTGATCGGAGCGCATGCGGACAAGGGTGTGATGTCCGGAGGCGGTTCGGCGCAGGTGGATGCACCGGGCGGCAACGCCATTGCGCCGGGCGAACCGACCAAATGGGGCACGCCGGTGTACTTTCCGTCGGCGCCGTTGAGGTACATTCGCGAACACGCGCCCAACGCGAACATAAATTACGATCCCGGAACCGATCTCGCTTCTGCCGCGACACTGGCAGCGAAGAGCGACATTGCGATCGTTTTTGCCGATCAGTACATGAGCGAAGGAGGCGACGCGCCAACACTGGCGCTACCGCAAAATCAGGACGCGCTCATTGCAGCGGTCGCGAAGGCCAATCCGCGCACCGTTGTCGTGCTGATAACGGGAAACCCGGTCAGTATGCCTTGGGTGAACGATGTTGCCGGCTTGATGGAGGCCTGGTATCCGGGCACAGCGGGCGGTGAAGCGATAGCCAATCTGCTCTTCGGCAATGTGAACCCATCCGCCAAGCTGCCCATTACGTTTGCGAAATCAGAAGCCGATCTACCTCACCAGCGCATCTTTGGCATGACTTACAACACACCGAAGAACGGCGGTCTTCCAGAGCATTGGGTTTCAGAAAAAAAGAAGACGACGTTTCCAGCTGATTATTCGGAAGGCGTTCGCTTCGGTTACAAGTGGTTTGAGTCGGAAGGCAAACAGCCGCTGTTTCCGTTTGGTTTTGGGCTCTCCTACACCAGCTACAAGTATTCCGATCTGCATGTGGATGAAGCGGAGAAGACCGCGACGGTGACCGTGGAGAACACGGGCCAGCGCGCCGGGACCGAGATCGCAGAGGTTTATGTGGAGCTGCCGAAGAGCGTGGGAGAACACTTTCGCCGGCTGGCGGGATGGCAGCGCGTGGATCTGGCACCGGGTGAACACAAGCCGGTGACGGTGAGCATGGAGCCGCTCGCGGCGGCGGTTTGGAACGACAAGACTGAAAGCTGGGAGTGGCCGAAGGGCGAATACACGGTGTTCGCTGGTGGTTCTTCCGAGCAGCTGCCGCTTACGGCGAAGGCCTCGTTGCATGAATGAAGCTGCCTGAGTAAAACCGAGAGCCGGTTGTTCGCCTAGGTGACCGGCCGGTTTCCATATGGATTGTCCGGCAATCTGAATAAAGGGTGGTGGCCAGAGACGGGATCGAACCGCCGACGCCGGCCTTTTCAGGGCCGCGCTCTACCACTGAGCTATCTGGCCTTCCGCGAGCGGAAGCGGTTGGAGACACCAACAAAGTCCCAACCTGCGTTCGATTTCGCCTGCCTGTAGGGAGGAGAACTGGCCGCGCTGCTTGGAAGCGCAGGGGCCTCGACGATTTGCCAAGTATAGCAAGGGATTGCCGCCATGCCAAAACGTCTCGGGTCCGTGCGATTGATGGCGGAAAAGCCCTCACGGGAGGGCGCGCGCGGTCTGTTAAGGTTCGGCCATGCCTTTTGTTCGTCGCTGCTGGTTGTCGAGCATGCTTGCCGTCTCCATTCTTGCTTTTCGTCCGTGGCCTGCTCGGGGCCAGACCGTCGTTCCTGGCAGCAGACACATGGCCCATGCGCCTGCTCTTACCGCGGGCGAGGGGCGTGCGAGCGCCGCTTTCAAGGCAGCCAAGGCACTTGGGGCGCCGGAGTTGTATGCTTTCCTGAAACCCATGCCCAAGGGCGGCGATCTCCACATGCACCTGTCGGGCGCAGTGTATGCGGAGACCTTGATCGCCGAGGCGGCAAGGCAGGGTCTCTGCGTTGCCCCGGTCGAGCACGGCACACCACGGGTTCCCGAGGACCAGGACGCGGTGCGTTTCGTGCAGCCGCAGGCGGACCAGAGTTGTGCAGCAGGGCAGGTGCCGGCATCCGAGGCGCTGAAGCGGCAGCCGCTGTATGACGACCTGATCGACAGCTTTTCCATGCGCGCCTTTGCACCCACGGAGGGCATCGATGGACACGACCAGTTCTTTGCGACATTCGATCGCTATAGCGGCTTGAAGAACTTTGCAGGGGAGTGGCTGGACGAAGTGGCTACCCGTGCCGCCTCGCAAAATGAGCAGTATCTCGAGATTATGCAGACGCCGACGTTCTCGCATGCGGCGATGTTGGGTTATAAGCTCGGTTGGTCATACGACGCCGACCACGATACCCACATGGCTTCGTTCGCGACGTTGCGCAGCCAGTTGCTTGCGGCGGGCATTCGAGACGAGATTGCTCTCGATCGCAAGGAGTTCGGCGAAGCGGAGGCGGAGCGCAGGCAAATGGAATCCTGTTCAGAAGAACAGGCCGCTCTGCCTCACAGAGAAGGTCAGGAGATGCGATACGGAAAAGACTCTGCATTGGTTCCGTTATCACCTGAGTTCATCTCCACGCCTTGCTCCGTCCAGATTCGTTTTCTTTACCAGGTGTTGCGCGGCTTTCCACCGCAGCAGGTCTTCGCGCAGACGCTGCTCGGCTTTGAGGTGGCGCAAGCTGAGCTCGATAGCGGACATCCCCTGGTTGTCGGCATCAACTTCGTGATGCCCGAGGATGGCCGCATCAGCATGCAGGACTACCACCTGCAGATGTTGATGCTGGACTACCTGCATTCGGTCTACCCGAAAGTGCACATCTCGCTGCATGCGGGCGAGCTCGCCTTTGGCATGGTGCCGCCGAGCGGGTTGAGTTTTCATATTCGTGAGGCGATTGAGCTTGGCCACGCCGAGCGCATCGGCCATGGTATGGATGTTCTGTATGAGACCGATCCGAATGCGCTGCTGCGCGAGATGAGTGCGCGGCACATCATGGTGGAGGTCAATTTGACATCCAACGACGTGATTCTTGGCAAGACCCGGACCGATCATCCGTTGGCTGCCTATCGAGATGCCCATGTTCCGATCGCGCTTTGCACGGATGATGAAGGGGTTAGCCGGATTGATCTTACGCATGAATACGTGAAGGCCGCAGAGGAACAAGACCTCACCTATGTAGATCTAAAACGATCTGCCCGGACGGCTCTCGAGCACAGCTTTGTGGGCGGGGAAAGTCTGTGGGGCGCTCCGGACGATTTTGCCGTACGTACGGCGGCCTGTGCTGCGCCAATCACCTCTGGCAGCGTGCCGTCCGGTTCCTGTAGAACGCTGCTTGAGCGCTCGCCACGAGCGGCGATGCAGTGGGAGCTTGAGCGCCGCCTGGCTGTTTTCGAAGCTGATACGCCCTAGGGTCGCGCCTCGGGTCAGAACAGGTGCGCAGGACAAGAGCGTCCGTGTGCGCGGTACACTCTGGGCAATTGGCGGGGGGATGTGGATGGTAGTCAGATCAGTTTTGTTCGTGGTGCAAGCGATCGTTTTTCTTGCCTTCTTTGCCGTCGGCAGTGTTCTGCTGCCGTTGTTACCTGCCCTTCCGGTTCTGCAGATGAGTATTGGCCCGGGCCGCGTGTTTGTTTTTGATGGACTCGTGTTCGCCTTCGGTCTTTATGTGGTGGTTCTGCTGATCGAAGTGGTGCGCAAGCGGGTGCGCTCCGCTGGTGTGGTGACTACTGTAGCTTTTCTGACCGCTGTTCTGCTGGGCCTGTTGATGCGATTCGGTTTCAAGAGCCTGTAGATCTTCTTGTCCCGATTTGCCGCACTCGCTACCACGGAAGAGACACAGACAGGGTAACGGTGTCGCGGTACTGTACTTTAAGGTGCTTTGCACCGAGATCGGGGCCCAGCTTCAAGCCTTTTGTTAGACTTATGTTCAGAAGACTCTGCAAGGTCTCAGCGAAGGTCCAGACGGAACGGGCGTGGCCCGGGAATGTAGTTGAGATAACAAAGCCCGCTTCCTGCACCGGAGGTGTGGCTAGGAGTGTTCTTCCATGACTCTTGCACGTGCATCACGTGTCCCCGCGATCAATTTCGCCGAGCGCAAAATAGCCTATTTCTCGATGGAAATCGCGCTTTCAAAGAAGCTTCCCACATATTCCGGTGGTCTTGGCATGCTGGCCGGCGATACGCTTCGCTCTGCTGCCGACACCGCCGCACCCATGGTGGCCGTTTCGCTGGCTCATCGCAGAGGCTACTTCCGGCAGCACCTGGACGAAAAGGGTCAACAGACCGAATCAGATGTGGTTTGGCATCCGGAAGACATGCTGCCCGAAGCACCGGCCACGGTAACCATCAGTTTGCAGGGTCGCGAACTGGCTATTCGGGCATGGCGATTCGATGTGGTCGGCGTTACAGGACACATCCTGCCGGTCTACCTCCTTGATACGGACGTCGAGGGAAACGATCCCTGGGACCGTACGCTGACCGATCATCTTTATGGCGGAGATAACTATTACCGCCTATGCCAAGAAGCCGTTCTAGGCCTGGGTGGCATTCACCTCCTGCATAGTCTCGGGTTCTATCCCGAGGTGTGCCACATGAATGAAGGCCACGCCGCCCTGCTCACGGTCGGGCTCATGGAAAACCATCTGCAGGGTGTGCCGTTGCGCGACGCCACCGAAGCGGATGCGGCGTATGTGCGGAAGCACTGTGTCTTTACAACACACACTCCAGTTCCGGCTGGGCATGATCAATTCGGCCTTGATCAGATGTACCGCGTACTGGGCCATGAGCGTGCATCCCTTATCGAGCGCTTCGGCTGCCTGCACAACGGTCTTATGAATATGACCTACCTGGCGCTGCGGTTTTCGCGCTATGTCAATGGTGTGGCCATGCAGCACGGTTTTGTTTCGCAGGGCATGTTCCCGGAATACACCGTTAATTCCATTACCAACGGCGTCCATGCGGCTACCTGGATGTCGCCGGCCTTTCGGGAACTGCTGGATAAAAAGATTCCGTCCTGGCGCCATGATAATCAGTACCTTCGGAATGTGTATGGAATTGAGCCTGCCGTGATCGAGGAGACGCATAGCGAAGGGCAGCAGCGGCTCTTTGCCACGGTAAAAGAGCGAACAGGCGTCGCGCTTGATCCGAAGATTCTTACGCTCGGTTTTGCACGCCGGGTTGCAACGTATAAGCGCGTGAACCTGCTGTTTCGCGATGCAGAGCGCCTGCATGCCTTGGCCGAAAAGCTGGGTGGGTTGCAAATTCTATTTGCTGGCAAAGCGCATCCGGCTGACAATGCGGGCAAGGCTCTTATCCGCGAGGTCGTTTCAGCCGCGGGTCGCCTGAATGATTCGAAGTTGCAGATCCTTTACCTGGAAAATTACGACTGGGAGCTGGGTGAACAGCTTACTGGGGGAGTGGACGTTTGGCTGAACACGCCGCTGCGCCCGTACGAGGCCTCGGGAACCAGCGGTATGAAAGCTGCACTGAATGGAGTTCCCAGTTTGAGTGTGCTAGACGGCTGGTGGATTGAGGGCTGTGCAGAAAACATTACCGGCTGGGCCATCGAGGACTTCGACGATGAGGCCAGGGAAGCGGATGCGCTTTACACGAAGCTGGAGACCGTGGTTGCTCCCCTGTTTGCAAATGGGAAGGCGTGGTCGCGTCTTCGCCAACACTGCATTGCGATGAATGGCACGTTTTTCGATACGCATAGAATGCTCGGTCAATGCGTTGCTAACGCCTATTTCCCAGCGGCAAGCTCCATTGCATCGACTGATCAGGAAGTGGTAGATGACGAGGTAAGCGAGCCGGCACTGGTGTAATGCCTGGGTTGCCGGTAGGCCCAACTATTTCGAAGGAGAAGAACAGCGATGCCCGCACCGCAAATCGGTGAACCGGTCGACGATTTCACATTACCCGATCAGGACGGTTTGCCCGTGAGCCTGTCCAGCTTTGTCGGCACGCCTGTCGTATTGTTCTTCTTTCCCAAAGCCGACACGCCAGGATGTACTGTTGAGGCTTGTGGTTTTCGTGACAGCTTCATGGCTCTTCAAGATGCCGGTGTCACTGTGCTTGGCATTTCGCGCGACACGGTGAAATCGCAGAAAAAATTCACGGACAAATATCAGCTCCCTTACACGCTCCTTGCTGATGCGGATCAGGAGATTGTGAAGCGCTTTGACCTGGTCAAGCAAAAGACGATGTACGGCAAGCCGGTCACGGGCGTGGAACGGACCACGTATTTTATCGGGTCTGATGGAAATCTTCTGCACCTGTTCGCAAATGTAAAATCACAGGGGCATGCTGAAGAGGTACTGAAGCTTTTGCGCATGGCGTCAGCGTAAAGCCGGCTTGGGTCACCTTTAGAAATGGGCGGGCATGACTACGGCTTAAGTGGCATGCCATCTAACTTGTAAGGGTTTGCGGGTACCGCGTAAGCCTCGTTACACTCGCGTCGAGCGACGCTATGGAAAAGGCTATGCCGCGCGGCATCTCAGGAACGGTTTTGATCGGGACCGCCGTAACGGTGGGAGTACTGGCTACCCTTGCGAACTCCTGCATGCGGCCAGATTCGCAAATCTTTGGGCCTACCCTGGTAGCTGGCCACAATCCAAATGAGATTGCGCTGACCTACGACGACGGTCCAAACGATCGCTCCACACCCGAGTTGCTTGCCGTACTGGATCGATTTGGCGTGAAGGCCACGTTTTTTCTCATCGGCAAATTTGTTCGCCAACAGCGCTCCCTTGTTCGTGAACTGCATGCTGCGGGACATGTTGTGGGCAATCACACGATGACGCATCCATTTCTTGCGAACAAGTCTGTCCGGTTTATTGAGAATGAGCTGGCATGCTGCAACGCCCTGCTCGAGGACACCCTGGGCGTGCCTGTGCGGTACTTTCGAGCGCCCTACGGTGGTCGCCGTCCTGCTGTCCTGCGCTGTGCTCGAGAGCTCGGGTTGGAGCCGGTGCAGTGGAACGTGCAAGGCAATGACTGGGAACCGATCGGCGCGGCGGGCATTGTTCGCAGGGTGCATCGCGGGCTGAGGCAGGCACAGCGGCAGGGGCGGGGAAGCAACATCCTTCTGCATGACGGCTTTGATCAGCTCATGAGTTACGACCGCAGCGATACGGTTCGCGCAACCGAGCAGCTGCTCACTGAAGCCCGCGACAGCAGCTATCGCATGGTCACGGTAACTGCCTGGGGCTGAGCTCCAGCAGAGGTGACCGCAAGGGGAGGGCGGCCAAGTCTCTTGCATTTGGGAATAAATGTGAAGTGGTGGTGCGCCCGAGACGATTCGAACGTCTGACCTACAGCTTCGGAGGCTGTTGCT
>CAXTZL010000097.1:0-10956 GCA_964248555.1 uncultured Bryocella sp.
CCGGTGAGTTGAAACGTCGGCGGCCTCGCACGCTGGATGGCAAGGCTTCGCCCGTTGCGGTGCGGGGTCGTGTGGCTGAGCCGCTTTGGGTGCAGGGTGATCCAGAAGCGGTGCGGCCCTTGCAGCGTGGCGAAGGCATGCCTGTGTTTGTGGCGGGTGTGTTTCTGGCGCTGGTGGCGTTATTTGTTTGTTACCGGGCGGGTTATACGCTGTTGTATGGCGATGCGGTGGCGCACCTTGGGAACTCGCGGCGGATTCTGGACGCGCATTATCCGGGGCTTTCGCAGCTGGGTGGGGCCTGGCTGCCGTTGCCGCACCTGCTGATGTTGCCGTTTATCGGCAACATGGCTATGTGGCAGACGGGGCTGGCGGCGGCGCCGATGTCGATGATCAGCTTTGCGGCGAGTGTTGTGGGCATCTGGCGGCTTTCGCGGCGGCTGATGCGGCTGCGCTGGGCGCTGGTGGCTACGCTTTTCTATGCACTCAATCCGAACCTGCTGTACCTGGCGCCGACGGCGATGACCGAGGCGCTGTTTTTGGCGCTGTTCGTGTGGTCGGTGGTGGAGGTGGTGGAGTTTGCGGCGGCGCTGCAGGCTGGAAGTGCTTTCGTCGCGCGTGGGCGGCTGTTGCTGGGCGGGCTGGTTTGCCTGGGGATGGTTTTGACGCGGTATGACGGCTGGATTGTGACGGCGGTGGTGTGGTGTTGCTTTGCGTGGCTGCTTTGGCGGGCGGAGGCGGGGTTGCGGCGCAAGCTGTTGCCCATGTTTGCCGTGTTTACACTGCTGTGTGCGGCGGGGGCGGTGTTCTGGTTCTGGTACAACGCGCATTTTGAGGGCGATTGGCTGGACTTTATGCGGGGGCCGTATTCGGCCAAGCAGATTGAGCGGCGAACGGCGCCGCCGGGGCAGCATTACCGCGGATGGCATAACCCGCTTTGGTCGGCGCTGTTTTACCTGCGGACGTCGCAGATCGATGCGGCGTTCTGGGAGAGTGGGTGGGTGTTGATGGCTGCGGCGCTTTGGGAGGGGTGGGGGTCTTGGTGGCGGTCGTGGCGGGGAACCCACCTTAGCCGCGGTGAGGCTGCGGCGAAGATGGGGCACCCGGGTTTGGTTGCGCGCCCGGGTTTAATGGAGCACGCGGGGGCGGTGGGGACGGGTGGCGAAGGGTTTGCGCTGCTGCTTTGGTTGCCGCTGCCTTTTTATATCTACTCGGTGGCGTATGGGTCGGTGCCGATTTTTATTCCGCAGCTTTGGCCGCATGCGTTTTACAACGCGCGGTATGGCATGGAGATGTTGCCGGCGCTGTGCGTGTATGGCGCGCTGGCGGGGGAGCGTGGCGAGCTTTGGCTGCGGGCCGGGGTGGCGGGCTGGCAGCGGTGGGCGGCGCGGCACTGGCAGCGTGCGGCGCTTGGTTTGTGCGTCCTGAATTCGGTGTTGATGATGTACGGGTTTGGGACCGGGCTGCCGGGATGGTTGCGGCCGAAGCCGCGCAACGGGGAAGCGGCGCGGTTTCAGCAGGCCACTTTTGCCGACCCGGCTTCGCGGCGGTATGCGCTGCCGCTGGTGCTGCAGGAGGGTGTGATCAATGCGCGGACGCGGGTGGCCTTTGAGCACTCGCTGGCGAACGTGCTGGAGACGATGCCGCTGAACCAACCGTTGCTGATGTCGGTTTCAGCGCATGTGGGGGCGGTGCAGGATGCGGGACGGCCGTTGAAGGACGTGGTCAGTGAGAACGACGAGATTGCGTGGGAGGCGGCGCTGCGGGACCCGGCGGGCAAGGCGGCGTATGTAATTGCGCTCGACGGGGACCCGGTGGCGAAGGCGGTGCGGGCGCATCCGGGGGGGCTGGCGGAGATCGAGGTGGTGCGGACGGTAGGGCAGCCGACGGCACGGGTTTACCAATCGCTGTTGTACAAGCCCTGAGCTCCACCGAGCCACGCCAAGTCGCCGTGCCGCATCTGAATTTTTAGTGACGGCGGGCACAGGGTACGTCGGCTGCGGCCCAAACAGAAGGAATGCATGGGATTGGGGATTCGTTCGCCTCTTCCATCAAGGACACACCAAAGGGAGCAGCACTATGGGACTGTTTACACCTGATTTTGAGAACCTTCGCGACGTTTACCACACCACGCTGCAACGGCAGCTAAGCAGCGAAAACCAGATCGTGGACGCTCTGCAGCAGATGATCGAAAAGTCTACGGCGCAGCAACTCAAGGCGGCCTTCCACCAGCACCTGGAGGAAAGCAAGATGCATGTTTCCCGCTTGGAGCGCATTCTCCAAGAGAATACGGGCGACCATGACAGTTCCAAGTGCAAGATCACCGCTGCGCTGGTGGACGGTGCGAAGTCCAACATCAGTTCGGCGAAGGATGAGCAGATCCGGGATGTGGTGTTGATTGCCGCCGGCAACGAGGTGGAGCATCACGAGATTGCGAGCTATGGGACACTCCGGAACTGGGCAATGATTCTGGGGGAAACCAAGCACGCGGAGTTGTTGGAGAAGACGCTGGAAGAGGAAAAGAATGCCGACAAGGTCTTGACCAAGCTTTCGGAGCAGATCAATGTCGCTGCACCGGTAGGCTAGACGTACGCGAATCTGGAGCCCGCATCTGCAAAGGTGCGGGCTTTTTGCTTTGTGGGAATGCATACCGGCCGGGAGTTCGCGAGGTTTTATGCTGGTGAGGGGAAGGCAGCATGGCCGGAGACTTGCCGTTTGTGAAGGCCCACGCGTGTGGGAACGATTTTTTGGTGATCGAGGAGCGCCACGCGGAGCGCCGGCACGCGGAGTTGGCGCGGCTGCTTTGCGCGCGGAACACGGGTGTGGGTGCGGATGGAATCGAGTTCCTGGACCGCCGGCTGGATGGAAGCCTGTTTTTGCGGCTGTTCAACGCGGACGGGAGCGAGGCGGAGCTGAGCGGCAATGGAACGCGTTGTGTGGCGGCGTGGCTGGCGGCGAGCGAGGGGTTGCGGGAGATCACGTTTGGCACACATGGCGGGGTGCGCCGCTGCCGGGTGCTGGGGCAAGAGGGGCGTGTGTGGTCAATCGAGTCGGCGATGGGTGTGCCGCGGGTGATGCGACGGGCTGTGCGGGTGGAAGGTGTTGAGCAGGAGATCGCGGGGGCCATGGTGAACGTGGGGAACCCGCATTTTGTGCTCTTTCCGGAGCGTGAGGACTTCGGCAGCCATGGCATGCGCTGGGAGGCGCTGGGAGCGCGGGTCAGCGTGGACCCGGTGTTCCGGTTTGGGACCAATGTGGAGTTTGTGCGAGTGATCTCTCCGGGGCAGATCGAGTTTCGGATTTTTGAGCGCGGGTGCGGGCCGACGATGTCTTCGGGGACAGGGACGTGTGCATCGGCCGCGGCAGCGATGGTGCTGGCGGGAGCGGCGCGGGAGTTGATCGCGAGTGCGCCGGGCGGAGCGCAGGCGGTGCGCTGGCCGGATGACCGGGCGGAGATGCTGTTGACCGGGCCGGCGGAGATTGTGTGCGAGGGGACGGCGTGGATTTAGGCACGTTATCGATCCAACGGCCGCGGTTGCGGGCGGGGAGCCGGCTGGCGATTGTTTCGCCGGCTTCGGCTGCAAAGCGGGAGCTTGTGGAGCGGGGAGTGGATACGTTGCGGGCCAAAGGCTACGAGCCCGTGCTGATGCCGCATGCGCTTTCGCGCGGGCCGCTTTATTACGCCGGAACGAAGGAGGAGCGGGTGGCGGATCTGCACGCGGCGTTTGCGGATCCGGCGATTGATGGCGTTATCTGCACGCGCGGCGGGTGGGGCTCGGCGGAGTTGCTGCCTTTGCTGGATCGGGAGTTGATCCGGGCGAATCCGAAGCCGTTTCTTGGGTATTCGGATCACACGTCGCTGCAGACGTGGTTCTGGAATGAGTGCCGGATGCAGAGCTTTTACGCACCGATGGTGGCGGCGGACTGGGCGCAGCCGAGCGGGGTGGATGAGTGCTCGTGGCTGGGGGCGTTGACGGCCTCCGATGGACCGAAACACACCTACGTGCTGGACGCGACAGATGGGATGTTTCCATTGCGGCCGGGAAAGGCCTCGGGGCGGCTGCTGGGTGGGTGTCTGGCGATCCTGGAGGCCGGGTTGGGAACGCCCTGGGCGTTGCGCGTGGAGGAGCCCTGCATTTTGTTCCTGGAAGATATCCATGTAAAGCCGTACCAATGGGACCGAATGCTGCAGCATTTGCGGTTTGCCGGGGTGCTGGAGAAGGTGACGGGCGTTGTGTTTGGCGATATGAGCTCGAACGTGGAGGTGCACGAGATGGCAATGCTGCGAGATGCGTGTCTGCATGCTTTAGCGCAATTTGAGGGCCCGGTGGCGATGGGTTTGCGCTGTGGGCACGTGACGCCCGAGAACCGGTCGCTGGTACTGGGGGCCACTGCGCGGCTGGCGTGCGGTGATGCGGCGACGTTGACATTGGGCACGACGGCGGCGGGCGACGAGCAGATAGCCGCGGCGTTGGAGGAAGCGTGAGCAGACATATTCACCTGATCGGGATTTGCGGAACGGCGATGGCGTCGCTGGCGGGTATGTTGCAGAGCTGCGGACATCGCGTGACGGGGTCGGATATGGCGGCTTACCCGCCGATGAGCGACCAGTTGGCGGCGATGGGCATCGCGGTGATGGAGCCGTACGCTGCGGGGAATCTGGAGCCCGCGCCGGACCTGGTGGTGGTGGGCAATGCGATTTCGCGCGGGAATCCGGAGCTGGAGCGGGTGCTGGACGAGCGGATCCCAATGACCTCGATGGCGCAGCTGATCCATGATGAGTTTCTGGTCGGGCGGGAACGCCTGGTGGTGTGCGGGACGCATGGAAAAACGACGACGACGAGCATGCTGGCGTGGATCTATGCGACGGCGGCGGCGATGGATTCCTTGACAGTGGACGACGGTGTGTCGCCGTGGGCGCCATCGTTTTTGATCGGCGGCGTGGCGGAGAATTTCGGCAGCAGCTTTCATGTGCAGGAGGGAACGCGGCCGTTTCTGCTGGAAGGGGATGAGTACGACACGGCATTTTTCGATAAGGGGCCGAAGTTTCTGCACTACTTTCCGGATGCGGCGATTTTGACGCATGTGGAGTACGACCATGCGGATATTTATCCCGATTTCGAGGCCGTGAAGACCAGCTTCAAGCGCCTGGTGAACCTGCTGCCGGCGCGGGGGCGTTTGATCGCCTTCGATGGGAGCGAGGCTGTTCGCGAGTGCTGCGTGAAGGCCTTTTGCGGGGTGGAGCGGTATGGTTTTGCGGCAGATTCATACTGGCGGATGTCGGAGGTGGTGCAGACGGGGTCGTCGATGCGATGGAGGCTTGATCGCGAAGGGGACTTCTTTGCCGAACTGGAGATGCCGATGGCCGGGGAGCACAATGCGCTGAATGCGACGGCTGCGGCGGCGCTGGCGGCGGGGCAGGGCGTGCCGGTGGAGGCGATCCGGGCGGCGTTGGGGAGCTTCAAAAGCGTGAAGCGGCGGTTGGAGGTGCGGTCGGAGCTGGGTGGAGTGACGGTCATCGATGACTTTGCGCACCATCCTACGGCCATTCGGGAGACGCTGCGGGCGCTGCGGGCGGCTTATCCGCTGGGGAGTGGCGGAGGTCGGTTGTGGGCGGTGCTGGAGCCGCGGTCCAATACATTGCGCCGGAATGTGTTTGAGGCGGAGCTGATTGAAAGCCTGTCATGCGCGGATGAGGTGGTGATCGCGGAGGTCTTCAAGAGTGAGGCCATTCCGGCCGGGGAGCGGCTGGTGCCGGGGCGCGTACTGGCGGGGCTGGCAGCGCTGGGCGTGGCGGCACAGATGGGAGCCGATGCAGACGCCATCGTGCGTGCGATCGCGCCGCGGCTGCGTGCGGGCGATGTGGTGGCGGTGCTTTCAAACGGCGGCTTTGGAAACATTTATGAAAAGCTGCCGGCGGCGGTGGCGGCGCAAAGCCTGCAGCCGGTGAGCTAGGCCGATGTGGGCCTCGGCACGCTTTCTGCTGGTTTTAGTGAGCCTTGGCGTGCCTGCCGCGCTGGTGGGTATTCCGTGGTCCGCGCTGCGGGGCAACACGGATGCGATGTACGGCTGGGCGATGGGGATCCTTCGCCTGGGGCTGCGGGCGGCCGGGGTGCGGGTGCGGGTGCTGGGCCTGGAGCATTTGCCCGCCGTGCCGAGCGTTGTGATGAGTAATCACGTATCAAACCTCGATCCGCCGGTGCTGCTGCCCTCCCTTCCGGGGATGACGAGCGTGATGTTGAAGCAGAGCCTGATGCGGATTCCGCTGTTGGGACGGGCGATGCGTATGGGGCGGTTTATCCCCGTAGCCCGTGGGCACTCGCGCGAGGAGGCCAAGCGGAGTATTGCGGCTGCGCGGGAGGCACTGCGGCATGGTCTGCACATCACCATCTTTCCGGAGGGGACGCGTTCGCCGGACGGGCAGCTGCTGCCCTTTCGCAAGGGTGGGTTCTTTTTGGCAACCGAGACGGGGGCTCCGGTGGTGCCGGTGGTGATTCGCGGCACGGCGACGCGGATGCGGCGGGGCAGCCTGCGCTTGCAGCCAGGCGAGGTGACGGTGGAGTTCCTGGAGGCGCTGCGGCCAAACGAATTTGCTACGCGGGAGGCGCTGATGAGCGCGGTGCGAGAGCGCATGGAGATGGCCCTACGTCGTGCTTCGGGGTTCTGAAGTTGCGAGAGGTATCTAGTACTTCAGCATGGCGTTGTAGCCGTCGCCGATGAGGCGTTGGCGCATGGCCTCCGCGGCAGGCTTGCTGCTGAAGGGGCCCACCTGCACGTGAATTAGGGAATCGCCTGCCGAGGGCCGGGCGGTGACGGTGTAACCCCTTGCATGCAGCGCGCCGAGAAGAAGATCGGCATCTTCGCGGTGCGATACGGCGGCGACCTGCACCATGATGCTCCCGGTGCCGGTCGATGTGCTGACGGAGGGGAGCAGAGCGCTGGGAGGGACAGGTTTGACGGCCGGCACCCTGGCGGGCTCCGCGGAGCGCGCGGTGACGAGATCCCCGTCATTGGAGTCTGTCTCGGCAACTACCGGCGGTGGCGGCTTGCGCACGACGGGCGCCGGCTTGCGCGTGGCAGGCACGGCGGTAGCGGCTGCCGGGGCCACCGTGACCGTTGGCACAACCACTGTGCTGTCAGCGGGCGAGCCGGCGGAGGGCTTGTAGGCGCTGGAGCTACCTGCGGAGTCGGCGGCGGTGTCGTTGAGGGCCAGGGGGGTGGGCTGGGACTTGTGGCCGAGCGTGTAGCCCACGCCAAAGCAGGCGCCGCACAGGATGACGAGGCCCAGAAAGATTCCCAGGATGGTTCCAGTTCCCAGGGTCAACTCGCGGTCATGCCGTGAGGACGGAGCGTCGTTATGGTCCATGATTTCATTCATTGCAGTTCACCAGCTTGCACTTGCCAGGCCCGGGCGCTATTAGAAGCGGAGATAGAAGCCGATCATCGGCTCGGTGGTGACGGTGTGTTTGTTGATGGTGAGATAGTTCTGGACGAAATCGGGAGCTTCGAAGAAGAGCTGCCGGAAGCCAACCCGCACACCGAAGTTGTCGGCGAAGAGTTCTTTTTGGAAACCGACGTTGTAATACTCAGCCATACGGCCTTCTGACGGGGCTTCCTGGCCGCCGCCGCGTGTCGGGGCAAAGCGAATGGTGCCTGCGCCGACGGAGGCGTAGGGTTTCACGCCAAAGATGCGGAAAGGCGGCGTGACGATATAGCCGAAGGTGAATTCATTGGCCTGGGTCTGGATCTGGAATGGAGCGACGTTGTAGTTTTCCGTGTACCGGACGTAGCCGCCGTTGAACTCCACGCCGAAGTAGGGCTTGGGCGTGTAACGCAGCGTGCCGAGCAGGCCGACGGTGCTCGAGACGCTTTGGCTGACAAGAGCCCCGGTGTCCACCGCGGGCAGAACGACCGGGCCGGAGACGGATTTTGTAAACTGGCCGACGCCCTGCAAGCCAAGGTCCAGGTAGGAGAGCTGGCGGTCGAGCGTGGTTTGAGCGGAAACGTGTGTTGCCGCCGCAAGAAGGACCGCTGTGGCAAAGAGACGGGAGAGACGACTGCCTGCCGCAGGAGATACGGAGCCGGCGAGCCGCCGGGAGGAGACGCGTGAGGGCGAGGTGCGGGCCTTCGAGGTGAGGTGCGGGACGATCTGCTTCGAAGAGGTCTGTTTCGGGGAGGTCTGTTTCGGGGAGGTCAAGAAGGGCGTACTCCGGAGCGATATCAATGCCTAGTCTAATGCTTTGGCGCGTCGCGCGCGGTAGGCAATGCGGCTAAGAGCGGCGGAGGCGGTACCCAACACCGTCCCGGCACCCAGGGCTGTGGGAATGTTCACGGGGGAAGTTGCTGCCGGTTGAACGAGACCGCGCAGGCCGACGATGCAGGCCAGCGTAGCCAGGAGTAGCAGCGGAAGGGGCACGCGGCGGTACAGATTCCATAGAAAGGGGGCCGCGGCCAAGCCGAGTGACCACACGGCCCAGGAGCGCAGTTCCATGCCAAGCAGGGTAGCTGCCGCGAGGAGGAAGAGTAATAGGCCGAGGCTGCCGGCCCAGATTCTTCCGGGCCGATTGAGTTCGAAGAAGACGAGCAGCACACCCAGGGTGGCGAGGGCGACCGCCCCGTCGGCTGACAGGTGACGGAGCAGTGGGAGGTTGGTGTGGAGATCCATGGTTGGCGCGTCGTGGACCGTTCATCTAGTGAACGGCTCGGCCGTGGCTTTGCAGCGTTTGACGAAGTGCGAGGGCTTCTCCATTCGCTGGATCGAGTTGCAGGGCTTGGGAGACCTCATCCGCGGAGACGTTCAGCGCACCCTTGGCGAGATCCAGCCGTGCGAGTACGAGCAGAGCCGGGGCGTTGGGGTGCAGGCGCAGCGAAGCCAGGGCCTCCGTGCGGGCCTCGACGGCGTTGCCGCTGCGCTCACGGACCTCGGCGATCCCGGCCTGCGCTTCAGCGGCCTTGGGATCGGAGGCAAGCGCGGAACGGAAGCGGGTTTCGGCTTCCGGGAGCAGGCCCTGGCTGAGAGCCTCGCGGCCGAGCGCGGTGTACTCCGCAGCTTGCTGTGGGGGCGGCAGTGTCGCGAGACGAGCGGTACGCAGCTGATTTAGTTGAAATGCAGCCTGGCGATAGCTGGTTTCCGAATAGGTGCGGCGAATGCGCTCCAGCGGACTGAAGGCGCCCGCGGTTTCCGTGCCGAGATGGGTTCCGGGAGCGACGGAGTGGAGCTGGGTTTCCAGTTGATGGGCTTCGTAGTCGTTGGGCTTCAACTTTAATGCGGCCGCAACCTCGGCGAGAGCGGCGGCGGTGTTTCCTCCGCGGTAGAAGCTGATGGCGAGGTTGTAGTGATAATCCTCATCGGAGGGGTCGGCTGAGGAGGCACGCTGGAAGAGCGCCGTGGCGTCCTGGCCCTGCCGGCTTTCGGCGACGGCTTCGTTGTTCAGGACCTCGGGAAGGGGAAGGTGTTGGCCGACGAAGTGGAATGCCGCCGCCGCGCCCGCGTAGTTTGCGGAGTTGAAGCGAGACAGGCCCAGGTAGAAGCCGCCTTCAAGAGCCAGGGGATTTGCAGGCGGAATTTTCATGAAGGTGGCCGCTGCCGAGGCAAAGTCACGAACCGCGAACTGCTCTTTGCCGAGCGCGAGCAGAGCAGCAGGATAGTCTGGGGCGAAGGCGACGGCGGCTTTCAAGCGCTCGAGACGCTCCGCCGGAACAGAAGCGTTGTCTCCCCGGATAAAGTCCTCGAAGGCGGGAAGGGGAACGGCTCCGGGCGCGCCGACGAAGGTACTTTCCGCGACGCTGAACCCGGGCTGAATGCTCCTGGCGACCTTCCAAGCAATGGCGTTCTCGGCGTCGAGCAGGTGTGGCAGAGGAGCACCGTCCTGCAGAGGCTGCGAAAGTTGCAGGTCGTCTACCGAAAGCACGCGCGCCTGGACAGTGATGGCCTGGTTGACGACGTTGAAGCTGCCGACGATGACGTAGTTGGCGTCGAGTTGGCGGGCAATCTGGATGGAGGTGGCGCGGGAGGGCCGGAGGCCCTCCGGCAGCCCGAGGTGATCGTAGGCGTACACGCGATCGTCGCGCGAGATGGTGAGGAAACCGGCGGAGCCGAGCCGGCGATCAAGCGTATCCGGGAAGGAGTCGCCGATCCAGCTCAGTGAGGCCTTACCGGAGCGGTTTTCGAAGGGAAGCACGAGCACGACGCGGCTACGCATCGCCGCCTCGACTGGAGATTGCGCCGGAGCCGATTGTGCTGGTGCCGACTGTGCTAGTGCCGAGGGTACAAGGGAGGAGCCGCAAAGTCCTGCGCACAGCGTCATCCCTGCGGACAGTTTGCCGATCAACCGCATCGGCTGATTATAGGATGTTGCCGAGGGTGAGGGCGTCGCGCGGATGGTTTTTAGCGAGGGGAGGAGCCTCATCGCTTGCCGAAGATTTCACCCATGCGCCGAATCTGGGCGCCCACGCCGCGCAGTTTTTCCTCAATGTGCTCATAACCGCGATCGATGTGATAAACGCGGTCGAGAATGCTTTCGCCGTCCGCTACGAGAGCGGCCAGAACCAGCGCGGCACTGGCGCGGAGGTCGGAGCACATCACCGCCGCAGACTGCAGCTTCGAGCCGCCGCGTATTGTGGCGGAGCGGCCGTTCACGGCAATGTTGGCCCCCATGCGGTTGAGCTCGCCCACATGCATGAAGCGATTTTCGAAGATGTTTTCGGTGATGATGGAAGTACCTTCGGCCTGGGTCATAAGGGCCATGAACTGGGCCTGCATGTCCGTGGGGAATCCTGGATATTCCTCGGTGCTCATGTCGGCGGCGACGAGCTTGCCACCGGAGTGTACACGAACGTTATCGGTGCCGACCTCGAGGCGTACCCCGCACTGCTCCAGTTTTGCCAGCAGCGAACCCAGGTGTTTGGGGTTGCAGCAGTCGATGTTGAGATCGCCACCGGTGATGGCTCCGGCGATGA
>CAXTZL010000098.1:0-10824 GCA_964248555.1 uncultured Bryocella sp.
CACTGACAAAATCGCTTTGCACAGCGAACGACAAAACCGCATTGCAGCAACATTGCCTGTAGCGCCCAAGCAGAAGTAGAGACAAATCAACTTGGCGCCAACATGGGCTGTAGGAGCAAAGCTGAGTTCAACTTGGTTCCAACATGGGCTGTAGCGCAAAGCTGAAACAGGAAGGGTACAAAACCCAAGAGTTAGGCCGCTTCCCCGGCACATGGGGAAAGCAGTGATTCCGCAGTATCGATTCCGTCTAGGCTAAGTGTCCGTCGAGACCACAGACGCTACCGGCGATCAAGCAGCGATTTCGGAATGCCGTCAACCACCGGATCGGGCTGAAACCTAACCCGCCCTGACGGGTTTGCGCGAAGTAACCGGAAGCGCCATCGGGCAATGGGTGGCTGCACAGAAGGTCAGGCCTAAAACTCTCAACGTACCAGCCTTGGATGTTGCCTGAAGCAGTAGATTGGCGTCGTATAGCTCTATGGAGGAAACGTTTGAAACATCCTAATGATGCGGAGCGAATCGCTGGCAGCCGAGTCACCAAGTTGGGTCGAGGTGAAGGGCAGCAGGTGCAGCTTGGTAACACTGGCTTCACATGGAAAGCTCGTGGCAAAGATACTGGCTACCAGGTCTCCATGTACGAAATGACGTTGGCCCCGCAGAGTGGTATTCCCTTGCACCAGCACCCTTTTCCGGAATGTTTTTACGTTCTGGAAGGACAGATCGATTTCGCTCGTCTGACATCGGAAGGTGCGCAGGAGTGGGTTCCCTGTGGTGCTGGTGAGAGTGTGGTTGCCTCTCCCAATGCGCCACACACGTTTTTCAACCATTCAGACCAGCCCGCGAAGTTTCTTTCCTTTTCCAATTACCAGCATGAGGTAATTTTCAAAGATTTCGAGGTGGATAAGATAGACCTTCAGCACCACCCGATCCGAAGCAATTTGCTCACTTCAGCGAGGTCGCACTCAAAAACCAGGGTCACACCGTGGAACCGTAAGCTCGTCACCACGATCAATGGAGAGGAGATGGCAGCGATGAGCTGCCATCGTCCGTTACCGGCGGGCCATAGCTGCGCCGTGCTCCAGGGCAATCCGGCTGTCCCATCCCCCACTGTGCGAGTTATCGTTAATTACGTGGCGAGCAAATGAGGAAGTTGGACGGCAAGGTTGCGGTAATCACTGCGGAAACAAGCAGTCTGGCGCTTGCGACTGCGAAGCTGTTTGTCGAGGAGGGTGCGTACGTGTTCATTACGGGCCCCCGCCAAGATGTGCTGGACAAAGCAGTGAAGGACATTGGGCGTAACGTCACGGGTGTCAGGGTGACGCTTCGAATCTGGACGACCTTGATCGACTGTTCGAGCAGGTAAGGCCCGCGAGCTAGTCCGGACGGGCTACCTGAGCCGGGCAACTCCACCCTGTGCGACGAGCGAGATGGTCCGCCGCTTGCCTCCTTTGCTGTTGCGGAGATGGTGAATGGCAGGCTTTCAGGAGAATCATCGTGCAGACTTAGCGCAAAAACACGCGCTTCGTTCCAATGGCGACCGGAACCATGCGGACCTCGGCCCTCCCCTTTCGTGGCATGACCCCTTCCCAAGCCGCTCGCCGGCGTTTAACCGTTGTCTTCAGTGAACGTCTATACTTCGAGTGGCGCTGCCGATGCGCCCAGGCACCGACCTGCATCGGCCAAAGTCGCAGGATGCTGAAGAGGACTCGAAGTATGTCGACTGAATTCGCCGCTGTGCCGCGCCGTCGCGAACCTGAAGCCGGCTTCTCGCTGGTCGAACTGCTCATCGTGATGTCGATTATCCTGATCCTCATCACCCTCGCCATCCCGGGCTACGAGAAGGTCCACATCAAGGCGGACCAGACCTCGGCGATCGCCTCCGTGCGCATGCTCAACTCCATGGAGGCGGAGTACAACTCCAACTATCCAAGTCACGGTTACGCCTGTTCCCTGGCGGCCCTGGGCGGCAAAACCGGTGCCGGCACGCCGACCCCGGAAGCCGCGCAGTTGATTCCGGACGACCTCGCCACGGGCGCAAAGTCCGGCTATAACTTCGTGATCTCCAACTGCTCCAAAAACACCGTCAACAATCAGGATCAGTACAACTCCTACCAGATCACCGCTACACCTATCTCCGTCGGGCGCAGCGGCAATCTCGGCTACTGCTCTGATGAGAGTGGAGAGATCCGCTTTGACCCAAAGGGCGGCTCTAGTTGCGCGGCATTGCTCCAATAAACACCATGCCTCGAAGAACAGAATCTGAATCATCACAGGTTCGGGTCCTGTCTTCCTGTGCTCCGCACACCCTTGTTTTCTCCGTCATAGCAATGACGGTTGCCCTTTTCGCCTTACCGTCCTCCCGCGCACAGAGCACGCCTGCGATGACCGCAGCGCAACTCGCCAGCCGCGTCGATAACCGCTACGACCATCTCCGTTCGCTCCGGACGCGCTATATCGAACGCTACCGCGGCATGGGCATGGACCGCACGGAATCCGGTACCCTGCTTCTGCGCAAACCCGGCCGCATGCGCTGGTCCTACGACGCTCCCGCGGGCAAACTTTTCATTCTGGACGGCAAAAACGCTATAAGCTACACCCCGGGCGATGCCCAGGCGAACCGTCTTCCCGAGAAAGACATCGACGATCTGCGCTCACCGCTCCGCTTTCTTTTGGGCCGGACCGAGCTCACGAAAGAGTTCGATCACCTCTCTGTGGCTCCGGTAGCCGGCGGCTACAGCCTTTCCGGGACGCCCAAAGGTATGGAAAAACGCATCCGTGCGGTCTTCCTCACCGTCAACAAAGAGGGCGTCATTCACAACCTTCAGATCGACGAGACCAGCGGCGCGATCACCAGCTTCGCGTTCTCCGATATGCAGGAAGATGTGCCCGCGCCAGATAGCGCCTTCCAGTTCACGCCACCGCCGGGCGTTCCCCTCGTGAATGGGGCCGCGCCCATGTAATCGGAAGAAGGCAGCCACGTATTTCGGGCTGCCTTCGGACACGTCGCCGTGCTTATACCTTGAGATGCCCTGACTCACCGGTGGGCGTAGATCCGCCGGTTGCCGCAGCGGCAGCTATCTTGGCGTAGCGAACCAGAGTGCTCCCGGATGAGGCCCAATAGTCGCCACTGCTGACATCCACCCTCAAAACTGCAATGTCCGGGTCATTCTCGCCCTTTGGAAACCACGCCTTGTAGAGATCGTTCCAAAGCTCGTGAATTTTGGCGCGGTCCTCGCTGGCCGTTCCCTTGCCCTTCAAGGTGACATACTTGCCGTCCGAGGGCTCCGCAAAAGTCAGCGTCACATGTTGGTCCTTACGCACCTCATCCACTTTCCCCGAGGTCGCGCGTGTCAGGAACCACAGGGTGCCGTCGAATGGTGTGTTCTGCAGGGCCATGGGACGAGAATCGATTGAGCCGTCCTCAGCCACCGTGGTCATCATGCAGATGTGAATCCCCTTCACCAGCGCCCCTACTTTTTCGCGTGCCTCCTCCCCGCTCAGATCGTGGTGCTCTTTCGCATGCTTGTCGTTTGCTTCGCTCATGGTGTCTCCTCATCGGGCTAGGATGCAGGCGGGTGGCCGCGCATTTGCATCCTCGGTTTCCTCCTTTCGCCCCTGTGCTGGCAGAAGCGCTCGCGTGTACCGTAGGGGCATGCCGTTTCGCGCACGCCTGGCCTTTTCCCTGCTGCTCTCCACATCCGTCTCCTACGCCCAGGGCACACTGCACCTGATCCCGATGCCCCGCGAGGTCACCGCCAAAGGCGATCAGTCGATCAGCGGGGTGGAGGTGGTCTGCACGGGGTGCGACCCAGAGGACAGCTTCGCTGCCGACGATCTGCGCCAGACTCTGGCGCAGGAGGCCATTATTCTTCCGGCCAGCGGCACCGGCTTGCGCGTGGTGCTGAAGCGCTCGGGCGCCGGCTTCCCAGCGCCGATGCAGGCCGAAGGTTATACCATCACGGCAGGACCAGGCACCCTGACCCTCACCGGAGCCACCGCCGCCGGCGTCTTCTATGCCGCGCAGACCGCCAAACAGCTCATCGGGCTCGATACGGCTGGCCATCCCGTGCTCCACGCAGCCGACATCCGCGACTGGCCCGCCATGCGCTACCGCGGCCTGCATGACGACGAGTCCCGCGGCCCGGTCGACACCCTCGAGTTCCAGAAAAAACTCATCCGCACCCTCGCCGCCTACAAGGACAACGTCTACTCCCCCTATTTCGAGCACATCCAGCAGTACGCCTCCAACCCTCTGCCTGCGCCGCCCGGTGGATCGATCTCGGCACAAGACGCCCGCGAACTGACCGCCTACGCCCGCCAGTACCACGTCACCGTCATCCCCGAGCAGGAGGCCTTCGGCCACCTCCATCACAATCTCCTCTATGAGCAGTACAGCAATCTAGCCGAGACTCCCCACGGCGCCGTGCTCGCACCCGGTCAGCCCGGCTCTCTGCAGGTCATCACCCAGATGTTCACCGAACTCGCAGCGGACTACCCCGGCCCCTTTCTGCACATCGGCGCCGATGAAACGGTGGACCTCGGTCTCGGTCGCACCAAGGCCGCGGTCGATAGCCAGGGTCTCGCCCCGGTCTACCTCGACTTTCTCCAGCGCATCGATACCGCCCTCACCCCGCTGCATCGACGTCTGCTCTTCTGGGGTGATATCGCGCAGGACTCCCCCGGCCTGCTGAAGGCGCTACCCGCCAGCTTCAAGGCCAACACGGTCGCCGTCGCCTGGTGGTACAACCCGCGCCCGCAAGGCTTTGCAAAGTACATCCAGCCTTTCACAGAAGCCGGTTTCGAGACCTGGGTGGCTCCCGGTATCAACAACTGGTCCCGCGTCTACCCCAACTACAACACCGGCCTCAGCAACATCCAGGAGTTCACCCGCGACGGCCAGGCCGAAGGTGCGGACGGCCAGCTCAACACGATCTGGTACGACGACGGCGAGGCGCTGGCCGCTAACAATTGGTACGGCATCCTTTTCGGCGCCGCCGCGGCCTGGCAGCCGGGTACCAGCTCCATCCCGGTCTTCCAGGCCAGCTACGGCCCCATCTTTCACGGCGACCTCACCGGCAAGCTGGACCAGGCGCAACTGGAGATCATGGCCGCGCACGACGTTCTCAAGCTCCAGGCCAAGGTCGGCGACGGCTCCGACGGTCTGTTCTGGCTTGATCCATGGTCCAAAGACGGGCAGACCTACGCTCCCAAAATCCGCCCCTATACCGGCGACCTCCGCCTCCATGCTGAAAAGGCCATGCAGTTGATCGCCGAAGCACGAGCTGCCTTTCCCGCCAAAGCAGGCTCGGGCACTTTGCACAACGAGAGATATACGCCAAAGTACGAAATGCTCTCTGACCCTACGAGTCTTCGCGAGCCGGATGCTATCGACGCCATGGAACTCGGCGCCCGTCGCCTGGACTTTATCGGCCTCAAGTTCCAACTCGCCGACGAGATGGCCGCCGGCTATGCCCGTGCCCAGGCTGACGCCGCTTCGTCCGACAAAAAGACCCGCGCCATGGTCAGCCGCGAGCTCTCCGACATTCGCGGCATCAACGGCCGCCTCGAAGACATCGTCGACGCCTACTCCCTGATCCGGGACCTGTACAGCCAGCTCTGGCTGCGTGCAAACCGTCCCTACGCCCTTCGCCCCGTGCAGGAACTCTACGACTACACGGTCGGTACCTGGTATGCCCGCATCGACAGGGTTCGCAGCGCCCAGCGCGGCTGGGAAGCTTCGAAGACCCTGCCATCCGCCGCCCAACTCGGCATCCCCACGCCGGGTCAGGCGCCCTCCGCCCCGGTCGTCAGCCCTGAGTAGCCTGCAAAACTCCGCTCGTACGCAGGATGTTTGGGTCGAATGGCAATCTAGGATCGTGCAAGCTTCCCGCACCGCGCAGATGTCCCGCTATGATCTAAGCCAAAGCCACCATCGGCTGCCCAACGCCCAGGACGGAGAGATTCTTGCCCGTTTGTTGCCCTCCGCTCGCCTTCCTTGCCGTCTCCTCTTCTCTGCTCGGCCCCGGCCATCTGCGCCTGCCGGACCTCGTCGTCATCTGCATTTACCTGCTCGGAATCACGCTCTTTGGCCTCAGCTTTCGGAAATCCAAGGGTGACGCCGGCGACCGCTCGCTGAAAACCTATTTCTTGGCCGGCAACACCATTCCCTGGTGGGCCATTGCCCTCTCGGTCGTCTCGGCGGAAACCTCCACCCTCACCGTCATCTCCATCCCGGGTGTGGCCTTTGCCGGCGACTTCGGCTTTCTGCAGGTGGTCCTTGGCTACCTCCTCGGCCGCCTCGTCGTAGCCGTGCTTTTTCTGCCTCGCTACTTTGCCGGGGAGATGCTGACGGCCTACCAACTTATCGACCGTCGCTTCGGGGCCGTGCTGCACAAAACTACCGCCGGCCTCTTCCTGCTCACCCGCGCCGCCGCCGAGGGAGTCCGGGTCTTCGCCGTCTCCATTGTCGTCGGCGTGGCCGTCGGCACCGGAGACATCGCCTCCATCGCACTGATCTCTGCCCTAACGCTCCTCTACACTTTTGAAGGCGGCATGGCCGCAGTGATCTGGACCGACGTCGTGCAAATGGCCATTTACGTCGGCGGTACGCTGATCGCCCTGCTCACCCTGGGCCACCACGTCACCGGCGGCTGGCCAGCTATCGCCCACACGGCTTCCGCAGCCGGCAAATTCCACCTCTTCAACTTCGCCCTGAACCTAACCCAGAGCTACACCTTCTGGGCCGGCTTGCTCGGCGGCACCTTCCTCACCATGGCCTCCCACGGCACCGATCAGCTCATGGTGCAGCGCCTGCTCGCCGCCCGCAACCTGCGCGAGTCCCAATGGGCTCTGCTAAGCTCCGGCGTCGTCATCTTCGTGCAATTCGCCTTTTTTCTTCTCATCGGCGCCGGACTCTGGGTCTTCTACGGACAGCGCCTCGGCCCGCACGCCGCCGCGGATTTTCGCACCAACGATTACATCTTCCCCACCTTCATCGTGCGCGAGATGCCTGTCGGCATCGCCGGCCTCCTCATCGCTGCCATCCTCGCCGCCGCCATGTCCAATCTTTCCGCTGCCCTGAACTCGCTCTCCTCCACCACTGTCGTGGATTTCTACATGGGCGCCCGCCCCGAGGCCACGGACCGCGAACGCCTTTTGCTGTCCAAGGCCTCTACCGTCTTCTGGGGCGTCGTGCTCTTCGCCGTCGCCGTCTACTCCGTCCGCGTCGGCGGCCACGGCCACGTCGTCGAGATCGGCCTCTCCATCGCCGCCGTAGCCTACGGCTGCCTGCTCGGCGTCTTTCTGCTGGGCACACTCACCCGTTTCGCCACCGAAGCCGGAGCCTCCGTAGGTATGGTGTGTGGCTTTGTTCTGAACCTTTGGCTCTGGCAAGGAAAGTTTCCCGTGCACCTCGGTCACCTCACCATTCCGCACATCGCCTTCACTTGGTTCGTCCTCATCGGCGCCGCCGCGACCTTCGCCATTGGCTCCCTCGCCAGCCTCCTCCTGCGCCGCTCCACGCGAAGACACCACATCGCCGTCACCGCAGCACTTCTACTCTTTTTGCTGTCATTCCCGAAGCGAATCTGCATCTCGTCCGCGGAGGCACAAACGCCCATCCCGACCGCCCCCGGCTTCTCCCTTGTCTCGCAACGCATGATCGATGCCATCGCCCAACACCAACTTCCCGGCGGCGTGGTCCTTGTCGGTCATGGCGGCCAGATCGCCTTCCAGCAAGCCTACGGCAACCGCAAACTAGCCGGCGAACCTGGCCCGGACGGCCAGCCCACTCCCGCCGAGCCCATGACCGAGGACACCGTCTTCGACATGGCCTCGCTCACCAAATGCATCGTCACCGCCACCGCAATCGGCCAGCTTTATGAGGCAGGAAAGCTCGACTTCGACGCCCCCATCGAGCACTACCTGCCCGCCTTCAACCCCAACCACGATCCCCAGCGTTCCCTCGTCACTCTCCGTCTCCTGCTCACGCACTTTTCTGGCGAGGCTCCCGACGTCGACCTCAAGGACCCCTGGGGTCTCGCCGCCCCGGACAAAACCGAAGGCATTCGCCGCGCCCTCACCACGCCGCTCGCCGGCACCCCCGGCACGAAGTTCGTCTACTCCGACATCAACTTCATCCTGCTCGGCGCGGTGGTCGAAACGCTCTCCGGCCAGCGCCTTGACGACTATGCCCGCGAGCACATCTTCGAGCCCCTCCGCATGGTCCACACGATGTATCACGCCTTCGATCGCACCTGCGGTCCCGTCGAGCATTTGGGCGCGAACGCAATCTCCACCTACAACCCGCACATGGGCCGCATTCTCGTAAAGTGCCCCGCAAATACCTGGTCGCCGGCCAATCCAGATATCGCTCCCACGGCCCACGACGACGAAGGCACCGCCGCCACCAACCCCGACTTCAACCACCTCCTCCGCGGCACCGTCCATGACCCCACGACACGCCGTATGGGCGGGGTCGCCGGCCATGCGGGCGTCTTCTCCACGGCCTCCGATATGGCCCTCTTCGCGCAGGGTCTCCTCGACCGTCTCGCCGGTCGCCCCAGCACCTTTCCCCTAAAGCAGGCCACCCTGCAGCGGCTAACCTCGCCCGAGCAGCCCGGCCATACCCCTGGCCAGGTAGCCGCCGCGAATGCCGCCAACCGCGCAGCCATTGCCGCAGGGGAAAAACCCGCCAGCGGCAATCCCGCCCTGCTCGATCCCAACTTCCCGGCGATCAAGGGCCAGGTCCTCCGTGGGTTCGGCTGGGATATCGACTCCGGCTACTCCAAGCCACGCGGCCGCGTCTTCCCCATCGGCAGCTTCGGCCACACCGGCTTCACCGGAACCTCGCTCTGGATGGACTCCGGTTCCAACACCTACGTCCTCCTGCTCTCCAATGCCGTTCACCCCCACCCGGGCGCTGCTATCTCCAACCTGCGGGGCGAGGTTGCCACGGCCGCGGCCCAGGCACTGGGCCTTTACCCCGGCCAGAACCCTTCGCAATCGGAGCGCAGCACAACGCAGGAGCCTGCAGTTCTCCTGCAGCCTGCCTCGTTCAGCTTGTCATCGCGCAGCAAAGCGGAGGGACCAGCTTTCCTGCCCGAACCTCCGCAGGAGGGTAACCAGCACCCACAAACCCTCACCGGCATCGACGTCCTCGAAGCCGCTCACAACCAGCTCCTGCTCACTCTGGCGAAGCAACGAGGGGGCCAATTTCGACTGGGCCTGCTCACCAACCAGACCGGCGTGGACCGCCGCGGCAACAGAACCGTTGACGTTCTGAACAGCCCTCTTCTGAAAGGGAACGGTGTCCGACTCACCACGCTTTTTTCTCCCGAACACGGTATCTTCGGCGCTCAGGACACCGAACACCTCCACGCCGAAACCGACACCGCCACAGGACTGCACGTCACCTCGCTCTACGGCCCGCACGACAGCGACAGGCGTCCCTCCCACGAGCAGTTGAAAGATCTGGACGCCGTAGTCGTCGATCTGCAAAATGCCGGGGTACGCTTCTACACCTACGACACCGTCGTGGGCTACTTTCTGGAAGCCGCCGCAACGGAGAAGACGGCCTTTCACCATGACCTGAAGATCATCATCCTGGACCGTCCCGGTCTCCTCGGCGGCCTCGCCGTCGAGGGCCCGGTCTCTGACCCCGGTAGCGAGTCCTACACCAACTACATGCCATTGCCCGTCCGCTACGGCATGACCCTCGGCGAACTTGCCCGCTACATCAACGGGGTAAAACAACTCGGCGCCGATCTTACCGTGGTCCCCATGCAGGGCTGGCGTCGCCCCGACTTCTACGACGCAACCGGCCTGCCCTGGATCAATCCCAGCCCCAATCTCCGTTCGCAGGCCGCCGCAACGCTTTACCCGGGGGTCGCTCTTCTGGAAATGACCAACCTCTCCGTAGGCCGCGGCACCGCGACCCCCTTCGAGATCTTCGGTGCAGGCCATTCGCCCACCCAGCCAGCCTGGTTCCACGCGGACGCCGTCGCAAACGCCCTGAACGCCCGCGCGATCCCCGGCGTTCGCTTCGAGGCCGGCACGTCGGCGATCGCCGAAGACAGCAACCACTACCCCTTCCACGGCCAGACCATCGAAACGGTGCGCCTCCTCACCACGAGCCGCGACCGGCTCGACTCTCCCGAGATGGGGGTAGAACTCCTGGGCACCCTGCACCGCCTCTACCCCATGCAGTTTCAACTCGGCAAGGCCGCGCGGCTCGTGGCGAACCAGGCCACCATGGAAGCACTGACCCGAGGCGACGACCCACGCGTAATTGCGGCCACCTGGAAGGGAGCCCTGGATCACTTCAGCCAGGTACGCCAGCCCTATCTGCTCTACCCCGAACAGTAGCTCCGCCGTATCCGCCCTTCACGCGCTACCGGTGCCAGACCAGCGCATCCGAGGCCAGAACGGTCGTCAGCGGTCCACCTTCAGCCATGCCCGCGGCGATCCGCTTGAGAAGCCGCGGCGGCAGCACACGTCGCGCAAACAACAAATCGTGTGTCTGTTCGCGCAGAAAGGCACGCTGCAGCGGATGCGTGGTGCCATTCTCAAATCGCAGCCACGCTGTCCCACAGGCTATCTCTGACTCCATCAAAAAGGCCCGCATCGCCGTAGCCAGCGAGATCGCTCCCAGTCCGGAGCGGTTCAGCTGCCAGTCCAGGCATACCGTGCCCAGTTCGCGGTGGCCGCCTACCACCGAAAGCCAACGCCCATCCTCCCCGCGCAGACCTGCCAGCACGCCGCCCGGCAGATCCCGCACCGCGTCGAAGCGCTCCTGCACCGCCCAGTCTGGGGGACCGTAGGCGC